>DATJAV010000260.1:0-12384 GCA_035515835.1 Allostellaceae bacterium
CGAATTGTTATTGAACACATTGTCGGCATCCATAATTTTCGGGCACCGCTCGCGCAATCTTGCGGTGCAGCAAACCCGCCACTCACCGGCGGTGATCAGTCAGGGCTATGGGGCGATTGACTCCTTGCGCTTTACAGTATGCAAGGCTGCTTTCATGATTGCGCCCACCATTTAGGCATCGTGGCGGCGCCTGATGCTCGGCAGGGGGTTCGAAGGTCACGAGCATGAGCAAAGAGCAGCATCTGCGGCCGAAAAGCGACATCGAGATCGCGCAGGCCGCCCCGTTGCGGCCGATCATCGACGTCGCACGCGAGAAGCTCGGCATTCCCTCCGACGCGCTCTATGCCTTTGGACCGCACAAAGCGAAGCTCTCCCTCGATTATATCCGCGCGCAAGCCGGCCGCGCCGACGGCAAGCTCATCCTGGTGACGGCGATCACGCCGACCCCGGCGGGCGAAGGCAAGACGACGACCACGGTTGGTCTGGGCGATGCTCTTAACCACATCGGGCGCCGCGCGGCGATTTGTCTGCGCGAGCCGAGCCTCGGCCCTTGCTTCGGCGTCAAGGGCGGCGCGGCGGGCGGCGGCTACGCTCAGGTCGTGCCGATGGAGGATATCAACCTCCATTTCACCGGCGATTTCCACGCCATCGGCACCGCCAACAACCTGCTGGCGGCGCTTATCGACAACCACGTCTATTGGGGCAACGCGCTCGGCATCGATCCCCGCCGCATCACCTGGCGGCGCGCGCTCGACATGAACGACCGCGCGCTCCGCGCCATCGTCTCCTCGCTGGGCGGCGTCGCCAATGGCTATCCGCGCGAGGACGGCTTCGACATCACGGTCGCCTCCGAGGTCATGGCGATCTTCTGCCTCGCCCGGGATCTCGCCGACCTGCACCGCCGTCTCGGCAACATCGTCGTGGCGCAGACCCGCGAGCGGAAGCCGGTGCGCGCCAGCGATCTCAAGGCCGCCGGGCCGATGACGGCGCTTTTGAAGGACGCGATCGCGCCCAACCTGGTGCAGACGCTCGAGGGCAACCCCGCCTTCATCCATGGCGGGCCGTTCGCCAACATTGCCCATGGCTGCAACTCCGTCATCGCCACCAAGGCGGCGCTGAAGCTCGCCGATTACGTCGTGACCGAAGCGGGATTCGGCGCCGATCTCGGCGCCGAGAAGTTCTTCGACATCAAATGCCGGAAAGCGGGGCTGAGCCCCGCGGGCGCCGTCATCGTCGCCACCATCCGCGCCCTCAAGATGCATGGCGGCATGGCCAAGGAAACTCTGAAGCAGGAGAATCTGGCGGCGCTCGAGAAGGGCTTCGGCAATCTCGCGCGGCACATCGCCAATGTGCGGCGCTTCGGCGTCCCTGCCGTCGTCGCCGTCAACCGCTTCAGCGCCGACACCCCCGCGGAGGTCGCCATGGTCGAGGACCTTTGCCGGCGCGAGGCGGTCGATTGCGTGCTGGCCGATCATTGGGCGGCGGGCGGCGCCGGCGCGGCGGAGCTGGCGCACCGCGTGATCCATGCCATCGAGGCTAACCCCGCGGAATTCCGCTTCCTCTATCCCGACGAGATGCCGCTGCTCGAGAAGGTGCGCACCATCGCCCAGCGCCTCTATGGCGCCGCCGACGTCGCCGCCGACCCCAGGATCCGCGAGCGCTTCGCCGAGCTCGAGAAAGAGGGCTTCGGCTGCCTGCCCGTCTGCATGGCGAAGACGCAATACAGCTTCTCCACCGATCCCGCGGTCAAGGCGGCGCCTTCCGGGCATATGATCCCAATCCGCGAGGTCCGGCTTTCGGCCGGAGCCGAATTCGTGGTAGTGATTTGCGGCGATATCATGACCATGCCGGGCTTGCCGAAAGTGCCGGCGGCCAACACCATCGAAGTGAGCGAGAGCGGCCGGATCACCGGCCTCTTCTAGAGACGGGGACCGGAATGACGGCAGACCTGACCAGCTACGGCAACGAGGCGCTGCCTTTCGTCGACAGCCGCATCTACAGCGAATCCTCGATCTTCGAGGAGGAGCTGCAGAAGATCTGGAAGAAGGTGTGGCTCGCCACCGTCCATGAATCGGAGCTGGCGCAGCCACTCGACTACCGCACGCTGACTTTGGCGCGCGAGCCGGTCATCATCGTCCGCGGCAGCGACAACCAGATCCGCGCCTTCCTCAATGTCTGCCCGCATCGCGGCAATCTCATCGTGCGGAAGCCCGCCGGCAGTCTCGGCGTGGCCGAGCCTTCGGGCAACGCCAACCACATGACCTGCATGTTCCATGCCTGGCAATACGACAGCCTCGGCCGCTGCGTCGACATTCCACGGCAGAAGCAGGGGTATCAGGACCGCCTCGACAAATCGCAGGTGAGGCTCACCGCGCTGCCCTGCGAGGTCGCGCATGGCGGCTTCGTCTGGGTATCGCTCGATCCGGCGGTCATGCCGCTCGCGGACTTCATCGGCGACGCTTTCGGCTTCATGCGGGAAGAGCTCGAGAGCGAGCCGCTCGACATCTTCCACTATCACAAAGCCTTCATCCGCAGCAATTACAAGCTCTGGCACGACACCAACAGTGAGTTCTACCACGACTACATGCATTATTTTAACCGCGCCACGAGCATGATGCAGAAAGGCTATTTCGACCGGCACTACACCACCTTCGCCAACGGCCACTGCACCGTGGGCTCGATGGAGGTGAAATACGACGCCTATCAGGGCGCGGGCGACCGGCCCCTCTCATTTCCCGGCATGCCGCGCAATGGCTGGAAGATGGTCGATCTCTTCCCCGGCACCACCTACAACATCCGGGGCTCGTCGCTCCGCGTCGACACGATGACGCCGATCGGCCCCGACCTGGTGATGATCGAGTTCCGCGGCATCGGCCTGAAGCGCGACACCGAGGAGGAGCGGGCGCGCCGCATCGCCGACCACAACACCATCTGGGGTCCGTTCGGGCGCAACCTGCACGAGGATCTGTTGGGCATCACCGGGCAAGGCGTCTCGATGCGCCCGGGCACGGCGCCGCGGCGCGTGCTGCACGGGCGGCGCGAGAACCTGTCGATTCATGACGAAATCGGCATGCGCCACTATTACAGCGAATGGGCGCGCCGCGTCGGCCGCTCGCCCGCCGATCCTCTGGGCGAAGGGATGGCGGCGGAATGAGCGGTGCGCCCGAAGCGGCGGTACGCGATCTCATCTACCGCGCAGCGCTGCTGCTCGATGCCGAAAGGTTCAAGGACTGGCTGGCACTCTGCGCCGAGGATTTCACCTATCGCATCCAGACCTACAGTCCCGAGATCCGCAAGCAGATGACCTGGCTCCAGCACGACATGCCGGGCTTGCGCACGATGATCGAAATGCTGCCGCGCCACAACACCGACCACGGCCAACTCTCGCGCCATGTCAGCGTCTACGCGATCGCGCTGGAGGATGGCGGCAAGGAAGCGTCCGCCACCAGCTCCTTCATCTGTCACCGCACAATGCTCGACGGCATCAACGCGCATTTGGACGCCGGCGAGACGCAGCTCTTTCTCGTCGGCAAGTATCACGATCGCTTTCGTCTAGCGGATGGCCGCCCCTTGTTTCGCGACCGCACCGTGTTCCTCGACACGCGGCGGCTCGACAAGGGCTCGCATTACCCGATCTGATGAGCTGGAAGCGGCTCTGCGCCATCGGCGATCTCGCCTCGGACGAGCTGCGGAAATTCGCGGTCGACGGCATCACCGTAGTCGCGGTTCTGGTCGACGGCGCTGCGGTCGCTTACCCGCCGCTTTGCCCGCACATGGCAGAACCGCTCGAGATCTCCGGCGTCTGCGAGGAAGGCGTCCTCACCTGCACCAAGCATCTCTGGCAATGGGACATGAAGACGGGCGCCGAGATCGGCATGGCGGAGCGGCCGCTCCTCAGCTATGCGACAAAGCAGGAGAACGCCGACATCCTCATCAATATCGCGAGCGAGCTCGTCTACGGCCATGAATGACGCGGCGGTGAAGGTCTGGCGCCGGGAGCAGCGCGCCCGGCTCATCGCGCTCCGTCTGGCGCTCGACCCGGCGCTTCGCAAGCGCCACGCCGCGGCGATCGAGGCGGCGCTGCTGCAGGTCATCGGCTCGATCACGGGCGAGGTGCTCGGCATTTGCTGGCCCTTCAAGGCCGAGTTCGACGCGCGGCCGCTGGCCGAGCGGCTGCGCGGGTCGGGCTGGCTGATCGCGCTGCCGGCGGTCGTCGACAAGCGCGGGGCGCTCGAATACCGCTTGTGGGAGCCGGGGATGGCGATGGCGAGCGGCGTCTACGACATCCCCGTGCCCGAGGCGCGCAACGTCGTGCGTCCCGACGTGGTACTGGCGCCGCTGGTGGGCTTCGATGCCGAGAACTACCGCCTGGGCTATGGCGGGGGATATTTCGACCGCACGCTGGCGGCGCTCGCACCGCGGCCCCTCGCCGTCGGCGTCGGCTTCGAGGTGCAGCGTCTCGACAGCGTCTACCCCCGCCCCCATGACATCGCGATGGACGTTATCGTGACCGAAGCGCAATGCCGTCGCCGCAACGCCAACCCCTAGTCGCCGAGCAACTGGCGGACGCCATCGCCGCGGTCGCGCCGGCGCGCCTGGCACCGGGCGTGCGCCGCGTCGCCGAGGATCTGGTGCTCGACGTCGTCGGGCTCTGCCTTGCGGCGCGCAACACGGACTATGTCCGGGCGCTGCTCGCGGGCGTCGACGGCGCGGGCGATGCCACCGTCATCGGGCATGAGCGGCGCCTCTCCACCGCCGGCGCGGCGCTCGTCAACGGCGCCGCGGCGCATGGCGAGGACTTCGACGACACTTTCGAGGGCGGTCCCGTCCATGCCGGCGCCGTGGTGGTGCCGGCGGTGCTGGCAGCGGCCGAGCGCTTCGGCCGCGACGGCAGCGCGGCGCTCCGCGGCATCGCCGTCGGCGTCGAGACTATCTGCCGCTTGAGTCTCGTTGCACCAAAGCGCGTCCATCAAGCAGGGTTCCATCCCACCAGCGTCTTCGGGGCAATGGCGTCGGCCGCCGCGGTAGCGGCGACGCTCGACCTGCCGCCGGCCGAGACCGTCGCCGCGCTCGGCATTGCCGGCAGCATGGCGAGTGGGATCATCGAGTATCTCGCCGACGGCTCCTGGACGAAGCGGCTTCATCCGGGTTGGGCGGCGCAGTCCGGCTTGAGCGCGGCACTCTTGGCGAAGGGCGGCTTCATCGGCGCGGCCAGCGTCTTCGAGGGAACGCACGGCCTCTTCAACGGCTTCGCGCGCACGCGCGACGGCGATTGGGGAAAGCTGCTCGAGGGATTCGGCACGCGCTGGGTAACGGAGACCCTGGCCTTCAAGCCCTTCGCTTGCGGCACCATGACCCATCCCTATATCGACTGCGCCATACGACTTGCGGAGCGCGGTCTCGCGCCGGAGAGCGTGGCGGAACTCGTCTGCGAAGTGGCGGAAGGCACGGTGCATCGCCTCTGGGAGCCGCTCGCCCAGAAGCAGGCGCCGCCCAACGCCTATGCCGCCAAGTTCAGCACGCCCTTCTGCATCGCCGTGGGGTTCATGACGGGCGACGCCGGCCTCGCCGCCTTCACCGAGGGCACGCTTCGGGACCCGCGCATCCGCGCGCTTGCCGCGAAAGTGCGCTACGTCATCGACCCCGCCAACCCCTACCCCGCCGCTTATACCGGGCATGTCCGAGCGGTGCTGACGGATGGCCGCGTCGTCGAGGAGCGGCAAAACCATCTCCGCGGCGGCGCGCAGCAGCCGCTGACGCGCGCCGCGATCGAGGCCAAGTTCTTCGCCAACGCCGCGCATGGCGGCTGGCCGCCAGCAGATGCCGCGCGCGATCTGGTGCGGCGGATCTTCGACGGGCCGATCGATCTGGGGGCGCTGCGCGCTTAAGGGCGCTGCATTGGCGCTGCACGTCCTTCGACATGCGCGCTGCGTGCATGTCGAAGCACGTTATCCATGCAGCGTCATGTGCCGAAATACTCCGCATACTTCCGCTTGATCGCCTCGATCGCTTTCTCCTGCGCTTCCGGATCGCCGCGGATGAGCTTCAGGTTCTTGAGCGGCACGCGACCTTTGGGCTCCTTCACCTCGGGATCAAGCGAGCGGGTGCCGGCGTCGCTCATGAGCTGCTGGCCCTCGAGCGAGAAGAGGTAGTTCAGGAACAGCCGGGCCGCATGGGGATGAGGCGCGTCCTTCATCACGCCGGCGCTCCCCAAGATGAGCGGCGTCCCTTCCGTGGGATAGATGATGGCGATGGGATTGCCGGCAGCGATGAGCTCGAACATGACGTATTCGCTGCCGTCCGCCATCACCGGGCGCTCGCCCAGCGCCAGTTTCTTCGGCGGGTCGGTGGCGGATTGGGTCTGCATCACGTGCTGGCCCGCGAGCTTCGCGAAATAGGGCCAGCCCAGCGCCTCAATTTGCTCGAAGGTCGCGGTCATGATCGTGCCGCTATAGCCGGGATGCGCCTTGACGATCTTCTCCGACCATTTCGGATCGAGAAGATCGGCGAAGCTCTTGGGCGCGTCCCCGGTCTTCACCAGGTGCGTGTTGTAGCCCATCACCGAAAGCGTCGCGCGATCGGCGGCGTAGAAGCCGTCGGGGTCGCGCGCGTCCGTGGGATATTTCGCCACATCCTCCGGAACATAAGCCGCGAGCAGGCCGTCCCGCTTCCAGGAGAGGGCATGGCCGATATCGGAGGACTCGACGACATCCGCGGCGTGCACGTTGCTCGCCTCTTCCTGGGCGATGCGCTGAAAGTTGCGCTCAGCGCCGGAGCGCTCGACCTGGACTGTGATGCCGGGATATTTCGCTTCGAAGGCATGGCCTAAACGCTCCGCGAGGTGAAGCTCGATGCTGGTGTAGAGAACGACGCGTCCTTCCTTCTGCGCCGCCGCCACCAAATCCGGCGTCACCGGAGAGGGCGCCGGCGCCGCGGCGCAGAGCGCCAGCACGCAGAGCGCCGCCAGCGCGAGGCGCTCAGTGCCCGCCATGGCCATGGCCGTGACCCGCCGCGTCAGCCTGCTCACCCCCGCCCTCCGCGGGCGGGCCGGGGATCGCGAAGAGGCAGACGGCGACGAGCGTCGCGCCCAGGACGAATGTCACGACACCAAAGACGAAGGCCATGGCGCGCTCCGCGGAGCAATGAAGGTCGAGTATGGCGATGCACTATGCCCGGGCTTGGCGTTGCGTGTCCATCCTTGGCCGCACGTCATGCCGGCGGCCGCCGATCATCTCTCGATGAGATACAAATAGCCGTCATCCGGCAACGCGCCGGCCGGCGGCCTCACGGTGTATTCGACTTCGGTCGCGAGGACTTCGCCCGCGACGTCCAATTCGTAGGGCGAGCCGGGAACCGGGATTGCGTCGGTGACCCTGGTTCCGACCAACTGGTGCCGAGAGGCGCCCTTCCGCCTCAGCATGACCCTCCACCGCAATCGACGTGCCACCGCGGCCCCTCCGATCGGCCTTGCCGATAGGGAAACGGCGCTCGATCGGTTTTCGCATTCCGCCAAGCATTTCCGGGTGAAAGCGGAAACGCGGTGTTCGCGCGCGAGTCGATTTTACCGGTGGCTGTCGAGCCAGGTCATCATGATGCGATTGAAGGTGTCGGGATGCTCGACATTGGGGAAATGCCGGGCATTAGCGATCTCCTCGTAGCGGCCGCCGGGGATGAGCTCGGCGATGCGCTTGTTGCCGGGGGGCGGCGTCCCCTGGTCGTCGGCGCCGCAGACGACGAGCGTCGGCGTCTTCACCGTCGGCAGCTTCGGGATGAAATCGAAATTGAGGATGGCGCCGGCACAGCCGAGATATCCGGCGGCCGAAGTGCCGCCGATGGTCGCGTGGATCTGCTTCCAGCGGCCGGGATTGCGCGGCTTGAAGGCGTCGGTGAACCAGCGCTCCATGGTGCCATCGGCGAGCGGCGCGACCGAATTCGCCTTTTTGACGGCGGCGATGCGGGGCGCCCAGGCTTCCGCAGCGCCCGGCATGGTCTGGGGCGAGGTATCGCAGAGCATGGCAGAGATGAGGCGCTGCCCATAGGCCAGCGAAAAGGCCTGGCCCAGCATGCCACCGATCGAGAGGCCGATGAATTGCACGCGGGAAATGCCGAGGAAATCGAGCGATGTCGCGACGTCGTCGGCGAGCTCGGCCATGGTATAGTCGCCGGCGACGGGGTCGCTGCCGCCATGGCCGCGCATGTCGAGCCGCAGCACGCGATATCCCGCGGCGAGAAGCGGCGGCACTTGTTCCGCCCACATGCCGCTGTCGGATGCGAGCGAGTGGGTGATGCACACCACCGGCCCGGTCTCGGGGCCGGTCAAATCGTAATGGATGCGACGGGCCTGCAGGTTGATCAGCATCTCTTCCTCTCCCTCAGGTTTTCTTTGCGTCCCTCCGCAGGAACGCTTCGATCGTGGTGGCGAGTGCCACCGGCGTCTCGTTCATGGGGTAGTGGCCGGCGTTGGGAATGACCTCGAGCTCGGCATTGGGATACCAGGCGAGATAACTTGCCCGCATCACCTCTTCTGTCAACGAATGATCATTGGCGCCGACGATCACTTTGATGGGGACAGGGTTGCCCTTGATCATGACGTGGAAATCGGTCTTGGCCCAGGCGACGAGATAGGCCCCGAAGGCCTCGACCGTGGCGGTCTCGGCGGAATAGCGCGCGACGCGGTCGATCCAGGCCTTGGAGAGGCGGTTACCGGTCGAGAAATCGATGATGCCGCGGCGATTGTCGAGGCTCCGCGCCGCGCCCTCGAAGAGCTTCCAGCTCTCGGCGTCGAAGGGCACGCCCGAGGCCGGCACCGGCGTCACCCCCACCATCTTCTCGACCCGCTTCGGCGCGTCGGCGAGAATGCGCTGCATCGCCATCCCGCCCATCGAATGGCCGACGAGGCTGAAGGTCTCCCATTCCAAGGCGTCCGCCAGCGCCAACGCGTCGGCGGCGATCTCCTTCATGGTGAAGTCGCCGCGCTGCTGGCGCGAGACGCCATAGCCGCGATAGGCCATGAAGGCATAGGTGAACTCGTCGACGGTGAGGGCATCGCGCATCGGATCGAAGCTCGTCTCGTCGCCGAACCAGCCATGGAGCGCCAGCACATGGCTCGGTCCGTGGCCGAGCGTCCGATATCCAATCGTCATAAGCCCGTCTCCCCTCGCAAGCGCCGGGAGCTAGCATAGGGGGCGGCGGAGAGGAAAGACACAGGTGGAATGTGCCCGATCGTCGAGACCACCGAACCTCTCTGTGCCTGTTCCAAATGGGACAGCGGCCCCACTTCGTGGAGACGAGGGAAATTTTCGTGGCGAGTTCGTCGCGCGCCGCTTCCTCGACCGCCGCGCGCGCCTTGTGGCACTGTGAGGTAACCCGATCGGGATAGTGCTCTCTCGTCACCCGTTCGACGGACTGCGATTATCGTCTCGAGGTCGCCCTGGGGGTTCACATGGAGATGCACGAGATCCGGTATTTTCTGGCCGTCTGCGAGACGCTCAATTTCACGCGCGCGGCCGAACGCGTGAACGTGACGCAGCCGGCGCTCACTCGCGCCATTCAAAAGCTTGAGGACGAGCTTGGCGGCTTGCTCTTTCGCCGCGAGCGGAACCGCACGCATCTGACCGACCTCGGCCAACTCCTGCGCCCGCAGCTTGCAGGGGTATTTCACGGCTCCGAGGCGGCCAAGAGCGCAGCACGCGGATTTCTCAGACTGGATCATGCACCGCTCAAGCTCGGCGTCATGTGCACCATCGGACCGCTGCGCTTCATGAGCTTCCTGTCGCAGTTCCGCTTGGCCCATGCGGGGATCGAGCTGACGCTCGTCGAGGGCGTGCCTGAAGACCTGGCGAAGATGCTGCTGGCCGGCGATCTCGACACCGCCATCATGGCGCAGCCCGAGGCGTTCGACGAGCGGCTCGACACTCGCCGGCTCTATCGCGAGCCCTATGTTATCGCCTTTCCCGTCAGTCATCCCTTCGCGGCGATGAACGCGGTGCCGGTGGCCGCCGTCGCCGGCGAAGATTACCTGCTGCGCATCAACTGCGAATATAAGGACTACATCGGCGATATTTGCCGGACGCATGGCTTCAATACCGCGAAAGTCTATCGCAGCGAGCGCGAGGATTGGATCCAGGCGATGGTGTTGGCGGGAATGGGCGTCACTTTCCTGCCGTCCTTCTCGCCCGTTATTCCCGGCTTGATGACGCGCCCCGTCATCGATCCGGAAATCATCCGCGACGTGTTCCTGGTTTCGATCGCCGGCCGACGCTTCTCGCCGGCGGTTGCCGCTTTCATGCGCGCGGCGACGTCGTACGGATGGCCGACATAAGCCGTCGAATGCGCCCGCTGACGATGTCGCGTTCGCAAGCTTCGCGGTCGCGCTTTGCCTGACCCGGCTCCGGAGGACACCGCGGCGATCGGACGCGGGGGTGCCCAAGGGCGCAGCGGCCAGACCCCGCTATCTCGGCAGGTCATGGCGGATCGGGGATGGCGAAAGATAGGTGCGATCGATCGGGCATTCCTTGGCTTGTTCTCTACCCAAGCCGCCGTTACTTTTTTCAGTATTTCGGCCAAGGGGGCGCGGCGATGCGGGGCGAGCGAGCGGTTTTCCTGACGGCATGTTTCGGCGCCGCTCTCTCCCTCGCGGTGCCTGCCGGGGCAGCCGGCGCAACGGACCAGCAGACCCTCCAGGCCCATCTCGACCGGGCCAGCAAGGAGTTGGAGGCGCCGCCAGGCGGCGGCAAGCCGCCGCGCCGCAGCGTCGAGGCCGCCATCAGGGAAATCGAGGCCGTCATCCCGATCGACCCCGACAACTACTATGCCCATCAGCTCTATGGCTATGCCGTCTTTCTGATGGGCGACAATGATTTCGCGATCGGCCAGTTTGCCATGGCGATCCGGCACAATCCGCAATCCGCCGAATCCTATCTCGGCCGCGCCTTCGCCGAATACCAAGCCTGCTACACGCGCGAGGCGCTGCTCGACGAAACCCAGGCGATGAAGCTCGACCGACGCATGGAAGCGCATGTGATCCCACTCGAGAAGCTGAAGCAGCGCGTCCTGGATTGCCGGGCGATGATCGCGGCCGCAAAGGCTCCTCAGCCGCGCTCAAACCAATCCACCCCGAATTGGTTGGACTCGATCGTGCAGCACGGCATCAAGAGAACGCAGTGCTATCTGCAGAAAATCAACCCCAACGACTTTGCCTGCTGGTGAGCTGGTTCCCTGCCTTCCATATTCCAGCTTTTCCGATGTCCGCCGCGGACCAACCCGTCGCAGCAAGCTGGCGTCAGCGAAGGGGGTCGCCGTAGGCGGCCGGCAACCGCACGATGAAGCGAGCGCCGCCGCCGGGGCGATCCTCGACGGTGATTCTACCCCTGTGGCCTTCGACGATTTGCCGCGCGATGGCAAGGCCGAGACCGGCGCCGCCGCGCTCGCGGTTGCGCGAGGCCTCGATCCGGTGGAACGGCTCGAAGATGTGCTCGCGCTCCGACGCCGGGACGCCGGGACCGCGATCCTCGACGCGCAACTCCAATTTATCCCCAAAGTGCGCGAGGCTGACCTCGGCGGCGTCGCCATAGGCGACGGCGTTGTCGACGAGATTGCCGACCACCCGCGCCAGCGCCGGGGCGCTGCCATCCACCATCGCCGTGCCGCGCGGCACCGCCGCCGCCACGGCCTTGCCGGCGGACGCGCGCTCCTCGCATTCACGCGCCACCAGAGCGGCCAAGTCGATCCGCTCCTTCTTGACGCCGACGAAGGTCGCGCGGGCAAAGGTCAGCGCGTCCTCGATCAGGGCCTGCATGTTCTCGACGTCGTTGACGGCGCGTAGCCGTGTCTCGCCCTCCGGCAAGGTCTCGACGCGCAGCCGCAGCCGCGTCAGATATGTCCTGAGGTCGTGCGAGATCGCGCCAATGACGAGAGTGCGCGTCTTCACCAGCTCGGCGATACGCGACTGCATCCGGTTGACGGCGCGAATGAGCGAGCGCACCTCGCGCGCGCCCCGCTCGGGCAGCGGGGCTGGCTCGAGCGCTGCGCCGAACTTGTCGACCGAGCGGACCAAAAGCGCCAATGGCCGGGTCTCGCGGATGACCGCGACGATCGCCAGCGCCGCCGCGGCGAAGCCGATGACGCCCGCCCAGAAACCGGCCGGCAGCCCGAAGATCCGAGAGATCAGCTCATCGCCGGCCTCGACGCGAAGAAACCCGCCGGAAGCAAGGGAAACGACGATTTGCGCGCGAGCGTCGAAATAGCGCCGCAGCCGCCACCCCGGCGTCTTGTCGCCGTCATCGACGCGGCGCACCGAGATGAAGCGCTGGGGATCGTCGCCGAGATAGCGGCGGAGCGCGCGCTCGACGCCGTCGAGACGCTGCGCTCCCGCGGGCGCGGACG
>DATJAV010000261.1:0-15090 GCA_035515835.1 Allostellaceae bacterium
AGATACCGGGAAGCGCGAGGCGGTGCCACCAGAGCCAATGCCTCACGCCGAGATTGCTGGCGACGAACTGGTAGTCCGTCGGCAGCGCCAGGGTGCCGGCGATGACGTTGAAGAGAATGTACCACTGCGTCCCCAGGATCATCAGCGGGCTCAGCCAGATCTCGACATTGAGGTGAAACGCGGTGACGGCCGAGGCCACGACCGGGAAGAAGAGATTGGCGGGAAAGGCGGCGAGGAACTGCACGATCGGCTGGACGCGGCGTGCGACGCGCGGGCGAAATCCGATCCAGACGCCGATCGGGACCCAGATGAGCGCGGCCAGCGCGATCAGCACGACGACGCGGATGAGCGTCGCGAAGCCGAGCGCCACGACGGTCAGAACCTCGCCCCAGCCGACCGTGGCATGGATGAAAAGGACGATCTCGATGAGAGCCGATGCCGCAACGCCGAGCAGAAGCGCGTTCCAGGCGAAGTCGATGAGCGGCGTCGGCTCCGTCGGACGGCGCGAGACGGTGCCGCGCCGCGGCACCGCGCGGCGCGCCGCTTGGCTGGCGAGAGACGCCATGCCGTCCAGTGCCGCCAACAGGAGATCGAAGAGCCGCGCCCGTTGCAGCATGGTGAGAAACCAGGGCGGATCGATCTCGTCTTGGCCCACCGCCTCCACCTTGAAGCGCTGGGCCCACGCCAGCAGCGGACGAAAGAGCAGCTGGTCGTAGATGAGGATGAAGACGAGCATGGCGAGAATGGCCCAGCCGACCGCGTCCCAGGCCCCCTTCTCGGTCGCGAGCGCGATGTAGGAGCCGATACCGGGCAGCTTCACGTCGTTGCCGGCGACGCTGATCGCCTCGGAGGCGACGACGAAGAACCAGCCGCCCGAAACCGACATCATCATGTTCCAGACCAACTGTGGCAGCGCATAGGGGACGTCGAGCTGCCAGAAGCTTTGCCACGGCGAGAGATGGTACATCCGCGCCGCCTCGCGCAGGTCTTGTGGCACGCCCAGAAACGACTGATAGAGGCTGAAGGTCATGTTCCAGGCTTGCGAGGTGAAGATGGCAAAGATCGCCGCGCACTCGTAGCCCAAGAGGCTCCCCGGGAAGAGGGCGATGAAGCCCGTGACGGTGATCGAGAGGAACCCCAGGATCGGCACCGATTGCAGCACATCGAGGATCGGGATGAGCACCTTCTCGGCGCGGCGGCTCTTGGCGGCGAGCGCGGCATAGGCAAGGCTGAACACCAGCGACGCCACCAGCGCGACCGCCATGCGCAGCACGGTGCGCAGCCCGTATTGCGGCAGGTAGAGCGGATCGAGCGAGATCGGCAGCGCTTGACCCATCCGGTAGGGGGCGTTCATCTGCCGGCTGGCCCAGGCGAGCAGCACCACGGCGCCAAGCACCAGCGGCAGCGCGATGCCGTCCCAGTAGTTGGGGCGGAGCCGCGACGGCCACGCGACGATGGGAAGCCCCCAGCGTTGTTGCATCGCTCCCCCAATCCGGTCCCGTCCCGCGGCGCGGCAGATGTAGCCCAATACGATGACGCTTGAAAGACCGAGACGTCGGGCAAGGCGGGGCGCGCAGCAGCCTATCGCGCTTGACGCACGATCTGCGCCACATCGTGGACGACCATCTCAGGCCGCCCTTGATAGAGGCTGATCTCGCCGGTGGCGCAGATGCGCTGGTGCAGCAAGGCGCGCTCGGGCGTGCCGAATTTGGCGCGGTTGCTGCCGAAGATGACCACCGTGAAGCTCTGGTTGGGATAGGTCCGATCGAGGTCGAGGAAGGTCGGCTGCAGCCGCGAGCGCTCGACATGGTGTGCCGATGCGACGGTGCCGCACACGGTCGCGTTCTCGCCGACATGCTGCGCTGCATCCTGGGCGGCGATCTCGGCTGCACCGGCGGGCGCGGGCGACAGCGCCAACAGCATTGCGACCCGAAGGTGTTCGGCGCGCATGCGTCTTCCTCCGGGGCGGACCTGTCGCGTGCCTCCCGCCAGCCGCCAATCGCCCAAGACTAGCCCCAAAGGGCGGGATTGCCCGTGAGTGGGCTGCAAAGCTGCACGATGCCTCGCATTCGTCCCTTCACGGAAGCTCGGGGAGGGCGGCGGAAAGGCATCGCAATCATTTGTTTTAGTTAATAAATTGGGCAATCTGCAGCGTTAACGTTTTTCAGGCTTCCCAAGTGGCGCAGAACCGACCATATTCCTGCCGTCATATTTTGACACACCGGCTTCATCGAGGGGTCGGTGGCAACACCGAAAAAGTGTGAGTGACCCTAAATGCGGGCGAATTTCGCTGGCGCTGAGGCGCTTGATCGGCAGCCGGCCTCGGAAACCGCGACCCGACAGGAACGCGCGGAGCACGAGGAGCGACCGGCGCGTCCGGCGGCAGAGCCGGTGTCGGTCCGCGGCAATCTGGCTGAGATCGAGCTCGGCCGCTCGGCCGATCCACTGCGCCGTTACCTCCAGGAGATTTCCGAGGCCGACCTGCTGTCGCGGGAAGGCGAAGTGGCGCTGGCGCAACGGATCGAGGCGGGCCAGGAAGCGATGCTGAGCGCCCTCTACCGCAGCCCCCTGCTGCGCAAGGTGGTGGCGCAATGGGCGCAGACGCTCCGCGCGGGTGAGCTCGCGCTTCGCGACGTGATCGACTTGGCCGCGACTCAGGCGCGGCGCAATGCGGGCAGCCCGGCGACCGCGGCGATTGCATCCGGCGGCATGGACGAGGAAGGTGCGGCGCCCCTTGCCGAGCTCGAGGCGGCGTTGCTGCGCCCGGCGCTCCGCGCCTTCGATCGCGCGCGCAAGAGCCGGAGCCCGCAATCGCTGGCGCAAGCCCTGACGGCCGTCGTGCTCCATCCCGACCGCATCGAGGAGCTGGCGCTTCGCCTCAAGGACCTCAACCGGCGCATCGTCGAGCGCGAAGGGCGCCTCGCCCGCTTCGCCGATCAGGCCAAGATCGACCGGCGCGTCTTTCTCGACGGCTACCTCAAAGCGGCGAGCCCGCGTGCCTGGCTCGCTTCGGTGTCGCGCCGCCAGACCGCGCCGTGGCCCAATTTCCGGCGCCGCTACGGCGAGCCCGTCCGCGTCCTCATCGACGAACTCGAGACGGTTTGCCGCGAGAGCGGTCAGACGCTGCCGGCTTTCCGCTCCTTGGTGAGCGACCTGCAGCGTGGCGCCCGCGAGGCGGAGCGCGCCAAGCAGGAGATGATCCAGGCCAATCTGCGACTGGTCGCGTGGATCGCGCGTCGCCACGTCAATCGCGGCCTGCCGCTCATGGACCTCATCCAAGAGGGCAATATCGGCCTGATGCGGGCCGTCGAGAAGTTCGACTGGCGCCGCGGCTACAAGTTCTCGACCTATGCGACCTGGTGGATTCGCCAGGCCTGCACGCGCGCGCTGGTCGATCAGGGCCATCTCATCCGCATTCCCTCGCACATGACGGACGAGGCGCGTCGCGTCATGCGCGCGCAGCATCAGCTGCTGGCGGAGCTTGGCCGCGAGCCCAATGAGGGCGAGCTCGCAACGCGGCTCGGCGTGCCCGTCGCCAAGGTCCGTGCGGTGCTGGAGCTGGTGCGTGACCCCGTCAGCCTCGATGCGCCGCTCAGCGAGGACGGCGATGCGACGATCGGCGATCTCATCGCCGATGACGGCGCCGTCATGCCGCATGACGCCGCGGCGCAGGCCGAACTGCGCGCCGCCACCGACGACGCCCTCTCGCGGCTCTCGCCGCGCGAGGCCGACATCCTGCGCCTGCGCTTCGGCGTGGGCCAGGCCGGCGAGCACACGCTCGAGGAGGTCGGTCGCAAGTATCAGGTCACACGCGAGCGGATTCGTCAAATCGAGGCGAAGGCGCTGAAGAAGCTGGCGCAGCGCACGCACGGCCGCACGCTGGCGAGCTTCGTCGAGCGCTAGGGCTTCGGCGACTGGCCTCTCCCTGGGGACACGCGCTATAGTGGCGCGGGACATCTCTCGGGAGGACCTCATGTTGAAGACCGCAATTTTGACCGCCGCCGCCTTTGCGCTGGCAACGGGAGCCGTTACTCCTGCCTGGGCGGCGAAGCCGATTGGCAGCTGCTACGACTTCGCCTGGGAATCGCAGGACCAGAAAGACTGCCTTGCCAATCCCGACATGCTGAAGCACATGAGCCATCACAAGGGCATGAAGCACATGAAGTACATGACGCATGGCAAGCACATGAAGGGCATGGAGCACATGGAGCACATGGAGCACATGGACACGAAGAAGTCCTGAGCCATGCGGCCGATCCTCGCCGCCGCGGTCCGAGGATCCAGGAGATGTGCGCCGTGAGCTATGAGCGAATCGAGGTAAGACCGCTCGCGGGGGCTTTGGGTGCGGAGATCGGCGGTGCCGATCTCACGCGTCCCCTCGACAATCGCACGACCGAAGAGCTCCATCGCGCGTTTCAGGAGCACCTCGTCATCTTTTTCCGCGACCAGGCGCTGTCGCCGGCGGAGCTCAAAAGCTTCGCGCGCTCCTTCGGTTCGCTGGGGCACATCGATTTCGTCAAGTCGGTGGTGCCGGAGCATCCCGAGGTCATGGTGATCACGCGCGAGGCTCGGCCGAAGCGGCCGGCAATCAATTTCGGCAATATCTGGCATTCCGACATGACCTATGCCGAGGCCCCGCCCAAGGCGACGCTCCTGCAGGCGAAGGAGGTTCCCGATCACGGCGGCGACACGCAATGGGCCAACATGCATCTCGCTTACGAGAGCTTGTCGGAAGGCATGCGCCGGCTGCTCGACGGGCTCCGCGCCGTCCACTGCGCGGCGCGCGTCTATGGACCCAAGGGCGTGGTCGTCAACAACGACGAGGACGGCGCCGCCATGATCATCGAGAGCGGCGCCGAGGCACTCCTTGAGCGCGAGCACCCGGTCGTCCGCACGCATCCCGACACCGGGCGCAGGGCGCTTTACGTCAATCCCGTCTACACCACGCGCTTTGCCGGCATGAGCCGCGAGGAGAGCGAGCCGCTGCTGCAGTTCCTCTATCAGCACGCGGCGCGTCCCGAATTCACCTGCCGCTTCCGCTGGCGCGAGAACTCGGTGGCGCTCTGGGACAACCGCGCGGCCATGCATTACGCCATCAACGACTATTTCGGCCATCGCCGAATCATGCACCGCATCACCATCGCCGGTGAGCGGCCGGCTTAATGAACGCGTGCCCGTGAACCCAGCGGCAAAACGTGGCCTCGTCGTTTTCCTTTTCGGCCTCCTCGTGCTGGCGGGCACCATCGCCTATAGCCTGTTGCGCGATCACGAGTTCGACGAGAGCGTCGGCGTGTCGATCGGCGGCCCCTTCACGCTCACCGACCAGAACGGGGCGGTCCGACACGACAGCGAGTTCCGCGGCCGGCTGATGCTGGTCTATTTCGGTTACACCTATTGCCCCGATGCTTGTCCCGCGGCGCTCAACCTCATGACGGCCGCGATGGACCATTTGGGCAAGGCCGCCGACGCGGTGCAGCCGATCTTCATTACTGTCGATCCCGAGCGCGATACCGTGGCGCAGATGAAGACCTACGCAAGTAACTTCACGCCGCGGCTCCTGGCGCTGACCGGCACGCCCGACGAAATTGCTGCCGCCGCCCGCGCCTATCGCGTCTATTTCCAGAAGGTCGCCGGCGAGGGCAAGGACGACTATTCGATGGACCATTCCGCCTTCGTCTATTTGATGGGGCGGGATGGTCGCTATCTCACCCATTTCGGCCCGGAGGTCACCGCCGAGCAGATGGCGGCGGCGATCCAGAAATTCCTGTGAGCGGCGGGCTTATCCTCGGCGCGCCGGCCTCGGGCAGCGGCAAGACGACGCTGACGCTGGCGCTGTTGCGCCATTTGCGCAAGTCGGGCCGGCGTATCGCCTCGGCCAAGGCCGGCCCCGACTACATCGATTCCGCCTTTCACGCCGCCGCCTCCGGAACGCCCTGCTTCAACCTCGATGCCTGGGCAATGCGGCGCGAGACGATTGCGGCGCTGGTGGCGGGGCTTGAGCGCCAAGCCGAGCTGGTGCTGTGCGAGGGCGCCATGGGGCTCTTCGACGGCGCCGGCAATGCGGGGCTTGGCTCGACCGGTGATCTTGCCGCGCTCACCGGCTGGCCGGTCGTGCTGGTCGTCGACGTCTCAGGCCAATCGGGCTCGGCCGCGGCGCTGCTGCGCGGCTTCTTGAGCCACCGTTCCGACGTTCCGGTAAAGGGCGTCATCTTCAATCGCGTCGGCGGCCCGCGCCATGCAGCGATGCTGGAGAACTCCGTTCGGACCGCGCTTCCCGATCTGCCGATCCTCGGCCATGTGCCGCGCCACGCCGAACTCGCGCTCCCCGAGCGCCATCTGGGTTTGGTGCAAGCGGCCGAACACCCCGATCTCGACGGCTTCCTCGACCGTGCCGCCGAGCGGGTCGCCGCGTCGCTCGATCTCGAGCGGCTCTTTGGCCTTGCCCGCCCGAGCAGCCTCGCCGCGCTCCCCGCAGCGCAGCCTTTGCCGGCGCTCGGGCGGCGCATTGCGGTGGCGCGCGACACGGCCTTTGCCTTCGCCTATCCCGCCATGCTGGCCGGCTGGGCAAGCGCCGGCGCCACGCTCAGCTTCTTCTCGCCGCTCGCCGACGAGGCGCCATCACCCGATGCCAATGCGGTGTTCCTGCCCGGCGGATATCCCGAGCTGCATGCGCGCCGGATCGCCGGCAGCCAGCGCTTTCTCGCCGGCCTCTGCGGCGCCGCCGAGCGTGGGCTGCCGATTTATGGCGAGTGCGGCGGCTACATGGTCTTGGGCAGCGGCCTCATCGATGCGGCCGGCGCGCGCCACGCCATGGCGGGATTGCTGCCGCTCGAGACCAGCTTTGCCGATCGCCGCCGCCAGCTCGGCTATCGCGAGGTCCGGCTCACCGAAGCGGGCCCCTTGGGCGCGGCCGGCGCGCGGTTTCGCGGCCACGAATTCCATTACGCCACCGTGGTCGACGAAGGCGAGGGCACCCCCCTCTTCGCCGCGGCCGATGCGGACGGCGCGCCGCTTGGCGCCGCGGGGCGCCGCCGCGGCTGCGTGATGGGCTCCTTCCTGCACCTTGTGGACCGCGGCTGAAATTGGCGGCCGGAAGCGGATAGAAGCATGACGGCGCCTTCCGATATCAAGGACCATCAACCCGGTTCAAGGAGCAGGGAGATGGTCGAGCAACAGTATTGGGAGGCGGTTGCCGGACGCTCGCGCGCCGCCGATGGCGCCTTTGTCTATGCCGTGGCCACGACCGGGGTCTACTGCCGGCCGTCTTGCCCCAGCAAGCGGCCGCGGCGCGAGAATGTGCAGTTCTTTGCGCTGCCGCAGGCGGCCGAGCAAGCGGGCTACCGCCCGTGCCGCCGCTGCCACCCCGAGCAGCAGCCGGCGCGCGATCCGTCGGCCGAGCGCGTGCGTCGCGCCTGCCGCATGATCGATCGCGCGCTCGACGAGGAGGAGGGCGGCGCGCCCAGCCTCGCCGACCTCGGCGCCGCGGTCGGCACCTCGGCGCATCAGCTGCAGCGGCTCTTCAAGCGGCAGCTCGGCATCAGCCCGCGCGATTTCGCCGCCGCCCGCCGTCTCGCCCGCGTCAAGGCGCGGCTGCGCGAAGGCGACGGCGTTGCCGGCGCGCTCTATGGCGCCGGATACGGCTCCTCCTCGCGACTCTATGAGCGCTCGGATGCTCAGCTCGGCATGACGCCCGCCACCTACAAGAAGCAGGGCAAGGGCATGGCGATCGCCTTCACCACCGCCCCATGCTCGCTCGGACGGATTCTCGTGGCGGCTACCGAGCGCGGCATCGCCGCGATCTCCCTCGGCCCCGACGACGCAGCGCTCGAAAAGGCGCTTCATGCCGAATACGCCCAGGCGACGACCCGGCGCGACGACCATGCGCTGGGCGGCTGGGTCGAGGCGATCATCGCTCATCTCGAGGGCAAGTCGCCCGAGCTGTCGCTGCCGCTCGACCTGCAGGCCACGGCCTTCCAGTGGCGGGTCTGGCGCGAGCTACAGAAGATCCCCTACGGCCGGACAGCGACTTATGCCGAGATCGCTCGCCGGATCGGCAAGCCCGCCGCGGTGCGCGCCGTCGCCAACGCCTGCGGCCAGAATCGCGCCGCCCTCGTCATCCCCTGCCACCGTGTCGTGCGCAAGAACGGCGATATCGGCGGCTACCGCTGGGGCGTCGAGCGGAAGGAGAAGCTGCTGGCGGCGGAGAAGGGGAGGTAGCCGTCGACCGTCTGCTCGGAGCGACCTGACAGCTGACGGGCTGAGAGCTAATGCCCCTGCGCCGCCGCACGGCGACGGATCTCGTCGATGCTGAGATCTTCTTTGTGCGTCGCGACGTACCAGCGGTGACCGAAGGGATCCTCGATGCCGCCGGTGCGGTCGCCGTAGAATTGGTCGGCGACCGGACGGATGACCTTGGCGCCGGCGTCGACGGCGCGTGCGACCACGGCGTCGACGTCCCCGACATAGAGGTGGATCGAGATCGGGGTGCCGCCGATCGTCTTGGGGCTGAGCGCGTTGAGCTCGGGATGCTCGTCGGCCAGCATGATGCGGGAATCGCCGATCTGCAACTCGGCATGGTGCACCTTGCCCGCGTCGCTCATGCGCATCACTTCCTTTGCGCCCAACGCCTTCTGGTAGAAGGCGATAGCGCCCTCGCCGCCTTGGACGATGAGATAGGGCGTGATGCTGTGATAGCCGTCGGGAATGGGTTTCACCGCCATGGCCTTATCCTTTCAAGAGAGATCGCCGTCGCTGGTTAACGCTGCCGCATCAGCTTCCGCGCCATCCCGCAAACCGCGCGGATCGCCGGCCTCATGCCGGCCGCCGGCGAGCCAAGCGGCGAGCGCCGGCCCTAGCCTCTCGCGGGCCGTCCTCTCGTAGAGCGCAAGGTCATCGGCCGCCAGCACCCCTTGCCAACGGCCCGTGACACCCTTGTCGAAGAAGCGCTTGGCCCCGTCGATCAGCATCGTCTGGGTCAGCGGCATCAATTGCTTGCCGCTCGCCCGCATCGCCGCGAAGCCGGCGGCGCGCTCGAGGAGCGGCCACAGGCTGTCGTCGATGGCGATCTCGAGGAAAGCCGCGATGCGGCGCATCTCGGCGGCGAGGTCGCGCAAGAGATCGGCATAGTGCACCAGAAGCACGTTCGGCCGGTGCCGCTCCGCCCAGTAGCCCCGCTCGAGATCGAAGAAATGCGGGCTTGGCGGGCCCTCGACGGGTCCTGGCGTCGTTTTTGCTGCAAGCCATTGGCGAAGATACGCCACGGGATCGGCGGGGGTTCGCTCATAGGGTCGTGCAACGACCGGGTCCGCGAGCCCGACCGCGTCGAGCATTGCCAGGTGCTCGGGCGTGAAGCCGGTGAAGTGGTTGTGCATCGACAGGAAGGCGTCGCGGCCGTCGCGCCCGACGTGAATGTACTTGACCTCGTCGTAAAGGGGCAGGCCGTCAATCGGCAGATGGGTCTTGAGGAAGCGTCGGTGCGGCAATCCCGCGACGACGGCCTTGACCTCCGCGGCGGAGTAGCGAAAGCGCGCCTCGACCCAGGGCGAGACCTTCGGCAGGGCGCGCACTTCGCCATCGCCGAAGACCAGCGAGCTCACGATCTGTTGCATCCAGGTGGTGCCGCATTTCGGCGCGGTGGCGATGATGATGTCGTCCACGCGCGGCGTGTAGCCATGCCAGTAGCGGCTATCCAGGAGCCAGGTTCGGTATTCGCGCAGCGCCGGACGGATCAGCATGGTCTCGCTTCCCGAGGGCGCGGCGGTCAGAGCCGCCTTCCGGTATCGCGATCGAAAAGATGGAGCTGCCGCGGATCGAATGCCAGCGGCAGGCGGTCGCCGGGTTGGGCGCGCGCGGTGCCCGGGAGGCGGGCCTGGAGCAGCGTGCCGTCGCCGGCGCGGCCATGGACGATGGTGTCGGCGCCCAGCATTTCCGCCAGCTCGACGGTGACGGTGAGCGCGGCCGCGGCGCCGTCGGCGGCGAGATGCTCGGGACGGACGCCCAGGATCACGGCGCGGCCGGGAGCGACGGCGCCGGTACCGGCGGGGCGCGGCAGGCGCGTGCCGTCGCCCAGCATCACGCCGTCCGCATCCGTCACCGCCGGCAGGAAATTCATCGCCGGCGAGCCGATGAAGCCCGCGACGAAGCGCGTCTCCGGTCGGTCGTAGAGCGCGAGCGGCGGACCGATCTGGTCGGCGCGGCCGGCATTCATGACGATGAGGCGATCGGCCAGCGTCATCGCCTCGACTTGGTCATGCGTCACATAGATCGAGGTGGTGCCGAGCGACTGCTGCAGCCGCTTGATCTCGACCCGCATCTGGACGCGAAGCTGTGCATCGAGATTGGAGAGCGGCTCGTCGAAGAGAAAGACCTGCGGATTGCGCACGATGGCGCGGCCCATGGCGACGCGCTGGCGCTGGCCGCCCGAGAGCTGGCGCGGCTTCCGGTCGAGAAGCGCCGCGAGTTGCAAGATCTCGGCGGCGCGCTTGACGCGCGTCGCGATCTCGCCCGCCGCAAGGCCGCGGATCTTGAGGCCGTAGGCCATGTTGTCGCGCACCGTCATGTGCGGATAGAGCGCGTAGTTCTGGAACACCATGGCGATGTCGCGATCCTTGGGCTCGATGGCGTTGACGACGCGCCCGCCAATGGCGATCTCGCCGCCGGTGATCTCCTCGAGCCCCGCCACCATGCGCAGCAGGGTCGACTTGCCGCAGCCCGAGGGGCCGACCACGACGACGAGCTCGCCATCGGCGATGGCGCAGGAGACGCCGTGGATCACCCCGGCCTTGGCGTAGGATTTGCGCACGTCGCGGAGCGCCACTTCAGCCATTTATTTCTCGCTTTCGACCAGGCCTTTGACGAACCAGCGCTGCATCAGCAGCACCACCAGCGCGGGCGGCAGCATGGCGAGGATCGCGGTCGCCATCACCAGGTCCCAGTCGGTGCGGCCGTCGCCGGTGCCGATCATGCGCGTCAAGCCGATGACGATCGTCGTCATTTCGGCGCTGTTCGTCACGATGAGCGGCCAGAGAAACTGATTCCAGCCGAAGATGAAGAGAATGACGAAGAGCGCCGCCATGTTGGTGCGCGACAGCGGAATGACGGTATCCCAGAGGAAGCGCAAAGGTCCGGCACCGTCGATCTTCGCCGCCTCGACCAGCTCGTCGGGAATGGTGAGAAAGAATTGGCGGAAGAGCAGCGTCGCCGTCGCCGAGGCGATCACCGGGATGGTGAGGCCGGCGAAGCTGTCGATCATGCCGAGATCCGCCACCACCTTGTATGTGGGAATGATGCGCACCTCGATGGGCAGCATGAGCGTGACGAAGATCATCCAAAAGAAGACCATGCGAAACGGGAAGCGGAAAAACACCACCGCATAGGCGGAGATGAGCGAGATGGCGATTTTGCCGACGGCGATGATGAGCGCCATCAGCAGGCTGTTCCAGAGCATGCGTGCCACCGACTCGCCGCTGCTGGCGGCGACCCCGCCGATGAGGGCCTCGCGGTAGTTCCCCAGGAGATGCGTGCCCGGAACGGGCGGCATGCCGGCGAGAATGTCCTGCGGCGTCAGGCTCGAAGCGACGAAGGTCATATAGACGGGAAATGCCACGACGACGACGCCCACCACCAAAATGAGATGCGGCAGCCAGTCGCCAGCGGTTGCAAGCCGCGGTGCCTTGGTGGCGCGTTCCATTCCGTGCGGCATCAGTAATGCACCTTCCGCTCGACGTAACGGAATTGCAGCGCCGTCAGCGCGACGACGATGCCCATCAGGATCACCGACTGCGCCGCCGAGCCGTTGAGGTCTTGCGCCTCCCAACCGTCATAATAGACCTTGTAGACGAGGGTCTCGGTCGCTTTGCCGGGATAGCCGCCGCGCGTGACACTGCGGATGACGGCGAAGGTGTCGAAGAAGGCATAGACGATGTCGACGACCACGAGGAAGAAGGCGGTCGGCGAGAGCAGCGGGAAGATGATGGTCCAGAAGCGGCGCGTGCGCCCCGCGCCGTCGATCGAGGCCGCCTCGATGAGCGATTTCGGAATCGACTGCAGCCCAGCGAGGAAGAAGAGGAAATTGTAGCTGATCTGCTTCCAGGCGGAGATGACGATGACGAGCAGCATCGACTCGGTGCCGTCGAGGAAGAAATTCCAATTGATGCCGAGGGCTTGCAGCGCCCGGGCCAGGACGCCGACCCCGGGAAAGAAGAGAAAGAGCCAGAGCACGCCCGCCACCGCCGGCGCCACGGCATAAGGCAGCATCAGGACGGTCTTGTAAGCGGCCGCTCCCTTGACGACGCGATCGGCCATCACCGCCAGCAGCAGCGACGGCACCAGCACCAATGCCGTGACCGCGACGCTGAAGACGACGGTGCGCTGGATGGCGGCGACGTAATCGGGATCGGCCAGCACTGCCGCGAAATTATCCAGGCCGACAAAGCGCGACGAGAGGCCGAACGGATCCTCGCGATAAACCGACTGCCAGAAAGCCTGCGCCGCCGGCCAGAAGAAGAAGACGACGGTCACCGCCAGCTGCGGCGCCACCAGTAGGTAGGGCAGCACCCTGCCGCGGAAGATGACGCGCCGCTCCATCGATCAGCGCACGGCCGCCTCGAATTGCCGCAAGACGACGTTGCCGCGCTTCACCGCGTTGTCGAGTGCTTCTTGTCCCGTCTGCTTGCCGGCGAAGGCGCCTTCGAGCTCTTCAGCGATGATGTCCCGGATCTGCACGAGGTTGCCGAAGCGCAAGCCGCGCGAGTTCTCGGTGGGCGGCTTGCCGGTCATCTGGATGACGGGGAGGTCGAGGCCGGGATGCTCCTCATAGAAGCCGCTGGCGCGCGTCGCCTCATAGGCGGCCTTGGTGATCGGCAGGTATCCCGTCATCTCGTGGAAGCGCACCTGCTGCGGCGTCTGCGAGATGAAGTTCAGGAATTGCGCGACGCCCTTGTATTCCTCGGGCTTCTTGCCGGCCATCACCCAAAGGCTGGCGCCGCCGATGATCGAGTTCTGCGGCGCGCCCTTGACGTCGGGGTAATAGGGGAGCTCGCCCAAGCCGAAGGGAAACTTGGCCCCTGCCTTGGCGAGGCCATAGAAGCCCGAGGAGTTCAAATCGATGCCGCATTCGCCGCTGACGAATTTCTGGTCGGGCTCGGTGGTGCGCCCGCCATAGTCGAAGGTCTTGTCCTTTTCAGCGTCGGCGAGATTCTGGATGTGGCGCGCCAGAATCGGGTTGTTGAAGTCGAGCACGGTGTCGATGCCATCCATGCCGTTGGCCTTGGTGCCGAGGGGCAAGTTATGCCAGGCGCTAAACTGCTCGATCTGGATCCAGGAGATCCACGAGCTGGTGAAGCCGCAGGGATAACCGGCGGCGCGAATCTTCTTGGCGTCCGCGAACACCTCGGGCCAAGTCTTGGGCGGCTTCGCCGGGTCGAGCCCAGCTTTGGTGAAGGCGTCCTTGTTGTAATAGAGAATGGCCGTCGAGTTGTTGAAGGGCAGCGAGAGCATCTTGCCGTCGCTGGTGCTGAAATAGCCGGCGATCGCCGGCAAGTAGGCATTGGGATCGAAAGGCTCGCCGGCATCCTTCATCAGCTGGTAGACCGGCTTCACCGCGCCCTTGGCCGCCATCATCGTCGCGGTGCCGACCTCGAAGACCTGGACGATGTCGGGCGGATTGCCGGCGCGGAAGGCGGCGATCGCCGCCTGCATGGTGTCGGCATAGCCGCCCTTGTAGACCGGCACCACCTTGTATTTGCTCTGAGAAGCGTTGAACTCGTCCGCCATCTTGTTGACGAGCTCGCCATTGACGCTGGTCATCGCGTGCCACCAGGAAATCTCGATCGGGGCACCCTCGGACCTGGCCGCAGGCGCAACCACGACCGCCAGCGCAAGCGCGAGCAGAGAACTCTTCACGACACCCATTCGGACCTCCCGGAATTCGCCGCTGCTGCGGCCTTCACGTGGTTCTAATGCCGAGAACCTTGCCGAATCGCGACGGTCTTGTGAAGCTAAGATGACAGCAGACCTTCATAAAGATTACCCCAACTCGGCCCCCGGCAACCGCATCTCTGCCCACTTGCGGTGTGTGCCACAGCGCGGTATTTAACAAAGCTGTGAACGCCGTAGCCCCTCTCCGCGTCAAGCTCGGCAAGCACCTTGCAAACGCGTCCGGCAAGGTGCCGGTGAGGGTGCGCGTCAGTCCCAAGGCGCGGCGCATGGCGCTCAAAATCGACGCGATCGGCGATGCCGTGGAGCTGGTCCTCCCGCCGCGGACCTCCCTCCCCCGGGCATTGAATTTTCTCAAATCGAATCAAGATTGGGTTGAGCAGCGCCTGGCCGCGCTGCCGCCCCGCGTCGTATTCCGCGACGGATCGAGCGTGCCGATCCTGGGGCGACCGCATCGCATCCGCCATGTCGAGCGCTCGGCGTCGCAGGGGCCGGTCTGGATCGTCGATGACGAGATCCGCGTCAGCGGCGAGAAGGTGCATATCGCGCGGCGGGTCCGCGATTTCCTCAAGGAGCGCGCCCGGGCCGAGCTCGGCCGCCGCGCCCGGCGCTTGGCCGAGATCATCGATCGCAGGATCGGCCGCATTACCGTGCGCGACACCACGACGCGCTGGGGCAGCTGCTCGGTCGCCGGCAATCTCGCCTTCTCCTGGCGCCTCATCATGGCGCCCGAGGCGGTGATGCAATACGTCATCGCCCATGAGGTGGCGCATCTCGTCGAGATGAATCACGGGCCGCGTTTCTGGAAGCTGGTGGACAAGCTCGTTCCCGACGTCGAGCGCCAGCGCGACTGGCTCAACGACAACCGCGCCTGGCTGCTGCGCATCGGCTAGGCAGAGGCGCCGTCAGGACGAAACCGCGGACGGCGCCTCGTCGAGCAGGCTGCGCCTCAGCCACAACAGCAGGACGAGGCTCGGCACGCAGGCCGCGGTGGCAACGAGGAAGAACGGAATCCAGTCGAGACGGTCGACGAGCCAGCCGGCCGGCGCCGCGAGGACGCGGACCGGCACCGCGGCGATCGACGAGAAGAGCGCGTACTGCGTCGCGGTGAAGGCGAGGCTGCACAGGCCGGAGAGATAGGCGACGAAGGCGGCC
>DATJAV010000262.1:0-5058 GCA_035515835.1 Allostellaceae bacterium
GAGCGCGGCCGGCATTACCGGCTCGGCGCCGAGACCACGCTCGACCTTGCCACGATGGACGTGATCCTGATGCGCCAGGACCCGCCCTTCGACATGGCCTATATCACCGCGACCCATCTCCTCGAGCATGTGCGCGAGAAGGTGCTGGTGGTAAACGACCCTGTCAGCGTCCGGAACGCACCGGAAAAGCTCTTCGCCACGCATTTCGACGGCCTCATGCCGCCGACGCTCATCACCAGCGACCGCGACGCGGTCCTGGCCTTTCGCCAGGAGCAGGGCGAGATCATCCTGAAGCCGCTTTTCGGCAATGGCGGTGCCGGCGTCTTCCGCCTCTCGCCAGCGGACGAGAATCTGAATGCGCTGCTCGAGCTCTTCACCCAGCTCTATCGCGAGCCGATCATCGTGCAGCGCTATCTGCCCGAGGTGCGCCAGGGCGACAAACGCATCATCCTGGTCGAGGGCGAGCCCTTGGGCGCGGTGCTCCGCGTGCCGCCGCCCGGCGAGGCGCGCGCCAATCTCCATGTCGGCGGCAAGGCGGTGAAGACGACGCTCTCTCCGCGCGAGCGCGAGATCTGCGCCGCCATCGGCCCTAACCTCAGAGCGCAGGGCCTGGTGTTCGTCGGCATCGACGTAATCGGCGACTATCTCACTGAGATCAACGTCACGTCGCCCACCGGCATCCAGGAGATCAACCGCTTGGACGGGGTAAGGCTCGAGGAGCCGCTCTGGGACGCGATCGAGCGGCGGCGCACGACCCGTAATGGGGCCGGGCGTCCCTCAGCCCTGCCGTAATTGGTGCCGCAATTGATATTGCGATTAATTATAATGACTGATTGATGTATGGCGGGAATGGCGCTAAGTTGTTCTATCAGGTGGCGCGCTACCTATGGTAGAAAGTGAATCGATTCAATAGTTGAGGGTGCCACCCGGTTCGGCCATCTTTGAACGGAGGTCATTTTCCCATGACGCAGTCGAGACTTGATGCTGTCAGCGACAGCCAGCGCCGCAAGCCCCGCAAGCGGCGCGCCAACCACGTGGACCTGTCGGTCGGCGCTCGTCTGCGCCAGGCGCGGCTTCTGGCCGGCGCCAGCCAGGAAGACGTCGGCGCCGCCATCGGCGTCAGCTTTCAAGCGGTGCAGAAATACGAGAATGGCGAGAACCGGCTCTCCGCCGGCCGCCTCGCCGCCGCGGCGAAATATCTGGGCGTACCGATGTCGTTCTTCTTCCAGGACGACACCGAGCCACAATCGGCTAGCGATACCG
Organism: Allostellaceae bacterium; assembly: GCA_035515835.1. GTDB lineage: Bacteria > Pseudomonadota > Alphaproteobacteria > ATCC43930 > CGMCC-115725 > DAHUYF01. Next base: position 1,264 of record DATJAV010000262.1, read on the forward strand.
CCGGCTTCAGCGGCAAGGAGATCGAACTGGTGCGCTATTATCGCGCCATCCGCAGCGACGACATGCGCGAGCATCTGCTGCGTCTCACCAAGATCATCAGCGAGCAGAACCTGCCCTCGCGCTGAGGCGGCTCGTTCTCGGGGCGGGCACGGTGGCGCCCGCCCTTCCGCCCGCCGCGCAGGCCGGCGATTTTCATTTAAAGTAGTTCCTGAGCGAGCGTTCGCCCGATTTGTGTCGACATCATCATGAGATTAATAGCTCCGACAATCACGAAAGGATGATCGCCGCGAATTTCGCGGGAGCGATAAGGTGTGCCGATTGATGGAACGGCGACGCCACGGAGGGGGCTTGGCGGAGTTCTCGAGTTTCGATACGCGGCACTATCCGACGCTGCCGGTGCGCGACGGCTATCGCGAGTGGGCGCCGCGCTACGAGGCGACCGTTCTCGACCTCATGGATATCCGCCTTCTCGCCTCGCTCCACGAGGTAGCGTGGCGGGACACGGGTCGCGCCGTCGATCTCGCTTGCGGCACGGGCCGGATCGGCCGTTGGCTGCGTGCCGCGGGAGTCGCTGCCGTCGATGGCGTCGACTTTGCCCCCGAGATGCTGTCACGGGCGGAAGCGTGCGGCGCTTATGACCGATTGGTGCTGGGCGACATGCGGGCGACCGGGCTGGACACCGGGGACTATGCGCTCGTGACCGAGGTACTTGCCGACGAGCACCTCGCCGATCTCGCCCCCCTTTACCGCGAAGCGGCACGGCTCGCCGAGCGGGGCGGCCGCATCGTCATCGCGGGATATCATCCCCATTTCCTCATGCAGGGCATCCCGACGCATTTCGACCGGCCATCGGGCGAGGCGGTGGCGATCGAGAGCCATGTGCATCTCATGAGCGACCACATCGCCGCCGCCCATGGCGCCAGCCTGCAGCTGGCCGAGATGATCGAGGGCGTGGTCGACGACGCCTGGATCGCGGCAAAGCCGGGCTGGCGCCGCTATCGCCATCATCCCGTCAGCTTCGCCATGGTATGGGTGAAACCGCGCCGTTGACGGCGCCGACGCTCAGGGCCGCACAGGCGCGAAGACATCGCTGATGATGGCGTCGTCGGCGATGCCGGCGCGCGCGGCATTCGCCTGCTGCGCGCCCGATTTCGGCAGGCCGTACATCGCTTCGATGGTGCGCAGAATGTTGACGTGGGTGACGCCATTCCCCTCGGCATAGCGGCCCGGCCGCACATGCGCCCCGGCGAAGAGCGTGATGATGCGATTCTGCAGGTCGTGGCGGCACTGGCTGTCGGGGTCGGCCGGCGGATATCGAGGATCGGGGATGGTCGCGGGATCGGTCAACCCCTCATAGCCGCTGACGTCGTCGTTCTCGTCGAAGGTGACGATCAGCAGGCTGTTGTGCGACAGGGCCCAGCGGTAATAGCCATCGAGATGCTGGCGCAGCCAGGCGTCGCCGGCCGGGATGCTGCCCGCGGGCGCGCCGTCATGCATGTCGTGGACGAGATCGGGAACGACGATGGCGACGGTCGGCAGCGCCGCGTAATCGGCGGGGAAGTCGGCGAAGCGGAGATTGGACGAGGTCGCAACCGTGCTGCCGTCCGGGATCTTCGCGAAGCTGATCCAAGGAACGTGCTTGCGCGCATAATGGGGCGGCGCGGTCGCGCTCTTATCGCCGATCGCCGGCAAGTCCTCGGCGTAGCCTTTGAAGGACAAGCCTTTGGCGATCAATTGCTCGCCGAGGCTGCTGGCGAGAATGGGCCCGGCCGGCACCGCATCCTCGAAGCGCACGCCCTGGTCGCTGCCCGAGAACAGCCAGAAATAATTGCCCTCGCTGTTGTGCTCCTCGGCGAACATGCGGGTGAGGATGGCGCCGTCCGCCGCCAAGCTCGCGAGGTAGGGCGCGGCAGAGCCGCCGCCCAGGATCTGCTCGAAATCCTTGTTCTCCTCGATGACGATGACGATGTGGTCGTAGACCGGGAGCGGCGACGGCCAGGGTGGCGGAGCGTTGCCGGCGCAGGCGCCGAGCGCCGCCAGAAGGTTTGCGGTCGCAGCGTGCCGGAGCCTCGGCGTCCAACGGGTCCTCATCACCGATCCCCCAGTTTGCGGCTTCCCGCGCGGCTCGCGATCCGATTCAGCGAGGCCTTTCACGATCATAGCGGATGGCGACTGAGCCGAGCCGGCGAATTTCCGGGCCCGCTGTCGCCGCTGGCTTGTGCCGGCGCGCTCGCTTAATCTGGCGCGGGCATGCCGGAGGAACACCTTGGTCGCGCGCATCAGGACTGTAGCGTTCTCCGGCATCGAAGTGCTCGAGGTCGGCGCGCAGGTGACGATCACCGCGGTCTCGTCGCCTTCAATGTGGTGGGCCTACCCGACAAGACAGTGGCGGAGTCGCGGGAGCGCGTGCGCGCGGCGCTGGCGGCGTTGGGCTTGGCGTTGCCGCCGCGGCGCATCACCGTCAACCTTGCGCCCGCCGACCTCGCCAAGGAAGGGAGCCATTTCGACTTGCCGATCGCGCTCGGCCTTCTGGCCGCGATGGCGGTGCTGCCCGCCGCGGAGATCGCGGGCTATGTCGCGCTGGGCGAGCTCGCCCTCGACGGCGCGCTCTTGGCCGTGGCGGGCGTGCTGCCGGCGGCGATGGCCGCGGCGGCGGCATCATCTGCCCCGCCGCTTCAGGCGGCGAGGCGGCCTGGGCGGGCGGCATCGCCCGCTTCAGGCGGCGAGGCGGCCTGGGCGGGCGGCATCGACGTGCTGGCGGCGCCATCGCTCCTCGCGCTCATCAACCATTTCAAGGGCGCGCAAGTGCTGTCGCCGCCCGAACCGCGCATCGCCGAGGCACCGCTCTCGGTGCTCGATCTCCGCGACATCAAGGGCGAGGAGACGGCAAAGCGCGCGCTCGAAGTCGCCGCGGCGGGCGGCCACAACCTGCTCATGTCAAGGCGTTAGAGACCCCGAGGCCTCCATCGCCGCCTAGCGCTACCCCCCAAGGAGGACCGGGAGCACGGCGTCCCTGAGCCACTCCCAGATTGCCGCGCCGACCACCGCTGACAATGTCCCGACGACGAAGATAAGGAGCCAGTCGTGCCGGGCGGTGGATGGTGTTTCCTCCAGAACGTTCAGCTCGTGGTAGTATTCCAGGTTCTTGCCAACCCGGAGGCTCCGCCGCCGGGTCTGCCGTTTTTTGTCCGCCCCTTTAGGGGGAGTATTACCGTCCATAACGTTACCTCTTCTCAATACGCCTCTCTGTGGTACTCCCTGCTCCGCGCGTCGCAGCCTTGATGGCCCATAGCGGGTTATTGTCGCCAATATAGCACGTCCTAGACACATTCACCATACCACCATAGCGCCGATTGCACCCATGCGATGGGCCTGATATGTGCCGGACCGCCAATATGTGTTGCAATTCTCTCACATCAAACCTAAATTTCTCCCATGAAACACGTTTTGTGCTTTGACGAGATTAGGGAGTAAGTGCATTATGGTCCCACATGATGTGTGTAAAGAAAGCACATGGCGTGTGCGTGCTCGATGTAGCACGGAACTGCGATCAGCACCAGACAGGAGCTACCTGTGGCCATGCTAGCCACCTCTTCGGTCGGTGCTCCTCTGCAACTGATGAGAATGACGCCGAGCGCATTACGCCTGCAGGTGAGGCGCTGCGCGGTGTCGTCCAAGGAGAATGATATGTCGACGGCCGAAGCGCTGAGTTCGCTCAGCGAAGAGAGGGAGAACGACGGGGGAAGCCGCGAGCGCAGCACGCCAGAGAAACGGCTGCATCTGACCCTTTCCGCA
>DATJAV010000263.1:0-6298 GCA_035515835.1 Allostellaceae bacterium
GTGATCTATGGCCAGGTGCTTTCCTTCGGCATTCTCATCTTTCCCGGATTCTCGCTCTTTTCGGTCTTCGCGCTGATGGCGGTGATCCTCATCGTCCGCCCCTGGGGCCTCTTAGGGCGGCCGCTCCGATGAGGGGGCGGCGCCAGGGCCTGCTGCAGCGTATCCCATGGACGCTCGTCCTCTTCCTTGCAGCGGCGGCCGTGCCGTGGCTCGGCTCGCGCTACTACACCAGCATCGCGACGCTCATCGCCATCGACGCTCTCTTCGCGGTGAGCCTCAACCTCCTGCTCGGTACCACCGGCCTCGTCTCCTTCGGCCACGTCGCCTATTTCGGCATCGGCGCCTATCTCTGCGGCATCCTGATGAAGACCTATGGCGTGCCCTTCACCTTGGCGCTGCCGGGGACGGTGCTCGGCACCGCCCTCTTCGCGCTCGCCTTCGGCTTCTTCTGTGTGCGCCTCATCCGCATCTACTTCGCCATGCTGACGCTGGCCTTTTCACAGATCGTCTGGGCGATCTGCTATAAATGGAACGGCGTAACCGGAGGCGACCAGGGCCTCCCAGACGTGCCCTACCCCGATTTCAGCTGGATGTCGGCGGTTCCCGGCCTCGACCATCTCCGCGTCGACGGCCAGTTCTATCTCGTGACCATCGCGCTGGTGGCGCTGTCCCTCGCGGCGATGCGGCGGATCATCGGCTCCCCCTTCGGGCGCATGCTGACGACGATCCGCGAGAATCCCGAGCGTGCCGCTTTCATCGGCGTCAATGTCCGCGCCTATGAGCTGGCCGCCTTCGTCACCGCCGGTGCCTTTGCCGGCATCGCCGGCGCGCTCTTCGGCATTTACAGCCGCGGCGTCTTCGCCGATTTCGTCTACTGGCCGAAATCAGCCGAGGTGATGATCATGACCATCCTCGGCGGCATGGGGCATTTCTGGGGACCGGTGGTGGGCGCGGCGACCCTGGTGCTGCTCAACGACCAGATCACCGCCGCCACCCAGTATTGGTCGCTGGTGCTGGGCGTCATGCTGCTGGCGCTGCTCTTTCTCTTCCCCGGCGGCATCGTCGGCGGCATCGTTGCGGGCTTTGAGCGGCTCCGGCGTTGGACGGCGAGGCGCGGGCGTGCTTGAGGTGCGCGGCGTCAGCAAGTCGTTTGCCGGGTTCAGCGCCGTGGCCGAGGTCAGCCTCGCCGTGGCATCGGGCCAGATCGCCGCCGTCATCGGGCCCAACGGCGCCGGCAAGTCGACGCTCTTCAACCTGATCACCGGGCACCTGCAGCCGACTTCGGGGCGCGTCCTGCTCGACGGGCGCGACATCACCGGCCTGCCGCCGCACCGCATCTGCGGCATGGGCATGGGCCGCTCGTTCCAGCGCACCAATATCTTTCCGAAGCTCACCGTCTTCGAGAATGTGCAGGCGGCCTTCCTGGCGCATCGCGGGCATGGGCGGGATTTCTGGTCGCGCTCGGAGGATCTCTGCCGCGAGGAAAGCCTCGACCTCTTGGCTTCGATCGGCCTTGCCGACGAGGCCGAGACGGTGGCCGGCACCTTGTCCTACGGCAATCAGAAGCAGCTGGAGCTCGGCATTGCGCTCGCGAGCGACCCCAAGATCCTGCTGCTCGACGAGCCGACTGCGGGCATGTCGGCGAGCGAGACGCATGAGGCGATTGCGCTCTTGGCGCGCATCGCCCGCGAGCGAGCGCTGACGCTGCTCTTCACCGAGCACGACATGGCGGTGGTGTTCTCGATCGCGCAGAAGATCGCGGTGATGCATCAGGGACGCATCATCGCCGACGGCGAGCCGCAAGCGGTGCGCGCCGATCCGCAAGTGCGGCGCGTCTATCTCGGCGAGCGGCCATGAGTGCGCTCCTCGAGCTCGAAGATATTCACGCCGCCTACGGCTTGAGCCGTGTTCTCTTCGGCATCTCGCTCGAGGTGAAAGAGGGCGAATGCGTCTGTCTCCTGGGTCGCAACGGCGTCGGCAAGACCACGACCATGCGCTCCGTGATGGGCCTGACGCCGCCCAGCGCCGGCCGCGTCCGCTTCAAGTCGCGCGACATCACAGGCTCACCGCCCTATCGCGTCGCCCGCGCCGGCATCGGCTTCGTGCCGGAGGATCGCCGCATCTTCGCCGAGCTCTCGGTCTGGGAGAATCTCGATGTGGCGCAGCGCGCCGGCTCGCGGCCAGGTCGCTGGACGATCGAAGCCGTCTTCGAGCTCTTCCCGGTGCTCGCGGCGCTGCGCGACCGGCGAGGCGGCTTCCTCTCGGGCGGCGAGCAGCAGATGCTGACCATTGCCCGGACGCTGATGGGCAATCCCGAGCTGCTGCTGCTCGACGAGCCCTCGGAAGGACTGGCGCCCTTGGTGGTGGAGACGCTCCGGCTCAAGATCGGCGAGCTCAAGGCGCAGGGGTTGACGATCCTGCTCGCCGAGCAGGGCGTCGACTTCTCGCTGTCGCTCGCCGATCGGGTCTATCTGCTGGAGAAGGGCGCCATCCGCCATTCCGGCCCGGCGCTGGAGCTGCGCCAGGACAAGGCGCTGCTCGACCGACTGCTGGCGATTTAGCCGAGCCGAATCCTCCGGGCTCTGAAGCTCCGGCGAAGCGATAGAGACGGCGCGGCCGCGTGCCGATCATCCCCCTATCTCCACTTCCTTTCGCTTCTCGGGCGAAATGCGGAAGGGAGTATGATGCCGCCGACGGCCGACGGAGGGTAGCGCGCAGGCGATGGATGAGCGAGACTTGGTGCGGCTGGAGCGCGTTTCCCTCACCTTTCCCGGCGGTGCGGGACGCGCGCCCGTCGAAGTGCTGCGCGAGGTCGAGATCAGGGTGCGGCCGGGCGAGCTCGTCTCGATCATCGGGCCTTCGGGCTGCGGCAAGAGCACGCTGCTGGCGATGGTGGCGGGGTATCTTCATCCCAGCGCCGGGCGCGTGCTGTTCGCCGGCAAGCCCATTCGCGGGCCGGGGCGCGAGCGCATGATGGTGTTCCAACAGCCGGCGCTCTTCCCCTGGCTCACCGTCGCGGCAAACGTCGCTTATGGACTGACGCTGCGGGCCAACCGGCGAGGCGACCGCGACGTGGCGGCGACGGTGGCGTCGCTGCTGGCGCTGACGCAGCTCGAGGATTTCGCCCGCCACTACCCCGGGGAGATCTCGGGCGGCATGCGCCAGCGGCTTGAGATCGCCCGCGCGCTCGCCGTCGATCCCGAGGTGCTGCTGATGGACGAGCCCTTGGGCGCGCTCGATGCACTGACGCGGCGGCGGATGCAGCGCGAGGTGCTGCGGCTTTGGGCGGAGACGCGGAAGACGATCCTCTTCGTCACGCACGACATTGACGAGGCGGTGCTGCTCTCCGACCGCATCTATGCCATGGCGCCGCGACCGAGCCGTGTGCGCGAGGCGGTCGAGGTCGCGTTGCCGCGGCCCCGCGATCGCGACGACAGGGATGTCGCGCGCATCAGCCGCCATCTCGCATCGCTGCTCGAGTGAGGGAGGGACCCTTGCCGCGCTATGTCCTGCGCTGGCTCTCGCCGCTGGCGGTGCTGCTGCTTTGGGAATTGGTCGGCCGCTCGGGCCTCGTCAATCCGGGGATCCTGCCGCCGCTCAGTTCCGCGCTCGCCGATCTCGGCCATCTCGTCGCCAACGGCGAGCTGCCCAGGGCGATGGCGGTGAGCCTCTATCGCATCCTCTCGGGCTTCGCCATCGCCACGGTGGTCGGCGTCGCGCTCGGCGCGAGCATGGCGCGCTCGCCGCTCTGCGAAGCGATCCTCGATCCGCTGGTCGAGCTGCTGCGGCCGATCTCGCCCTTGGCGATCCTGCCGCTGGCCATCTTGTGGTTCGGCTTCTACGACGCCTCGAAGATCTTCATCATCGCCCTCTCCGCCTCCTTCCCCATCATCCTCAACACCTATGCCGGGGTCCGCGGCATCGAGCCCAGCCTCGTCCGCGCGGCGCAGTCGCTGGGCGCGAACCGGTGGGAGATCTCCGCCACGATCATCCTCCCGTCGAGCCTGCCGCAGATCTTCACCGGCCTCAGGCTCGCTTGGGGCGTCTCGCTCATCGTCATGGTCGCCGCCGAGATGGTCGGTTCTTCGAACGGGATCGGCTACCTGGTGCTCGAGGCGTCAACAGACCTTCCGCAGCGAGCGGGTCTTCGCCGGCATCATCGTCATCGGCCTCTTCGGCTATCTGACGGATCTCGGATTCCGGCAGCTGAGGCGTTGGCTCCTGCCCTGGCAGGGATGAGACGAATGAAGGACTGGTGGGGCGCCAAGACGCTCTTCCGCGCCAAGTGCCGAGCGCTGCGCCACGGATCAACCCCCTTGAGGGAAAAAACAACTTCCATGCATTAATTAGATGTTGACGCTCGGCGGACGATGCCTTTCTCTTTCACGGAATCACAACGGTTGCTGTAGCTTCTAAGAGTCGCACCGACCGGATGTCACGCAACTCGAGACCGGAAGTACCGAGCTTGGCCAAGCGACCGACGCATCCGCTACTGCCGGAGGACACCGCTCCGGCGGAGGGCTCCGCGGCAACGCTGACGCAGGCGATCGAAGCCGCAGCCGATGCTTGCTTTCTGCTGCAACCGATCCGCGACGCGGACGGCGGGATCGAAGACTTCCGTTGCGCCTACGCCAATGCGCGATGCCATGAGGCGCCCTTTGCCGCGCATGTTCCCATCATCGGCCGGACGCTCCGCGACGCGCTGGCGACGGAGCCGGCGCTGCTGGAGACCTTGTTCGCCTCCTACCGGGCGGCGCTTTCCTCGGCGCTCCCTCAGGACGTCACCTTCGAAAGCGGAAAACCCGGCGACGGCGTCTGGATCAACCAGCGCGTCGGCGTTCTCGAGGACGCGATCTGGGTGAGCGGCCGCGATATCACCGAAACCATCGCCGAGAGCATCACCGAGATCACGCGGCGCGAGCGGGCTCTCTCCGTCCTGGTCGACCACCCCGCCAGCGGCGGCGACACCTTCGGCCTCGCCGCCCGCGCCTTGGCGACGGCCTTGGGCTACCGCTTCGCCGGCGTCGGCCTCATCTCCGCCGATGGCGAGCGCGTCGAGCTGCAAGCCTTCTGGAACCAGGACCATCTGGCGGAGCCGATCAGCTATCCGCTGCCGGAAAGCCCCTGCGGCACGGTGTGTCAGTCGCGCCACCTCTGCTTCTATCCGGCGGCGGTCACCGAGCGCTTCCCGCATGCGGCGCTCTTGGGCCAGCTGGGCGCCGTCAGCTACATCGGCGACATCTTCCATGACAAGGACGGCAATCCCGTCGGCCACGTCTTCGCGCTCAACAACGCGCCCGACATCGACAGCGCCGCCAAGCGCGCCATCGTCCATCTGATCGCGGGCTGGGTCGGCCTCGAGTACCAGCGTCGTCTTGCCGAGTCGGCGATGGCCGAGGCCAAGGAGCAGGCCGAGCGCGCCAACCTGACGAAGAGCCTCTTCCTCGCCAATATGGGCCACGAGCTGCGCACGCCGCTCAACGCCATCATCGGCTTCTCGCAGATGCTGTCGGCCGGCTATGGCGGCGCCTTGGCGCCGCGGCACGCGGAATATGTGCGCGACATCGAGGCATCGGGCGCGCATCTGCTGCAGCTCGTGAACGATCTCCTCGATCTCTCCAAGGCCGAGGCCGGGCGGCTCGAGCTCACCGAGACGACGTTCCGGCTCGCCGACACCTTCGACGCGGTGAAGCGCTTCCTGCGCGAGCAGGCGGCGCCCGCCGAGATCGATCTCGACGTGCGGGCACCGGCGCCGATACTGAGGCTCGTGGCGGACGAGCTGAAGCTCCGCCAGATCCTGCTCAATCTGCTGTCGAACGCGCTCAAATTCACGCCCGCCGGCGGCACCGTGACGCTCGACGCGACGGTTGACGACGATGGCGGCGCCACGATCCGCGTCAGCGATACCGGCATCGGCATCGCGCCCGCCGATATCGAGCGCGCCTTTACCAGCTTCGTGCAGCTCGAGAGCCCATTGCCGAGCCGCATCCCCGGCACGGGCTTGGGCCTGCCGCTGTCGCGCGCGCTGGCGGAGCTGCATGGCGGGCGCTTGACCCTCGACAGCACGCCGGGCCGGGGCACCATCGCGACGCTGCGGCTGCCGACGGAGCGCGTCAGGATCGTGGGCTAAACCCGGACCGGCCGCCCCGTCCTCCGTCACGCCGGCCGAGCGGCGCGCATGAGGTCGGCGAGCTTCCGCGTGGGATCGGCGAGAGCATCCGGCGGCAGGACAAAGCGCTGCGTCACGAGGCGGCGCAACACCGCCATGTCGCGACCGTTGTTGACGGTGACGGCGGCG
>DATJAV010000264.1:0-24642 GCA_035515835.1 Allostellaceae bacterium
AGATTTGTCGCGATATGCCGGTTCCATAGATCCCATTCGAGCGTCTCGATGTTGTCGTAACTGAAGAACGCCGCATTGTTGATGAGACAATCGATGGTGCCAAATCTCTCCACGCAACGCGGTACGAGATTTTCGATGTCATCTCGGTCACGCAGATCGGCGCGTATTGTTTCGCATAATCCCCCGCGGTTTCTAATTTCGTCGGACAGCGAAAGCGCCTCTGCCTCCGACTGATGGTAGTGTACGATGACGCGCCATTTTTTTGACGAAAGATCGCGCGCAATCGCGGCGCCGATCCTGCGGGCGGCCCCGGTGATCAGCGCGACATGCGTCTTCATTGTCACTCCGTTTCGTTATGGATCGGCCGAAGACGGTAGACTTCGACGCCTGCGCCGGCCGCTTCATTGAAGATATCCGGCTTGACGATCGAAACTCTGCAAGCTTCGACAGCACGGATATCAAAACACATTTGCACCAGCTCTTCGACGAGCGTTTCGAGAAGCAACGTATGCGGACGCAGCGGCCATTGCTTCAGGGCGTCGCGTATCAGGTCATAGTCGATGATATTTTCTGGTGCCGAAGCTCCCAGCCTATCCTTGGTATGAGCAAACATCTCGACATTGACAATAAGTCGAGTTGGACGCTCGGGATGTTGCTCCCAGGCATGGACGCCGACCCGCGCCTCGGTCTCCAGGTCTTGCAACATCACGCGAATATAGTCACGCGAGCCGTCCCACGCGGCCACAAACCCGCCGGGGGCAGGCGGATTACCCGTTCTTTGCTTCATAAAATTGTTCCTCGTCTTGCCACACAATCGCCGCGTGACCAGGCCACAGGTGGGTCCCATCCCCTTCAACCCGATAATCCGATAGCCGACGGATCGCCTCGTGGCAAGGCAAGGCGGACATCCCATCCTTGATGGCCCGCGGGATCTCCGACGGTTGTCCCTTTCGTATCGCGCAGGCCTTCGGTCCAGCCTCCGTCGGGGATACAATATCGTCGGCAGCGCGAACAACGTCAGCGAGAGGACGCTCCTTGAAGGAGGCTGGATGCACCGTCGTCGATTTATCGAAGCCCTGGGCGCCACCGGCGTGCTAGGGATGGCGCCGGCCTCGGCGGAGCCGTCTGACGTGAAGGCCGATGCGCGGACCGCGTGGCTTTACGTGCTGCCCCTCATCGAGATGGCGAATGCGCGGACGCGCATCCTGCAGCGCCGTGGCGACGGGCGTCACCCGCCGGTCAACGCCTTCATCCATCAGCCCCGGCTCGCCGGACCCCAGGCGCGCACGGTCACCACCCCGAACTGCGACACCATCTACTCCACCGCTTTCGTCGATCTCACCGAAGGACCGGTCGGTTTGCGCGTTCCGGACCCGGGAGCGCGCTACCTCTCGGTGCAGATCCTCGACATGTATACGAACAACACGGTCGTTCTCGGCGCGCGGACGCTGGGCGGCGCTGCGGGCAGCTACCGGCTGGTCGCTCCCGGAACGGCGGCGCGCGACGCGCATGACCTCGAGATCGCCACGCCCCATGCTTGGATCCTCGCCCGGATCCTGGTCGACGGCGAGAGCGACATGCTGGCGGCGCGCCAGGTTCAAGGCGGGCTCTCCCTTTCCGGCCCATCCACGGCGGTGCCCTCCGGTTATGTGACGCGCGCTTCGGACTGGCCGGCCTATTTCGCTTTCGCCGCGAGCCTGCTGGCGAGCGATCCGCCGCACTTCAAGCGCGGGCTCGACGCCTTCGAGCGCGTTCGCCGCGCCTGCCGCAGCGGCGATTTCGCGCGCGCCGGCTACAGCGGCGCCGAGGCGCAAGCGATCGACGCGGGCGTCGCCGAGGCGCGCGGCATCGTGCAATCGGCGCACAATCTGGCCCTCGTCGATGGCTGGAGCTATCCGCGGCCGGACCTCGGAAACTTCGGCGACAACTTCACCTTTCGCGCCGTCGTCGCGGTGCAGGGCTTGGCTGCCTTGCCGCCAGCGGAAGCCATGTACATGCGGGCCGCCGGGGATCGCGGCAACGGGTTGTTCGAGGGCAACGGTCTCTATCGCTTGAGCCTGCCGCAGGCGATTCCGGTCGACGGCTTCTGGTCGCTGACGATGTACGAGGCGACCCCCGAGGCGCAATTCTTTCTCACGCCCAATGCGCTCGGCCGCTACGCGATCGGCGATCGCACGCGGGGCTTGCGCCACGAAAGCAACGGCGCCCTCGACCTTTGGATCGGGCGCAAGGATCCGGGCGGCGAGAGAACCGCGAACTGGCTCCCGGCACCGGCCAGCGGGCCTTTCGCGCTCACCCTCCGCGCCTATCTGCCGAAGCCCGCGCTGTTGCACGGCAGCTATCGTCTCCCCGCGATCGCGCCGGCCGAGGGCTGATCGGAGCGCTTCAGTCCGGCGGAAATATCGCGAAGCACTTGTCGGAGTTGAAGATGTGGGTTTCGATGTAGTCGACGATTCTGGGCCGCCGCTCCAGCGCCGTCATGGCGCCGGCGAGGCAGACCCAGTTGAGGAACTCCTGCTGGCCGGCATCTTCGATCTCTGCCGTGCTCAACTCCCGCCATCGGCTCATGCAGCCCTCGCGCAACTCCTCGAAACGCGCGCGGTCGGACGCGACATCGGGATAGAGCCAATGATTTTTCTCGGTGAGAAAAGCATGCGACCAGCTCGACGAGGCGATCAGCGCCACGCGCCAAGGGCTTTGACGGAGCGCGCGTGCCGCCGCGGCGCCGACCGCGAAGCAGCGACCGGGCGTGGGTCCCGGCGGGTCCGGCATCGCCGCCCTGCCCTCGAGATGCGCCACGCCGCCCCGCTTTGAGATCACCGACGAGCCGTAGCAGTTCACATGGAAGGGCACCATCGGGTAGTCGAAGCCGCGCCGCTCGTAGTCCAGGAACAGGACCGTGTTGATGAAGGCATGCGGCAGCCCGCCCTCGTGGCGAAGCTTATAGGCGTAGGCCATGTCGAATCCGGCATCGAGCAGCGCCGAGGCAAGATAGACGCCGCCGCCGCGATGGCCGCGCACGGTGACGACAGTATCGGTCGGCTCGCCCCAAACATTCGTGCCGTCGAAGAAGGCGCGCGGCTGGTGCGGCCGGCATTGGACTTCATCGAGGGCGAAGACGCAGAAGGGCGGCACGCCGTCCTCGCGGAAGTTCTCGTATTGATCATCGCCCCAAACCACGATGAAATCCGGCGCGAAGTCGTCGAGAGCGCTGCGCACCGCGGCGAGCGCCTCGCGATGACGCCGCCGGTGCTCGCGGGCGGCGCCGGCATCCCGGTTCGCCTCCCACTCCTGGCGCATCGCCCTGGGCCATGACGATGGATCCTTGAACGCTTCCGGGACGCGCGCGCTGCGCAGCGTGCTCTCCAAGATGCCGGCCATCCGCTCGTCCGGCCCCAACAGCGGCGGGTAATGCGTCAGCCCCAATCCGAGGATCTCGCCCATCTTGTCGGCCTCCCGTCGCCTGCGAGCCGCTTGAGATCGCCTATGCTTGTCGAGCGATGTTGGAGAAGCGCGGCGGGATGCGCAACTGCTTCAGGCTGGCGCCGCCTCCCCGGCCTTGAGCGCTCCTCGCGCAAGCGCCGTCGATGCTGCTACACTCGCCTCGGCCGAGGAATCCGAGGGGCAAACGATGATCGTCGAGCAGATCTGGACCGCCAACGCCTATCGCAACTTCAACTATCTCATCGCCTGCGCCGAGACCGGCGAGGCGCTTGCGGTCGACCCGCTCGACCACGCGAAGTGCCTCGCCGCGGCCAAGGCCAAGGGGTGGACGATCACGCAGATCCTCAACACGCACGAGCATCACGACCACACCGGCGGCAACGCGGCCATGATCGCCGCGACCGGCGCCAAGCTCTTGGCGCACGCCAATGCCAAGAACAGGATCGCCGGCATCGATCGCGGCCTCCGCGCCGGCGACATGATCAAGATCGGCAAGACGGTCGAGCTCGAGGCGCTCGACACGCCCGGCCACACCATGAGCCATATCTGCCTCAGGGCGCATGGCGACGTCCCCGCGCTCTTCTGCGGCGACACGCTCTTCAACGCCGGCGCCGGCAATTGCCACAATGGCGGCCATCCGAGCGAGCTCTACGACACTTTCGTCCGCCAGCTGGCGGCGCTGCCGGAGACGACGCGGGTCTATCCCGGGCACGATTACATCGCGCGCAATCTGGGCTTCACGCTGGACCGCGAGCCCGACAACGCCGCGGCACGCGCGCTGCTGCCGGCGATGGAGAAGCAGGATCCGGCGAAGCCGCTGGTGACGACGCTCCGCCAGGAAAAGGAGATCAACACCTTCTTCCGCTTGACCAGCCCCACGGTCATCAAGCGACTGCGCGAGGCCTTCCCCGATCTCCCCGACCATCCCGATCCGAAGACGGTCTTCCTGAAGCTCCGCGAGCTCCGCAACAAGTGGTGACGCCATGACCGGCGATCGCCGCTTGGAGGCCGGCGTCTTCCTGCCGCCCTTCCATCCCAACGACGAGGATCCGCTGCTCTGCATGGAGCGCGACTTCGAGCTGATGCAGTGGCTCGACCATTTGGGATATCACGAGGCCTGGATCGGCGAGCACCATTCGGGCGGCTACGAGATCTATGGGCAACCCGAGCTTTTCATCGCAACGGCGGCCGAGCGCACGCGCCACATCCGCCTCGGCACCGGCGTCATCTCGCTGCCCTATCACCATCCCTTCATGGTCGCCGACCGCATCGTCCAGCTCGACTACCAGACGCGCGGGCGCGCCATGTTCGGCTTCGGCCCGGGCCTCCTCGCGTCCGACGCGATGATGCTCGGCATCGATCCGGTGACGCAGCGCGACCGCATGGCGGACGCGGTCGACGTCATCACGCGGCTCCTTGCCGGCGAGGTGCTGACGCGGCAGACCGAGTGGTACACCATGCGGGAAGCGCGTCTTCATCTCCGCCCCTACACCAAGCCGCGTCCCTATCTCGCCGTCACCAGCTCGGTGACGCCGACCGGCGGCAGGCTCGCCGGCCGCTACGATCTCGGCATGCTCTGCGTCGCCGCCGGCAGCCCGCACGGCTACGACGCCCTCGACTACAATTGGCAGCTCGCCAACGAGGAAGCGGCGGCGCAAGGCCGCGTCATGGACCGGCGCCACTATCGCATCATGGCGCCCTTCCACCTCGCCGAGACGCGCGAGCAGGCGCTCGCCGATGTCCGCGCCGGCTTCGAGAAGTATGAGCTCTACGCCTACTCGGTGAACCCCGAAGGCGGCGCCGCGATCGGCTTGCCGAGCATCGCCGGCATCAACGAAGGCGGGCGCGGCGTCATCGGCACGCCCGACGACGCGCTCCGCGTGCTCGAGAACTACTGGGAGAAGACCGGCGGCTTCGGCTCCATCCTGCTGCTCGCGCATAACTGGGCCGATTGGTCGGCCACCAAGCGCTCCTACGAGCTCTTCGCCCGCTACGTCCTGCCGCGCTTCGAGGAGCGCAACCGCTGGCGCAGCCAATCGATGGACTGGATGCGCGGCAACCGCGAAGGCTTCAGCGCCAAGCGCAAGGACGCCACGGCCAAGGCGGTCGAGAAGCATTTCGCTGGGAAGCGGCCACAGGAGAAGCGATGAGAGCCGTCTGGTACGATCGGCAGGGCGCGGCCGCCGAGGTGCTGCAGCAGGGCGAGTTGCCCACCCCCGAGGCCGGGCCAGGCCAGGTGCGCGTGCGGCTCCGCGCCTCGGGCGTCAATCCTTCCGACTGCAACCGCCGCGCCGGCCGCGGCTGGGGCATGGAGTTCCCGCGCGTCATTCCCGACAGCGACGGCGCCGGCGTCGTCGATCAGGTCGGCGAGGGTGCGGATCCCAAGCTCATGGACAAGCGCGTCTGGCTCTACAACGGCCAGCGCGGCCGCGCCTTCGGCACCGCCGCCGAATACATCGCGCTCGCCGCCGACCTCGTCACCGAGCTGCCGGAATCCGTCGATTTCGCCGCCGGCGCGACGCTCGGCATTCCCTGCATGACGGCGCATCGCGCGGTGTTCCTTGCCGCGCCCGTGCAGGGCCGGACGCTGCTGGTGACGGGCGGTGCGGGTGCGGTCGGCCACTACGCGGTCCAGCTCGCGGCTTGGGCCGGCGCCCGCGTCATCGCCACGGTGAGCTCCGCCGAGAAAGCCGAGCACGCCCGCGCCGGCGGCGCCCACCACGTCATCAACTACAAGACCGAGGATGTGGCCGGGCGCGTGCTGCAGCTCACCGGCGGCGTCGGCGTCGACCATGTCGTCGAGGTCGAGTTCGGCGGCAATCTCGCCACCACGCTCAAAGTGGTGCGTGAGAACGGCAGCATCGCCACTTACGCCTCGACCGCGGTGCGCCAGCCGGTGCTGCCGATCTACGAGCTCATGTTCAAGAACGTCTCGCTCCATGCGCTCATCCTGCCGCGCATGCCGCTCGAGGCGCGCCACCGCGCCCAGTCCGACATCACGCGCTGGCTCAGCTCAAGGAGGCGCCTGCTGACGGTGGCCTCGCGCTTCCCGCTGGCGGAGACGGCGCGCGCCCATGAGGCGGTGGAGCGCGGCGACAAGCGCGGCACGGTGGTGGTCGAGATCGCCGCATAAGAGCGGCGGCGCTATGCCGGCACCACCTCTTTGAAGCGGCGCAGCGTCTCGATCTGCGCCTCGAAGCTCGTCAAGCGGTACATCGGATAGAGCAGCACCATGTCGGCGCCGAGCCGCCGCCAGGCTTCGGCCCCGGCGGCCCATTTCTCCGGGTCCGCCTCGCTCATGCGCTGCCACCCTTCGATGCCGAAGGCAGCCGGGTCTCGCCCCAGCGTTTTGAGATGGTCGCGGAGCGCGGCGAGCGTCGCCGCGCCCTTGTCGTCGGGCGCCATGATCGGCATCCAGCCGTCGCCGATCTCGGCCGCGCGCTTCATCACCGCGTCCGACGAGCCGCCAAACCAGATCGGGATCGGCCGCTGGACCGGCGCCGGCAGGATGCTGACCTCGTGCAGCTGGTGAAAGCGCCCGCTGAAAGTGACGATGTCCTCGCTCCAGAGCCGGCGCATCACCCTGACCTGCTCCGCTTGGCGCGCGCCCCGCGTCTTCCAATCGGCGTCCAGCGATTGATATTCGACATGGTTCCAGCCGACGCCGATGCCGAGGCGGAGCCGCCCGCCGCTCAAAAGGTCGACCTCGGCCGCTTGCTTGGCGACAAGGCCTGTCTGTCGCTGCGGCAGGATGAGCACGCCGCTCGTGAGCTTGATGCGCTTGGTGACGGCCGCCATGAAGGCGAGCGTCGTGAAGGTCTCGTGGAAGGGGTCGGTCTCGTTGTAGAGCGGCGTCCAGCCCTCGCGCGCCCGCGCCCCAAAGACATGGTCGGCGACCTCGATATGGGCATAACCCAAATCCTCGGCGGCTTGCGCCCAGTCGCGGATTTTGGCGGGATCGCCGCCGATATCGCGGGTCGGAAAAAACGCGCTGAGCTGCATGGGCGCTCCTCTTCTCGAAGGGCAAACCTAGAGTGCGCCGGTGCGACCTAGCAAGTCGATGCGGTAGCGAAAGGTCACCACGGAGGCAGGGAGTACACGGAGTCTTGATACCTCTTCTTCCGTGGCCTCCGTGCCTTCGTGGTGAGACCCTGACGCTCACCCCCGGCGCGCTGCGAGATACCAATCGAGGATCTGCTCGCCGGTCCAGAACAGCACGTCGGGGTGGCGGCGAATCCTGTCGATCGCATCGCGAAAGTAGCGTGCACGGTGCGGCGCGCCCATGATGTAGGGATGGACGACGAGCGCCATGACCCGCGTCGCCTGCGCCGCATCGGCGTAAAGCTGCTCGAACTGGTCGACGGCGCGGCGCCGGTATTCGGCAGCCCGATGGTGCTGGATCAGCATCATGGCGACGTCGTTGCATTCCTGCGTGTAGGGGATGTTGACGATGGGCCGCGTCCGCGTCTTCAGCATCACCGGCTGGTCGTCGAGCACCCAGTCGCAGAGATAGTCGTAGCCTTCTTCGGCGAGAAGGTCCGGCGTCTCCCAGGTCTCGGTGAGGCCGGGGCCGAGCCAACCGCGCGGACGCTTGCCCGTGAAGCCGGCGATGGCGTCGGCGGTCAGGCGGATGGCCTCGCGCTCGTTCGCCACCTTCTGCATGTTCTTCTGGTGGAAGCCGTGGCCCAGGAATTCCCAACCCCGCGCGCGCGCCGCCTCGGCGATGGGCGGATAGCTCCTGAGGCAGGATCCGTTGAGCGCCAGCGCCGCCTTTACGTTGGCGCGGTCGAGCACGTCGAGGAGGCGCCAGAACCCGACGCGGTTGCCGTACTCATGCCAGGCCCAATTGGGAATGTCCGGCATCGGCGCGCCCCCCGCGGGCGGCGTCAGAACGGTACGCGGCATCGCCTCGTTGATGTTCCATTCCTCGACATTGACGATGACCCAACAGACCATGCGGGCGCCGCCGGGCAGGCGCAATGGCGGCCGCCCGATAATCGGCGAATAGGAGAGGCGTTCGGTGGGCTGCATCTCGGCTCCTTCATCCCCAATCGGCAACAGCATGGCGCGGCGGCGCCGATGGCGGCAACCGAGCGGGGAGCAAGCTTCTGTTTCGGGCGCGACCATGAGAGGATAGGCAATCTCGGCCCATCAGAAGGCCGAGGCGACACCGCGCCATGGCCGCGGCGAACTTAGGGAGTGAAACCATGAACTTGAGGCATTCGAGGGGCCGTCGGCACCGGTTGACGCGCATCGCCGCCCTGCTCGCATTCTCTCTGGCGCTCGCGCCGCTGACACGCGCCGCCGAGCCGATCACGATCGGCTTCGGCATGGCGTTGACCGGCGGGCTGGCTCCGGTCGGCAAGTCCGCGCTGCTGGGAATGCAAATCTGGCAGGAAGATGTCAACGCCAAGGGGGGCCTCCTGGGCCGCCCGGTGAAGCTCGTCTATTACGATGACCAGAGCAACCCGTCCACCGTGCCGGCTCTCTATTCGAAGCTCCTCGACATCGACAAAGTCGACCTCGTCGTCTCGGGCTATGCCACCAATATGGTGGCGCCGGCGATGCCGGTGGTGATGCAGCACGATCGCCTGTTCCTTGGATTGTTCGCGCTCGCCGTGAACAGCCAGTTCCAGTATCCCAAGTATTTCTCGATGCTGCCGGCGGGACCCGATCCGAAGCGCGCTTTCTCGCAAGGATTCTTCGACGTCGCCATGGCCGCCAGCCCCAAGCCCAAGACGATCGCCATCATCGCCGCCGACGCGGAATACGCCAAGAATGCCTCGGACGGCGCCCGCGCCATCGCCAACGGGCTCGGCCTCAAGATCGTCTACGACAAATCCTACCCGCCGCCGACCACCGATTTTGCCCCAATCGTTCGCGCCATCCAGGCGACCAGTCCCGATATCGTCTACATCGCGTCATACCCGCCCGACAGCGTCGGCATGGTGCGCGCGATCAACGAGCTCGGCCTCAAGGCCCGCTATGTCGGGGGCGGCATGGTCGGGCTGCAGATCACCGCGGTGAAGCAGCAGCTCGGACCGCAGTTGAACGGCATCCTCGACTACGACTGGTGGATCCCCGCGTCGACCATGCAGTTCCCGGGCATCATGGCGTTCCTCAAGACCTATCAGTCGCGTGCTCCGGCCGAAGGCGTCGACCCGAACGGCTGGTATCTGCCTCCTTTCGCCTATGCCAATCTCGAAGTGCTGGCGCAGGCGGTCGAAGGCACGAAAAGCCTCGATCAGGAGAAGCTTGCCGACTACATCCGCACGCACAGCTTCAAGACGATCGTCGGCGAGATCAGCTACGGCAAGGACGGCGAATGGTCGAAGCCGCGCGTGCTCGAGGTGCAATTCCAAAACATCAGCGGCAACGGCCTTGAGCAGTTCAAGGATACCAAGACGGAGGCGATCCTCGAGCCACCCGAATACCGCACCGGCACCGCGCTCGCGCCATTCTCGGAGGTGAAGCGGTAACGAGCGGTCGGCGGTCAGCCGTCAGCAACGCTTTCAGTCGTCGATCGTCAGTGTGCGAGAGTGACGCTGACCGCTGAATGCGACGAGGCGAGCTGACGGCTGACAGCTGATAGCTGACGGCTCTAGAGCGGCCGTCGGTTAGGTGGAATCGGCATTACCTTTCGACCGCCGTTCCCGCGAAAGCGCGAACCCAGAGCTGCAGCGCTCCCTCGCCTGCCCTGGTTCCCCGCTTTCGCGGGGAAGGAGGGGTTGTTTGGTTCCACCCTTTCGTCGTCTGCTCTAGAATGCCGCATGATCGAGGCCAAGGGTCTCTTCTCCTATCGCAAACACTGGGCGCACCGGTTCGGGCCGGCCCCGTTCCTGCCGATGTCGCGCGCCGAGATGGAGGCGCAGGGCTGGGACAGCTGCGACATCGTGCTGGTGACGGGCGACGCCTATGTCGATCATCCCAGCTTCGGCATGGCGATCATCGGCCGGCTGCTCGAGGCGCAAGGCTTCCGCGTCGGCATCATCGCGCAGCCCGCCTGGATCGACGCCGAGCCCTTCCGTGCCCTGGGGAAGCCGAACCTGTTTTTCGGCGTCACCGCCGGCAACATGGATTCGATGGTGAACCGCTACACCGCCGACCGGCGGCTGCGGCACAACGACAGCTACACGCCCAACGACGAAGGCGGCAAGCGCCCGGATCGCTCGGTGATCGTCTATGCGCAGCGCTGCCGCGAAGCCTGGAAGGACGTGCCGGTCGTGATCGGCGGTATCGAGGCGTCGCTCCGCCGCATCGCGCATTACGACTACTGGTCCGACAAGGTGCGCCGCTCGGTCCTGCTCGACAGCAAGGCCGATCTCCTGGTCTACGGCAACGCCGAGCGCGCCATCGTCCTGATCGCCCATCGCGCCGCCAAGGGCGAGGCGCCCTCGGCGATGCGCGATATCCGCGGCACCGCCTATCTGCTCGACGAGGTGCCGGCCGACCGGATCGTGCTGCCGTCCGATAGCATCGATGAGCCCGCCGCCGGCGATCGCGACGCGCTCAGGGCAGAGGCGCGCGCCCGCGGTCTGGCGCCCATAGAGCTGTTGCCGCCCGGTGCAGGCCGGCGCCCGCACGCAGCGGAAGGAGGCTGCGCCGTCGCCGAAGCGCCTCCGCCGCCGCCCGAGCCGCCGCGCCAACACCTGCGCGACCTGCCGCTCGCGCGCCTCGCGGTGCGGCTTCCCGCATACGAGCAGGTGCGCGACGATCCGACGCTTTACGCGCATGCCTCGCGCGTCCTCCATCAGGAGAGCAACCCCGGCAATGCCCGCGCCCTGGTGCAGCGCCACGGCGACAAGGAGCTCTGGCTCGCGCCGCCGCCCATACCGCTGACGACGGCGGAGATGGACGGCATCTACGACCTCCCCTATGCGCGGGCGCCGCATCCCGCCTATGGCGACGCCAAGATCGCCGCCTGGGACATGATCCGCTTCTCGATCAACATCATGCGCGGCTGCTTCGGCGGCTGCTCCTTCTGCTCCATCACCGAGCATGAGGGCCGCATCATCCAGAGCCGTTCGGAAGCCTCGGTCCTGCGCGAGGTCGAGGAGATCCGCGACAAGGTCAAGGGCTTCACCGGCATCATCTCCGATTTGGGCGGCCCCACCGCCAACATGTATCGCATGGCCTGCAAGGACGAGGAGACGGAGCGCATCTGCCGGCGTCCTTCCTGCGTCTTTCCCGACATCTGCAAGAATCTCGACACCGACCATGCGCCGCTGATCGAGCTCTACCGCAAGGCGCGGGCATTGCCCGGGGTCAAGAAAGTGCACATCGCCTCGGGCCTCCGCTATGACCTCGCAGTGCGGAGTCCGGCTTACGTCAAGGAGCTGGTGACGCATCACGTCGGGGGATATCTGAAGATCGCGCCGGAGCATACCGAGGCGGAGCCGCTCGCCAAGATGATGAAGCCCGGCATCGGCAGCTACGACCGCTTCAAGGCGATGTTCGACCAATACGCCAAGGAGGCGGGGAAAGAGCTCTATCTCATCCCCTATTTCATCGCCGCCCATCCCGGCACGACGGACGAGGACATGATGCATCTGGCGCTTTGGCTGAAGCGCCACCGCTACCGCGCCGACCAGGTGCAGACTTTCCTGCCCTCGCCGATGTCGCTCTCGGCGGCGATGTATCACAGCGAGCGCAACCCGCTCCGCCCGATCCGCCGCGCCGGGTCGGAGATCGTCTTCTCCGCCCGCGGCTTGAAGCAGCGCCGCTTGCACAAGGCGTTCCTCCGCTATCACGACCCCGAGAACTGGCCCGTGCTGCGCGACGCCTTGAAGCGCATGGGCCGCGCCGACTTGATCGGCCCCGGCAAGCACCACTTGGTGCCGGCCTGGCAACCCGCCGGCACCGGCAGGACCGGCGGCGAAGGCGCGCGCAGGGGCCTGAAGCACGGCATGCAGAAATTCATGACGCAGCGGACGACGCAATCGATGCGGCCGGGGTTGCGGAAGTAGACCGCCGTCCCCCTCACCCTCCCGGCGAAGCCGCATGGGAGGGTGAGGGGACGGCGCGCTACACGGGCGTGAACATCGGCACCGGCGGGCCGCCGTCGCTGGGCTTGAAGACGAGCTTCACCTTGTCGCCGATGCGGATGCGGTCGAAGTCGCAATCGACCAGGTTGGTCATGATCGTCACGCCTTCTTCGAGGCTGACGTAAGCGATGGCATAAGGCACCGGCGCGCGGCGCATCACGCTGAAGGAGTAGACCGTGGCCCGGCCGCTGGCGGGGAGCCATTCCGTGCGCTCGCTGAAGCAATAAGGACAAAGCGCGCGGGGGTAATAGTGGATCTGCCCACAGGTCTGGCATTTCTTCAAGAGCAGCTTCCCTTGCGCCGCCCCGTCCCAAAACGCCTTGGTCTCGGGATTGACCGGCGGCGGGATGATCTTTCGCTCGGCCATCGCCCTACTCCCGTTCCATGATGAGGGTGGCGCTCGCATGGCGCGTGCCGAGCGAGCCGCCGGTGCCATGTGCCAGCGCCAGGTCGCAATTCTTCACCTGCACCGCGGGATGCGCCTCGCCGCGCAGCTGGCGCACCGCTTCGATCACCTTGGTCATGCTGCCGCGATTGCCGGGGTGGTTGTTGCAAAGGCCGCCGCCATCGGTGTTGAAGGGCAGCTTGCCCGTGCCGGAAATGAGGTTGCCGTCGGCAACGAAGCGCCCGCCCTTGCCCTTGGCGCAGAAGCCCAGATCCTCGAGCGTCATCACCACGGTGATGGTGAAGCTGTCATAGATCGAGGCATATTTGATGTCGGCGGGTGTGACGCCCGCCTCGGCGAAGGCGCCGGGACCCGACCAGACGCCGCCGGAATAAGTCAGATCGACCTTGCCCGACATGGTGTGCTTCGGCGCCTCGCCGGCGCCGATGAGCTTCACCTTCGGCCGCTTCAGGGTCTTTGCCACCTCCGGCGCCACGACGATGAGCGCACCGCCGCCGTCGCTGATGACGCAGCAATCCAAGCGATGCAGCGGATCGGCGATCACCGGCGAATTCACCACTTCCTCGACGCTTACCACCTCGCGCAGCATGGCATGCGGGTTGTGCTGCGCGTGATGGGAAGCCGCGACCTTGACCCAGGCGAGCTGCTCGCTGGTGGTGCCGAACTCGTGCATGTGGCGCATGGCGCACATCGCGTACATGTTGGTGGTGACGGGCCCAAAGGGCGCCTCGAAGGCGGCGTCGGGCGCCGCCGCATTGGGGGCGCGGGGCGCGGTGCCGGTCTGGACGCCCTCGGCGCGCGGCCGCCCCGCCAGCGTCACCAGCGCCACCGAGCATTTGCCGGCGGCGATCGCCTCGGCGGCATGCGCCACATGGACGGTGTAGGAGGCGCCGCCGACATCGGTCGAATCCATGTGGCGGAGCTTCAGCCCCATGTAATCGACCATCGAGAGCGGTCCCAGGCCCGGCGCGTCGCCGGCGCAGAAATAGCCGTCGATGTCGTCTTTCACCAAGCCGGCATCGGCGAGCGCGCCCTGCGCCACTTCGGCGTGGAGCTGCGCCAGCGACTTGTCGGGCGCGTGCCGCGTCGGATGCTCGAAGATGCCGGCGATATAGGCTTTTCCTTTGATGCTCATGCGTCCTCCCATGGCGCCATCCTAACGAGGCGCGACACGGCGCAAAAGCCGCGTTTCCCACGGCCCCGCGGAATCGGCATAATCGCCGCGACATGCGCATCGCCGTTCTGGGCGGCGGCAACGGCAGCTATGCCGCCGCCGTCGATCTCGCAGATCAGGGTCACGCGCTCCGCCTCTGGCGCCGCGATGCGGCCGCCTTCGCGCCGGTGCTCGAGAGCGGCCGCTTGTGGCTCAAGGATGTTGAGGGACGGCGCGAGGTTCAGATCGAGCTCGCGACGACGTCGCTGGCGGATGCCCTCGCCGACGCCGCGCTCATCCTGGCGCCGGTGCCGGCTTTCGCGCAGCGCGATCTGGCACGCGCCATGGCGCCCCATCTCCGCGACGGACAAGTCGTCTTCCTGCCGCCCGGAAGCTTCGGCAGCTATGTCATGGCGGCCGAGCTCAAAGCCGCCAGCAACCGCGCCGACGTGGCCTTCGCCGAGGCCGGCACGCTGCCTTATCTGACGCGGAAGCACGGGCCCGCGGAGGTTGCCATCACCACGCGCGCGACGCGGCTCCCGACCGGGGTTTTTCCGGCGCGGCTCGCCGAGCACGCTTTCTCCGTCATCCGCGAGGCCTATCCCGCGATCCTGCCGGTCGAGGACGCGCTGAGCGCGGCGCTGATGAATGCCGGGCCCATCATCCATCCGCCGCTCATCGTGATGAATGCGGGACCGATCGAGCATTTCGACCATTGGGACATCCACAACGAAGGCACCACCCCCAGCATCCGCCGCGTCACCACGGCGCTCGACGGCGAGCGCATCGCGCTCCGCGAGACGCTGGGATACCACGCGCCGCATTTCCCGCTCGCCGATCACTATGAAAGCGACCGTTGGATGTACGGCAATCTCGCCCATGACAAGCTCGTCGGCAGCGGCGATTGGCGCGAGCGCCTCGATCTCCTTCATCATCGCTATATGCGCGAGGACGTGGCGCTGGGCCTCGCTTTCCTGGTCTCGGTCGCCGACTGGGCGCGCGTGCCGGCACCGGTGGCGCGGGGTCTTCTCGCCATCGGCTCGGCCATCGTCGGCGAGGATTTGACGGAGAGCCCGCGCACGCTCCGCGCGCTCGGGCTCGCCCGGCTCGATCCGGGCGGCCTCGCGCGGCTGCTCCAGGAGGGGGTGCCCTGAGCGCACCCCGCATCGCCATCCTCGGCGCGGGCCGCATGGGGCGCGGCATCGCCCATGTCTTCGCTTATGCCGGGCATCCCGTCAGCCTCATCGACGTCAAGGATCGCCCCGGCGACGCGGCGCGCCTTCTGGCGCGCGACGCGCTCGGCGAGATCGAGGCGTCGCTCCTGTCGCTCGCCGAGATCGGCGCCTTCGCGGCAGCGGCGATCCCGGGCGTCCTCCGCCGCATCGAATTCGGCGCGCGCATTGCCGCGCCGGCAATGCTGGAAGACGCCGACGTCGTCTTCGAGGCCGTGTCCGAAGTGGTGGACGCGAAGCGCGAGGTCTTCGCCCTCGCGGCACCGCATCTCGGCGCCGACGCCATTCTCGCCTCCACCACCTCGACCTTTCTCGTCGACGCCCTCGCCGAGCTCACCGCCGCGCCGCAGCGATTCTTGAACGCGCATTGGCTCAATCCTGCTTACATCGTCCCTCTGGTCGAACTCTCGCCGGGAAAGCGCACCGACCCCGCCGTCGTCGCGGCGACGAAGGCGCTGCTCGAAGGGATCGGCAAGGTCCCCGTCGTCTGCGCCGCCGCGCCCGGCTTCATCGTGCCGCGCATTCAGGCGCTCGCCATGAACGAGGCGGCGCGCCTCGTCGAGGAGGGCGTGGCCACGCCCGAGGACGTCGACAAGGCGACGCGCTACGGCCTGGGTTTCCGCTACGCCGCCATGGGCCTTCTCGAATTCATCGATTACGGCGGCGGCGACATTCTCTATTACGCCAGCCGCTCGCTCGCGGCGGCGATGGGCGATCCCCGCTTCACGGCGCCGGCGATCATCGACCGCCACATGCGCGAGGGCCGCATCGGCGTGAAAAGCGGCAGCGGCTTCTACGATTACGGCGGCATGGACCTTGAAGCTTATCGCCGCGACGTGCTGCGCCGCTTGGTGAGCCAGCTCCAGCATCTTGAATTGCTGCGACCGCCGGCGCCGGACGAGGGGTCTTCCACGCCGTGATTGCTGAGGCGCGGGCGAAGTCCGCGCCGCTCTCAGGGCGAGATTGGATCCGACAGCAATGAGCTGTAGACCCAGCCCTCCTGCTTGGTGCCGTCTTCGCTGCTGTAGCGGATGAGCGTCCACTTGCCGCGGCGCTCGAGCGGCGTCACTTCCGTCTCGCGCGAGAGCGTCGCCACCACGGACGCCGTGGTCGAAGGTCCGGAGCGCACATTGGCGCCCGAGCCGCCGACGGTGGCGCGCGGCTCCGCGGCGATCTCCGGGGCGGGCGCCGGTGCCGGGGTCGGCGGGGGTGCCGCCTCGGCGACGGGCGGCGCGGGCTTCGGCGCCGCGGGCGCGAGGACCGTCGGCCCGATGAACCAGAAAACGATTGCTGCGACCGCGAGCGCCGCAACCGAAACGCCGCCGATGACGAAACCACGACCCCGCCGCGGTCGACCCTCCGCCGTGATCGCTGGAGCCCGCTTGGCCTCGCCGGTGGGCGCGCCTTGCGTCCCCTTCTCCGATTCCAGTCTTGTGGCGAGGAGCCGTTGCGTCTGCTGCAGCTTCCCGAGGGCGAGCTCCTGGCGCGGCGCGGCCGGCACGTCCTCGATGACGTTTGCCGGCGCAGGCTCGTCGGCCGGCGCCGGAGTGTCGAGGCGCGGCTCGCGGCGCTGGGTTTCCGCGACCGTCCGCGCGGCGGCGCGCTCGCCCGGCGCCGCATCGCGCGCGGGAGATCCCTTTGCTTTTGCCAATTCGTCGCGCAGACGGCGAAGCTCGACGTCGACGCCGGCGGCCCAAACGCGCGCATCCGCCAGCTCGGTCTCCGCCCTCTCGGCCCGCTCGGCCCACTCCGCTTCGGCCTTGGCGAGCCGGGCGGCTTCGTCGGACTTCCAGCCCTCTTCGGCACGCGCAAGCGCGGCGCTCGCTTCTTTCTGCCACTCTTTGCGCGCTTCGGGGAGCCCGTGACTCCCGTCTGCCCAGGTTGCCTGGCGCTTCCTTTCCTCCGCCTGCCATGTGGCGCGGCTGCGCTCGAGGGTCGCTGCTGCCGCCGCCGCCGCTTGCGCCAACCGTGTCTCGAGCTCGGCTTGCCATGCCTTTCGCGCCGCGGCGAGCTTGGCTTCGACGGCGTTGCTCGCGGTTTGCGCGCGGCCCTGCCGTTCGGAGTCGTGCTGCGCTTTGAGCTCCCTCAATTCACGACGCAAGGCGTTCGATTCCGCCTCGGCGTTCTCCGCCCGAACCCGCTCTCGCGCCACCGCCCCGTCGCTCCACTCGCCGCGCGCCGCCGCCGCCGCGGATTGCGCGCGCTCGGACTGCTCCTGCCATTTCGCCTCGGCGGCCGCGAGGCGCGCGGCCTCGTCGGTCCTCCACCCTTCCATCGCCTTCGCCAGCACTGCCGCCGTTTCCTGTTGCCAGCGCCGGCGCGCCTGCTCGTCCGACTGGGCGATGTACGCCTTCTGCTCCGCCTGCCATGCCGCGCGCGCTTCCTCGAGGCTTGCCGCCGCCGCCCGCGCGGCCTCGGCCAGGCGGTCGTTGAGCTCCGCTTCCCAGCTGCGTCGGGCTCCGGCCAGCTCGGTTTCGATGGCGTCGCTCGACGGCGCGGCGGCGCGGGCCGCCTCGGCGGCTTCCCAAGCCTTGTTCCACTCCGCCTCGCGCGTTTCCGCGGCCGATGATGCCTCCGCCAATTCGGCGCGCAGGCGATTGGCCTCGGCCTCGGCGTCCTCGGCGCGCGAGCGCTCCCGCGCCGACTCCGCCTCCCTTTGCTCTCCGCGCGCGGTCGCTTCGGCGAGTGCCCGCTCGGACTGCTCGCGCCATTGTGCTTCCGCCGTGGCGAGCCGGACTGCTTCCGCCGCGTGCCAGCTTTCCTCGGCGGTGCGCGCTTCCTCTTGCCATTGCTCGCGCGCTTGGCGGAGGCGCTCCTCCGATCGGGCGAGGTGGTCCTTCTGCTCCGCCTGCCATTCGGCGCGGGCTTGGTCCAACGCCGCGGCGAGATGGTCCTTCTGGTTGGCCTGCCATTCGGCGCGGGCTTGGTCGAGCGCCGCCCCGAGATGATCCTTCTGCTCGGCCTGCCATTGCGCGCGCGCTTGGTCGAGCGCTGCCGCGGGATCCCCCTGCTCGGCCTGCCATTCGGCGCGGGCCTGGTCAAGCGCCGCGGCGAGATGGTCCTTCTGCTCGGCTTGCCATTCGGCGCGAGCCTGGTCCAGCGCCGCCGCGGCATTGGCGGCGGCTTCGGCGAGGCGCTCTTTGAGTTCGGCCTCCCAGGTGCTTCTCGCCTCGGCGAGCTTCGTCTCGGTCGCCGGGCCGGGCTGAGTGGCGCGCCCTGTCTCGGCGGCTTCCCAGGCCGTGGTCCATTCCGCCTCGCGTGCTGCGGCGGCGTCCTTCGCCTCCTCGAGCTCGTGGCGGAGCTCGTTCAACTGGGCTTCGGCGTCCCGGGCTTGCGCGCGCTCCCGACCCAGCTCCGCATCGCTCCAGGCGCAGCGCGCGTTCGCTTCCGCCAGCGCGCGCTCGGATTGCGCGCGCCATTCCGCTTCCGTCGTGGCGAGCCGAGCGGCCTCCTCGGATTCCCATGCGGTCCGCGCCGCGGCAAGCGCGGCGTCGACCCCTTGCCGCGCCTCAGCAAGCTCGGCGTCGCGGGCGGCGAGCGTTGTCTTCGCCGCCGCGACCTCGGCCTGCAGATGGCGCAGCGCGTCGCTGTCTTTCGACTCGGCCGCGTCGCGCTCCCGCGTCGCTGCGGTTCGTGACGGCGCCGCCGCTTTCGCCTTCCCAGGCGTGACCGGGACGTCGAGCACCGCCAGAGTGACGCCGGCGTCGCCGTCGAGGCCGACCACCCGAAGCGCCAGCGACGGCGTCTCGTCCCCGCCGCGGGGCGGCACGTAGGTGAGGCCCTCGAGATCTTCGATCGTCAGCGACCAAGTCCGGTCGCCGTTGTCGCTGCCGCGCGAGAGGCGCGCGTAAGCCGGCATGCGCTCGACGCGGAGCGAAAGACGTCCGTGTCGGCGATAGGGCGACAGCAACGGCTCCAGCGCCAGCGGAATGCCGCCAGGTGTCGCTTCGGCCGCGGCGCCTCTCAGATCGTCCACCTTGTATGCTCCCTTGCGTCGTGGTGAGCGGGCTCCACGGACGGCACATAAATGGCGGCCTATTCTTCTCGACTTGGGTAAACGAATCGTTCACCAAGCACCGCGTCTGGCGCTTGAATGCGCATATTTTGTGCAATTTAATGTGGAGAAATCAGCGTCTTGCCGAATAATTCCGGCTCAGCGCCGCTCCCGCGGCCAATCGACCGCGCCGTCATGGGTGACGGCGCCCTGATGCGCGGGGCCCACTTGCGCCGCGTATTTCTGCAACAGGCCCGAGAGCCTGGCGCGCGCCGGCGGCTGCCAGCGGGCGCGGCGGGCGGCCAGCACGTCGTCGGCCACCTGCAGCTCGATCGTGCCAGCAAGGCCGTCGATGGCGATGGGGTCGCCGTCCTCGACCAACGCCAGCGGTCCGCCGACCGCGGCTTCGGGGCCGGCATAGCCGATGCAGAGGCCGCGCGTCGCGCCGGAAAAGCGCCCATCGGTCAGGAGCGCCACTTGCTCGCCCATCCCCTGGCCGTAGATGAGGGCAGTGACCCCCAGCATCTCGCGCATCCCCGGCCCGCCTTTGGGGCCCTCGTAGCGGATGATGATCACGTCGCCCGCCGCATAGCGCCGCGCGGCGATAATGGCCATGGCCGCTTCCTCGCTGTCGAAGACCCGAGCGCGCCCGGCGAAGACCGGCTGGCGGAGTCCCGCGACCTTGAGGAGAGCGCCCTCGGGACAGAGATTGCCGGTCAGCACGACGACCCCGCCCGTCGGCAGCAGCGCCGCCTCGAGCCGACGCACCACGGCGCCATCGGGGAGGGGCGCCCCAGCCAGCGCGTCGGCGAGGCGCTCGCCCATCACGGTTGGCGCGGCGCCATCGATGTAGCCGCCGCGCAAAAGCTCCTTCAGGATCACGGCGACGCCGCCGATGCCGTCGACATCGACCGCGTGATAGCGCCCGGCGGGCCGGAGATCGGCGATGAGCGGCGTCTTGCGGAAGATGGCGCCGATCTCGGCGAGCGAGAAACGAATGCCCGCCTCATGCGCGATCGCCGGCAAATGGAGCGCTGCATTGGTCGAGCCGCCGGTGGCGGCGACCAGCGCCGCCGCGTTGGCGAGGCTCGCCAGCGAGACGAGGTCGCGCGGCAGAGGACCGCCGCGCTTCAACATCGCCATCACGGCTTCGCCGGCGGCGCGGGCCAGCGCCGGCCGCGCCTCGCTCACCGCGGGCCGCATCGCCGAGCCCAAGGGCGCCAGCCCCAGCGCCTCGCTCGCCATAGCCATGGTGTTGGCGGTGAATTGCCCGGCGCAGGCGCCGATGGTGGGAAGGCAAGCGCGCTCCAGCGCATCGAGATCGCTCGGGCTCATGGCACCCGTCATCACCGCGCCCACGCCCTCATAGCTGTCGAGCACGCTCACGTCGCGGCCTTGCCAATGGCCGGGGAGCGCGCTGCCGCCGTAGAGAAAGACGCTCGGCACGTTGACCCGCACCATTCCCATCATCACGCCCGGCAGCGTCTTGTCGCAGCCGGCGAAGCCGACCAGCGCGTCGTAGCAATGGGCGCGCACCACCGCCTCGATGCTGTCGGCGATGAGCTCGCGCGAGATCAGGCTGAACTTCATCCCCTGATGGTTCATGGCAATGCCGTCGGAGACGGCGATGGTGGTGAACTCGTGCGGCGTGCCGCCGGCGGCGCGAACGCCGTCCTTGGCGTGCGCGGCCTGCGCGCGGAGCCCCATGGTGCAGGGCGTCACTTCCGCATCGGTGGTGACGACGCCGACAAAGGGCTGCGCCATCGCCCGATCATCGATGCCCATGGCGCGCATGAAGGCCCGATGCGGCGTGCGGTCGAGCCCGTCGGTGGTGAGCCGCGAGCGGAGGGGCTCGGTCATGGGAGAGAGTCTTTGGGCGGCCGACCCCCCACCCCAGCCCTCCCCCTCAAGGGGGGAGGGGGAAGAAAACCCTCTGCCGCAAGCAAAAGTCGTCCCTCCCCCCTTGAGTGGGAGGGTAGGGAGGGGGGTGGATGCAGGCTCGGCATCTCAAGCACAAAGCGGCGGCAGCAGCACGCCGCGTTCGACGACGACGCGGTCGTCGAGCGCGATGGTGCAGTTCCGGAGCGGCAGGTCGAAATGTCCGCGGGTGAAGCGCCCCGCGGTCTCGTTGGCGCCGGTCGAATAGAGGAAATTGCCGGCAAAGGCCCGCAGCTCCGTGCCGTTGACGTCGGCCTTGTCGTAAAGCGCGAGCGCATCCCAGCGGGCGCGCGGGTTCATCCCCCAGCCGACATGCGAGACGGCATAGGCGTCGCGCTCGCCCCAGGCGGCGAAGTAGCTCCGCATCAGCTCGGCATCGAGCCCGTCGCCTTCGATGGCGGTGACGTAGTCGCGCTCGACGGTGAGGCGGATGGGGCGCTCGAGATAGCGCTTGAAGGTGAGATTGACGTCGCCTAGCGCCAGCACCAGCGTGCCGCTGACGCTGCCGCGCTTGGGAAAGCAGAGACAGAGCCCGCCCGGCCAATAGGCGACCTTGGAGGCGGCATCGAGATACCCCGCATTGCCGCGCACCGGCGCGCCGGCGACGTCGATCGCAAGGTCGGTGCCGGCCGCCGACGTGACGCGCATTCGCCGTGCGCCGTGCAGCATACCGAGCGCCGTCGCGACGCGCGGCTGCAAATCGGGGTCGGGCGAGAGGCGCTCCAGGATCTCGGGATGCTCGTTGCTGATCATGAAGATGCGGGCCCCGGATGCGAGGATCTCCGGCGACTCCGGCGCATGCAGCAGGCCCTCGACGGTGCAGTCGATGACGATCTCCGCGGCCTTGAGCGCAGCCACCGCGGCGGGATTGCGCTGCAGCGCTTCGGAGGCGCCGGTGGAGCGCACCGGCACCGGCGCGCTTTGCGGCGGCGTCGGCATCCGCACATGAAAGACGCGCGCCCCCAGCTCCAAGAGCGCCAGCTCGGCGAGCGCGACATTGCTCGGGCGCGACAATGTCTCGGAGAGAATGGCGACGAGCGTGCCCCCGCCGATACCGCACAGCGCGAAGGCGCGGCGGAAGCAGGCCACCCATTTCGCCTCGATCGGGGCCGGCAACATGTGTTGGCTCCTCGGCGTTTTCGGCTATGCTGACAGTTGCAAGAGAGGCGGTCAATTTGGCGGCTTCCACCATTCTCCGCATCGGCCCCCACCCGCATATCGCCGTCGACATTGCCGGCAGCGGCCCACTTCTCCTCTTCCTCCACGGCATCGGCGGCAACCGCGGCAACTGGCGCGACCAGTTGCCGGTCTTCGCCGAGCACTTCACCGCGGCCGCCTGGGACGCGCGCGGCTATGGCGCGAGCGACGACGGCGGCCCGCTCGATTTCGGCGATTTCAGCGCCGATCTGCTGCGCGTCATCGACGCGCTGGGGGCGGATCGCGCGCATCTCTGCGGCCTCTCGATGGGCGGACGGATTGCCATGGATTTCCACGACCGGCATCGGGACCGCGTGGCCAGCCTAACGCTCTGCGACACGCAGCCCGGCCTCGGCAACATGCCGCCCGAAAAGCGCCGCGAGTTCGTCCGGCTGCGCCAGGAGCCGCTGCTGGCCGGCAAGACGCCGCGCGACATCGCGCCGGCGGTGGCGGGGAGCCTGGTCGGCCCCAGAGCCGTGCCCGGCGCTTACGAGCGCCTCATCGACAGCATGTCGGCGCTGCACAAGGACGCGTATCTGAAGACGATCGAGGCCTCCTTCCTTTATCCGCGCGTCCCCGATCTCGAGAGCGTGCGCGTGCCGACGCACATCGTCGTCGGCGCCGACGACACGCTGACGCCGCCCGAGGTGGCGCGCGCCATGGCCGCGCGCATTGCCGGGAGCCGGGTCACCGTCATCCCCGATGCCGGCCATCTCAGCAATCTCGAGCAACCTCGGGCCTTCAACGCGGCCGTGCTGGGCTTTCTCCGCGAGCTCGGCGCATGAGGCTTACCGACAAGCAGGCGGCGCTCGTGGCGCTGGCGGGCAAGCTCGGGCGCGAGCGTTTCGCGCCGCGCGCCGACAAATACGATCGCGAGGCGAGCTTTCCTTTCGAGAATTACGAGGATCTGCGCGCCGCCGGCTTGACCGCACTCTGCATCCCCGAGGCGCATCGCGGCATGGGCGCCGACTTCGCGACATATAGCCTGGTCTCGGCCGAACTCGGGCGGCATTGCGGCGCCACCGCGCTTACCTTCAACATGCATGTCTGCTCGACCTTGTGGACGGGGGCGCTGGCGGATGCGCTCGACATGAGCGGTGCCGAGCGCGCGCGCCACGAGCGCCATCGCGCCGAGCACTACCGCCGCATCGTCGTCGAAGGCGCGATCTATGCCCAGCCTTTCTCCGAAGGCGGCGCTGCCGCCGCGGGTCGCGCGCCGTTCGGCACCGTGGCGAAGCGCGTCGAGGGCGGCTACCGGCTCAGCGGCAAGAAGATCTTCGCCTCGCTATCGGGCGCCGCCGATTACTACGGCGTGCTCTGCACCGAGGAGAAGCCGTCGCTGTCGCAGCGCGACACGCTCTATCTCGCCGTCCCCGCCAAGGCCGAAGGCGTCTCGATCGCCGGCGATTGGGATCCGCTGGGGATGCGCGGCACGGTCTCGCGCACGCTTCTCCTCGACGACGTCTTCGTCGCCGAGAACGGCGAGCTGATGCCGCCCGGCGTCTATTATCAGGCGGCGCAGCGCTGGCCGCACATGTTCCTGACCTTGGCGCCCACATATATGGGGATCGCCGAGGCGGCCTACGACTTCACCGTGAGCTATCTCCGGGGCGAAGTGCCGGGGGTTCCGGTGAAGCGCCGCATGTATCCGACGAAGCAGATCGCGGTGGCGCAAATGTTCGTGACGCTGCAGCAGACGCGCGCGCTCTTCGAGCGGGCGATCGCCGAGGCGCGCATCGACCCCGCCAAGGAAGAGCGGCTCCGCGCCTATGCCGCGCAATACACCATCATGGAGAACGCCAACGAGCTCTGCCGCCTTGCCATCCGCACCTGCGGCGGCCAGGCGATGCTGAAGTCGCTGCCGCTGGAGCGGCTTTATCGCGACAGCCGCTGCGGCTCTCTCATGCTACCTTGGACGGCGGAGCTCTGCCTCGACCGCCTCGGCCGCGAGACGCTCTACGAGCCCGGCGAGAAGGACTGATGGACCTCTGCTGCTGGCTCGAGCGCCATGCCGATTTCAGCCCCGATCGCATCGCGCTCGAATTCGAGGGCCGGAGCTTCTCGTGGTCCGCACTCCGTCGCGACACGATGCGTCTCGCGACGGTTCTGACGGAGCTCGGCGTCGGTCCGGGCGAGCGCGTTGCGCATCTCGGCTACAACTCGCCGGCGTTCCTGAGCCTGCTCTTCGCCTGCGCCCGGCTCGGCGCGCTGCTGGTGCCGCTCAACTGGCGTCT
>DATJAV010000265.1:0-13400 GCA_035515835.1 Allostellaceae bacterium
GGGCGAAGCGCGCGGAACGTCACTTCGCCGGGATCGATCTGCCCCGGCGCCGGATCGACCGCCGACCAATCCGCGCCCTCGAGCGGGCGGAGCGTCTTCGCCATCCAGTGATGGGCATGCGGCTCGCCCGCCAAGAACACGGCGCCGGCGATACGCCCCTCGGTGATGAAGCCGCGCTTGCGATAGAGCGCCTGCCCCCGCGCATTCACCTCATCGACGCGAAGCTCGAGGCGCCAAATGCCGTGCGCGCGGGCCCAGTCCTCGACCGCCACGAAGAGGCGCGTTCCGACGCCGCGGCCGCGCGAAGCGCCGCGGAGGCCGACATGAGCGATATAGAGGGCGCCGCGCGTCGCCTGCAGCATGCCGACAAAGGCGCCGAGAAAGCCGATGATCTCGCCGCCATCGAGCGCGAGAAAGTAGATGCCGCTCTGTTTTGCGCGCATGTGCGCGAGGCGCTCCTCGACCCCGTCCCGCCAGCGACGGTATTCGCCGGGTTTTCCCAGGAACTCGGTCTCCTCGTCGATGCGGCCGATCGCTTCCATCAGCGCCGCACCGTCCTCGGGCAGCGCTTCGCGGATGCGAATGCTCTCCGCGTCGTTCTCTCTTCTTTCGCTCATCGCTGTGCCTCGCAAAACAAAAACCCCGCCGGGATGCGGCGGGGCCTGTTGGTCCATCGGTGCTGCGGAATGTCTACCGCATGCACGACTCCATCGGCCCCGCGGCGTTGCCGCCGTCCTCGATCACCGAGATGTAAAGGGCCGACATCATGCGCGCGACGTTATGCGAGCTCCGCGCTGCTGTCAATGACGATGGGGATACTCTTTTGGGAGATGGGATGCTTTCTTGCCTGTCTCCCGCATCGCGGAAGAGGAAGCGGCGGGAAGGTGAGGGGAGAGCGCCGCGCGCGAGTTTGCGGCAAGAACATCGTCTCTGGCTTCTTCCGATGCGTCTCATTCTGGCGCGACCCTGGCTCGCCCTCGACCGAGCGCGTTGCGCTTGCGTGCCTTCGGAGCCTTAGCGACGGCGAGCGCTTTGCGGCCATTTAGCCGTTTGGTCGGCCGGGGCGGAGCCGGAGCAGTGACGACGGCGTCGCCGGAAGCCGCGGCTTGCGCCATCTCCAACCCGAAGAGCGCGGCGACATCGCCGTCGCTCAGCACCTTGGCCGCGGTGGGCGCCGCCTTCGTCAGCGTCATGCCCTGCCCGGCACGCGCGATCAAGTCGTTTTCATCGACGCCGCGCAAGAGGAAGAGCAACTGCGGCCTTTCGTCGAGCCTGGCACCTACGCCATAGAGTGTCGCGGCGACGTGCTTGCACATGTCCGCCCAATCAGGACAGCTGCAGGACAGACTGATTTCCCGCGGCGACGGAAAGAGGCCGTCGCCCTCGCGACAGACTCGGTCCATGACGCCTGCGTCCAACCGGCCCTGCAGCAGCTCCACCAACGAATCGATGGTTCCGACGCAATCGCGGCAGATGGATTTCCAGCGCGACGCCGCGACCGCTGTGATGGCGATCCTGACGGTGTAGAGTCGGGAGCCGGCGACTTTCGCGGTGACGTGACCTTTGGCGATCTGCAGGTCGACGACCGAACCGTTGCGCACATAGCTCCGGCCACGCGGCAGTCGGCTCTCGTAGTCGCTGTAGCGCTCCAAATTGTCGCACCAGGACTTGCCCCAGAAGCTCGCGGCGATCGTGCGCCCCGCGATCTTCACGGGTGCGGGTGCCGGCCCCCCTTTCTTGAGCTTTGCCAGCTTGCGCTCGGCGCGCCGCCGCCGCTCGGCAACCGGCACGTAGGGTTGTCGCTCAAACCAACTCATCCCTCAGCCCTCCTTGATGGCCGCAGCAAGATCGAGCGCTACGAGCCTGAGCAATTCGTCGTCTTTCATCTCGGTCAACAGCACCTCCGCGCCGCCGCCGAGAAAGTCTCCGGCCAGCTGTTGCTTCGCCTCGAGCATCTGGTCGATCTTGTCCTCCACGGTACCGCGGCAAATGAACTTATGAACGAGCACATTCTTGGTCTGTCCGATCCGGAACGCGCGGTCGGTGGCCTGGTTCTCGACCGCCGGATTCCACCATCGATCGAAATGAATGACGTGCGCGGCGGCGGTGAGATTGAGTCCGGCGCCGCCCGCCTTGACCGACAGCACGAAGAACGGGACGTCGTCATCCTCTTGAAACCGGCGCACCAGGTCCTTGCGCCGGTTGACCGCCGTCTCGCCGTGAAGGACGAGGCCGGGGCGTCCGAACACCGAGCCAAGAAACGACGCCAGAGGAGCCGTCGTCGCAGCGAATTGGGTGAAGACGAGCGCCTTCTCCTGCCGCGAGGCGATTTCCTCGGCGATGTCGCGCAATCGCGCCAGCTTGCCGCTGTCCTTCTCGGTCCAGGCGTTGTCGCCCAGCCATTGCGAGGGATGGTTGCAGATCTGCTTCAGCCGTGTGAGGAGCGCCAGGACGATGCCGCGGCGCTGGATGCCGTCCGTGTTCTCGATCTGATCGGCGAGATCGTCGACCGCCTGCTGATAGAGCGCCGCCTGCTTGCGACTCAAACCGCAGAAGGCCTTCACCTCGGTCTTGTCCGGCAAATCCGCGATGATGGTTCGGTCGGTCTTCAGCCGCCGCAGGATGTAGGGACGCACCAGCTCGCGCAGCGGACCGTAAGGATTTTGCGGCCGATCGGCCAGCTGCTTGACGAAGGTGGAGAACTGCTTGGACGATCCCAACAGCCCCGGATTGACGAAGTCGAAAATCGACCAGAGGTCGCCGAGCCGGTTCTCGATCGGCGTGCCGGTGAGCGCAATGCGCGCGTCGGCGCGGAGCTGCTTGACCATTTGGGTTTGCTTCGTGGCCGGGTTCTTGATGACCTGTGCCTCGTCGAGCACCGCCAGTCGCCATGAGGCGGCGACAAGCCACGGCGCGCGGGCCAGGAACCCGTAGCTCGTAATGGCGAGATCGATGGTCGCCAGATCGACGCCGCCCTTCGTCTTCAGCGTCTCGATGGGGATGGCCGATGGGTGGAACACGACGGCCTTGAGGCTCGGCGCGAAGCGGTCGATTTCCGCCACCCAATTGGCCAGCAGCGATGCCGGCGCCACCAGCAGCGACGGCTTCGTCCGGCACCTCGCCTCGGCTTTCAGCACCAACAGCAATGACAACACTTGGATCGTCTTGCCGAGTCCCATGTCGTCGGCGAGGCACGCGCCCAGTCCGAGTCGGGCCAAGAGATGCAGCCATTGCACGCCGGCGTGCTGGTAGGGCCGCAAGGTCCCGTCGAGCGACCGGCCGGGATCGACGCGGGACAGCGCGCCTGGACGACGGAGGTCCTGGAGCGTTCGCGCCAACCACGGTCCTGCGACGGTCTGGCTCCAGTCGATATCGGCCTCTCCGGCGACACCGTTCTCGGCGATGCCGGCGCCGGCCAGCAGGCGCATGGCCTCACCGAAGGATAGGCCCTTGGCGGCGGCATTGCGCTCGATGGCTTCGAATTGCTCCAGGGTTCGGCGCAATCGCTCGCGATCGACCTCGACCCATTTGCCGCGGATGAACGTCAATCCGTCGGATTGCGCCAGCAGTTGCGTGATCTCCGCCTTCGAGAGGCTTTCGCCGTCGAGGGTTACGTCCATCCGAAAGTCGAGCAGGGCGTCCAGGCCGAGCTGCGAGGGCGGCTTGCCGCCAACCGTCGCGGTCACCGTCGGGCGCGCGGGACGGTTCATGCGCCAGCTCGCCGGCATCCGCACCACCACGCCGGCGCTTTCGAGCGCGGATGCGTCTCGCAAGAGCTGCAGCGCCTGCTGCGGGCTCCAGCGCAAGGGATGAAAGACCTCCCCCGCATCGACCATGGTCTTCAACCAGCCGCAATGCTCGGCAGCGCGCTGGACCGGCACCAGCAGCGACAGCAGGCGTTCGCGGTTTTTTGCTCCGGCATATTCCTGCAAAGCTTTGCCAAGCGGGAGATGCTGCGCCTTGGCCTCGGCCGAGAGCCGCGTGGTGTAGGTCGCCAGGAAAGCGAATGGCGCTGCCTCGTCTTTGCGGTTCTCGGCAAGATTGAAATGCACGCGCCCCACCAAGTTCCAGGCGGGGTGACGGGATTTGAGAAACTCCTGAACGGAGCACTTGGCGTCCGCCAGCTCGGCATGGAATGCCGCGTCAATGCCGCGCCAGAGACCGGCCAGGACGGATGCCGTCAGATACTCCGCGCCCGGCATGGGTGGCGCCGCGGCGGCCATCTTGCTGAGGTCTTCGTCGACCGGAAGCGGGACCGATGACTTGGCCTGCCCGTCGCCGATGCCCGGCAGGGCGCAGAGCGCGGTCACGTAGCGCGTGCCGAGCTCACGCCAATAAGACAGCACCGGCGGCAACACCGTCCCGACTTCGTCGGCGCCGAGCCACAACAAACCATGCCCGGCTCCGCGCTGGAACGCTCGCTCCAGCCGGGCGCCACGCTCGGGCGCCAATGTCGGCGCCTCGTCGGTTTGCCGAAGGGTCAGAACGCCATGCGGGGTCAGCGCCGGCAGCAACGTCATGAGGAACATAACCCTAGGATGCCGCCGGCCACCTCAGCCTCTGCTTTCTCCGACACGGTATTAGGCCGACTCGCCGGCGGGCAAGCAAAGATATGCGCGCTCGCTCCATCTTCTGCAGCGGACGCGGCGGCATTGCATCCGCTCGAGCAAATGCCGGTGCGGTCGAACCAATTAACGTCGCCTTCTCCGCGAAAGTGGGAACCAGGGCAAGCGACGGGCTTGTAGCCCTGGATTCCCGCTTTCGCGGGAACGACGGTCCTAGAGAAATGCCGATTCCATAGAAACGAAACCCGCTCTAGGTCGGGTGTCGGTCTATCTGCCCGCGAAGACCGGCTTGCGCTTCTCCATGAAAGCGCGGCGGCCTTCGATGTAGTCCTCGCTGGCAAAGCAGCGCGCCACCAAGGCCTCGCAGCGGGCGCGGTCGAGGTGCGGGCCGGGCTTCAGGAGCTCGCTCACCACGCCTTTCACCGCCTCCATGGTGAGGGGAGCGTTCTCGGCGATGGCCGCGCAGTAATTCCGGACATAGGCCTCGAGCTCACCCTCGGGGACGGCGCGGTTGATGAGGCCCATCCCGGCCGCCTCGGCGGCGCTGAAATGGCGGGCGGTGAGAAAGATCTCCTTGGCGAAGGCGGGGCCGACGAGATCGACGACCTTCTTGACGCCGCCCCAGCGATAGCCGAGGCCGAGCCGCGCCGCGGGCACGCCGAAGCGCGCATTGTCGGCGGCGATGCGGAGATCGCATTGCAGGGCGATGCCGACGCCGCCGCCGATGCAGAAGCCATGGATCATGGCGATGGTGGGCTTGCGGAACTCGCCCAGGCGCAGATTGGCCGCCTCGGCGATGCGGTCGTATTCGGCTATGGTCTCGGCCGAGGAGCGCTGCTTCTCGAATTGCGAGATGTCGGCGCCGGCGACGAAGGCCTTGTCGCCCGCGCCCTTCAACACGATGACGCGCACCTCGGGGTCGCGGTCGTAGTGATCGAGGATGGGCGGAATCGCCGCCCACATGTCCATCGAGATGGCGTTGCGCCGCTCGGGGTTGTTGAACACCATCCAGCCGATCGCGCCCTCTTTTTGCGCGATCATGCGTTCGCTGGGAGAAATCATCGTCTCTCGCTCCTCATCAGAATCAGATCACGCCCTTGGCGCGGAATGCCGCGATCGCCGTCTCGTCATAGCCGAGCTCGCGCAGCACCCTCTCGGTATGCTCGCCGCGCTCCGGCGTCGCGCTGCGGATGGCAGAGGGTGTGCGGCTCAAGGTCACCGCCTGGCCCACCACCTCGATGGGGCCGAGGCTCCTATGCTCGACCTTCTGCGCGATGCCGATATGCCGCACCTGCGGATCGGCGAAGACCTCGTCCATCTTGTAGATGGGGCCGCAAGGGACGCCGGCGCCGTTGATGCGGGCGATCCATTCGGCCGAGCTCCGTGTCTTGGTGATCTCCTCGATCGCAGCGTTGAGCTTGTCGCGATGCTGCGAGCGGAGCTTGTCGGTGGCGTAGTTCGGATCCGTGGCGAGGCTCGGCGCCTCCAGCGCCTCGCAGAGGCGCCGATAGATCTCGGCGCCGGCGGCGGCGATGTTGATGTGACCGTCCTTGGTCTTGAAGACGCCGGTCGGGATGCTGGTCGGGTGGTTGTTGCCGGCTTGGCCCGGCACTTCCTTGGCGATGAGCCAGCGCGCGGCCTGGAAATCGAGCATGGCAATCTGCGCCGCCAGCAGCGAGGATTGCACCCATTGCCCTTCGCCCGAGACGTCGCGTTCGAGCAGCGCCACGAGAATGCCCATGGCGCAGAAGATGCCGGCGGTGAGGTCGGCGACGGGGATGCCGACCCGCACCGGCCCTTGCCCCGGCAAGCCCGTGATCGACATGAGGCCGCCCATGCCCTGGGCGATCTGGTCGAAGCCTGGCCGGTCGCGGTAGGGCCCGTCCTGGCCGAAGCCCGAGATGCTGCCATAGACGAGCCGCGGATTGATCGCCCTCAGACGCTCGTAGTCGACCTTGAGGCGGAACTTGACGTCGGGACGGTAGTTCTCGACCACCACGTCGGCGCCCTTCACCAGGCGATAAAGCACCTCGAGCCCTTCGGGTTGCTTCAAGTCGAGGGTGATGCTGCGCTTGTTGCGGTGGAGATTCTGGAAATCGGGACCATGGCGCGGGCCGCCCAGACCGCCGTCGCCCTCGGCCGCCTCGACCTTGATCACATCGGCGCCCCAATCCGCCAGTTGTCGCACGCATGTGGGACCGGCACGGACGCGCGTCAGATCGATGACCTTGAAGCGAGCTAGCGGCAGCGTGCTCATGACGCTCCTGTGACATCGTCGCCGGCTCGACCGCCGGCAGCGGGTCACTATCGGTCTTTGATCCCATGAGAGCAAGTCGGCCGGATCGGCGCAATTTGCGGCAAATTGCCGGAAATTTGCGACGACCTTCACCCGCCCTTAAGCCTGCGTGTGCTGAACTGCGGCTTCCACAAAGCCTACGGGTCTCCCTGGGAGATAGCGAGGCTTCCAACGAGGCCCGGCATGCGGTTCTTGCGTTTTTTTGCGTTGTTGCTGGCGCTGGCGGTTCCGCTGGCCTGGATCGGCACGGCACCCGCTGCCATCAGCGCTAGACCGTCGCTCTTCGGCACCGAGGAAGTGTTCTCGCCGGACAATTCCGCCTTCACCAAATGGACGGACATGCTGCGGCGCTTCAACAGCGAACGGCGTCGCGGCGCGCCCGCCGAGTGGCAGACGCTGGTGGCATCTTTGCGCGGCCTCGATCCGCGCACCCGGCTCGAGCGCGTCAATGCCGTGATCAACGGCTTTCCCTATACGCCGTCGATGGTCAACTGGGGCGAGCGCAATCACTGGGAGACGCCCTTCGAATTCCTGCGCAAAAGCGGGCAGTGCCAGGACTACGCCATCGCCAAGTACATGCTGCTGCGCGACGCGGGGGTGCCGGCAGCCAGCTTGCGCCTCGTCGTGCTGCGCGACACGCGGCAGAGCCTCGACCACGCCGTGCTCGTGGCCTATCTCGACGGCGAGCCGATGCTGCTCGACAACCAGATCGGCGCGGTCGTGCCGACCGCCGCCATCGGCTACTACCAGCCCTACTACTCGATCAGCGAGGATGGCTGGTGGCTCCATCGCGGAGCAAATGCGCGCTATGCGGCGTTGAGATGATGACGTCTGCTGGCCGACACGCTGCTCCTCACGCTGCATTGCAATATGGCAGCAATGTGATGCCCGTGAGGTTGATTCTTTGCTCGACCTTGATCATCCCCTACGCTTAGGATCGGCCACCTATTTCGGGTAGATGCGCGAGGCTCAACGTTGCTCTCTTCGCTCTGGTCAAACCGCCTGCGCCTCTTGGGGGTCGCCGCCATCATCGCGGGCAGCCTCGCCTTCATCTGGATCGTCAGGCATTTCATGCCGGGGGGCGACGAGGCCAAGCGCCTCATTCACCAATATGGCATCTGGTTCTATTTCCTCACTTTCGCCTGGACCTTCTTCGAGGGCGAGACCTTCGTCCTCTTCGCCGGCTATTTCGCCGCGCAAGGGCTGCTGAGCGCGCCGCTGCTGCTGATTGCCGCGGCGCTGGGCAGCTTCGCCGGCGATCAGTGCTATTTCTGGATCGGCCGATACTACGGGCCCTGGCTCTTGTCCCGCCGGCCCTTCTGGCGCAGCAGCGTGGATACGGCGTTGGGCTGGGTGAAGCGCTATGACAAATGGTTCGTGCTGAGCTTCCGCTTCACTTACGGCGTCCGCAACGTCTCCTCCTTCGCGCTGGGCATCAGCGGCATCGCCTGGCAACGCTTCTGCTATCTCAATTTCATCGCCGCCTTTCTCTGGGCCACGACCTTCGTCGGCGCCGGCTATTTCTGCGGCCGCGCCATGGAGCACATGCTGGGCAGGATCGCCGAGGACGTGGGCCTCGTGCTTCTCTGCGGCTTCGCCGTCGCCGGCCTGGCGCTCTTCGTCCTCCATCGCTGGCGCCTTCGCCGCCGCCGCGAGCGCGACGCCGCCGAGGCGATCTCGTCTTCCTCCTAACCCGCGCAAACCGCGAGAAAACCGCTAAAAACCGCCGCATCGGATCACAATTCTGTGGCCGGCTTCAGCAACATTGAATCTGTTGCCGACGCGATCGAAATTGATCGTTAAGCTATGGCCGGCCATCATCGTGCCGATGAGCTCGCATCAGCTTGGGGTGAGAAAAAATGAGACTCGCAACCGCTGCCGTCCTGTTCCTGGCTTCCGCCGCGCTCGCGCAGGCGGCACCGAAGCAATGCATGGCGCCGCGCGATATCGAGGCCGAGCAGGCTGTTCGCTTCCAGGCCGAGCTCATGGTGATGAGCGACACCTGCGGCACGCAAACCTATACGCAATTCGCCCGCCGCAATCGCTCCGCGTTGGTGGACTATCAGAAACAGGTGATCGAGCGCTTCCGCCGCGAGGGCCAGGCGCATGCCGAGGAGCGCTTCGACTCCTATCTGACGCGCTTGGCTAACGAGGTGTCGCTGCGCTCGGGCATGCAGCCGGTGGCGGCGGTCTGCCGCGACGCGGAACAGATGCTGGCCACCGCCGAGAAACTCAACGACGACAGCTTCCGGCATTATATCGCCGACCGCGCCGCGCTCCATCGCGCCGACTACCGCAGCTGCGGCAACTGAGCTCTGCGCTGCCGCGGGTGCGCCCGCGCGCTTGCCAACCGGTTTGTGACACCGCATCCTCTCGCCCGAAAGAGGGGGAGACTTGCGATGACGCGGCGCTTACTACTGCTGCTCTGCTGGGTGCTCGCTTTGCCCTTCGCCGCCGATGCCGCGGCGGCGGAGAAGCTCAGCATCGGCGCGCTGCGGCTGCCGTCCTCCGGCCCCGTCTTCATCGCCATGGCGCGCGGTTATTTCGCCGCCGAGGGGCTTGACGCCGAGCTCCGCTTCTTCGATGCGGCCCAGCCGGTGGCGGTCGCCACCGTCGCCGGCGATGTCGATATCGGCGTCACCGGCCTCACT
Organism: Allostellaceae bacterium; assembly: GCA_035515835.1. Classification (GTDB taxonomy): domain Bacteria; phylum Pseudomonadota; class Alphaproteobacteria; order ATCC43930; family CGMCC-115725; genus DAHUYF01. The sequence goes on from DATJAV010000265.1 coordinate 9,513, forward strand.
GCCGGCTTCTACAACCTCGCCGGCAAAGGCGCGCTCCGCATCATCGGCGCGCAGAGCCGCGAGGAGCCGGGCTATCACCTCGTGGCCTATCTCGCCTCGAGCAAGGCCTATGCCGGCGGCCTCACCGAGCTCAAGGATCTCGCCGGTCATTCCGTCGCCATCACGCAGGTCGGCTCGACCTTTCACTACAGCGTCGGCCTTCTCGCCGAGAAGCTCGGCTTTCCCATCACGCAGGTGAAGCTCGTGCCGCTGCAATCGATGGGCACGATCGCCGCGGCATTGAAGGGCAATCAGGTGGATGCCGGCCTCATTCCCGCGACGGTCGCGCTGCCGCTCATCGGCGACGGCAGCGCCCATCTCTTGGGCTGGGTCGGCGACGAGACGCCGTGGCAGCTCGGCGCGATCTTCGCCACGGCGACAACGCTCCGCAATCGGCGTCCCGCGGTCGAGGCGTTTCTGCGGGCATATCGCCACGCCGCGCATGACTATCACGACGCCTTCCTGGTGAAGGGCGCAGACGGCAAGCCGACGCCCGGCGCCGATGCCGAGGTGCTGTTGGCGATCATGGCCAAGGCCACCGGCCGGTCCGAGGCGCAAATCCGTGCCGCCATTCCCTATGTCGATCCCGACGCAAAACTACTGATCGGCGACATCTACCGTCAGGTCGCGTGGTACCAGAGCCAGGGTCTGGTCGAGCAATCCGTCGATGCCAAGACCATTCTCGATCCCGCCTTCGTCGGCGAGCCGGCGGCGCATTGAATGGAGCTTGTCGCCCATGGGATCGGCCATGCCTTTGGCGCGCTTCCGGTGCTCGACGATGTCGGGTTCGCCGTTGCCGATGGCGAGATCGTCGCGCTCATCGGCCCGTCAGGCTGCGGCAAGTCGACCCTTCTCGGCATCCTGGGCGGCCTCATTCCACCCGAGCGCGGCCGCGTGAGCCTCAGCGGCGCACCGCCCGGCGACTGCCTCAACCCGCTCACTTTCGTCTTCCAGGATTTCGCGCTGCTGCCGTGGCGCACGGTGGCAGGCAATGTGACCCTGCCGCTCGAGCACCACCCGCTCTCCGCCGCCGAGCGCCGCGAGCGCGTCGAGGCGGCGCTGCAGCGTCTCGGTCTCGGCGAATTCAAGGAGGCCTATCCGAAGCAGCTCTCGGGCGGCATGCGCCAGCGCGTCGGCATCGCCCGCGCACTCGTGGTGCGCCCGGCCGTGCTGCTCATGGACGAGCCGCTTTCGGCGCTCGACGCGCAGACGCGGGAATTGCTGATGGAAGATTTCCTGGCGCTCTGGCTCGATCAGCGCGTCGCCGCCGTCTACGTCACGCACAATCTCACCGAAGCGCTGCGCCTCGCCGACCGCATCATCGTGCTCTCGCGCCGGCCGGGCCGGATCAAGACGGTGATGCCGGTGGCGATCCCGCAGCGCGAGCGCCAGACGCCCGCGGCCGAGCGCGCCCTGGCCGAGCTCGGCCACGCGCTTTGGCAGCTCTTGCGCGACGAGGCGGTCGAAGCCGAGCGCGAGGTGGTCCATGCGTGACGCCGCGCCGCGGCCGGTCGTTTTCCGCGGCGGCGGCTTCCAGCCGCGGCCCTACCGCGCCGCCGCGCCGATCGCCTTTGCCCTGGTGCTGCTGCTCTGGCAGGGCGCCACTTCGGCCGGCGTCGTCAGCGACGTCTTCCTGCCGAGCCCGCTCACGATCATGTCGACCTTGTGGGATCTGACGGCCTCGGGCGAGCTTTGGCAGCAGCTCTCCGTGTCGCTGCTCCGGATCGGCGGCGGTTGGGCGTTGGGGACGGTGGCGGGGATCGCGATCGGCTTTGCCGTCGGGCTCTATTCGCTGGCGCGCGCGGTGGGCGTGCCCTTCGTCTCGGCGCTCTTCCCTATTCCCAAGATCGCGCTGCTGCCGCTCCTCGTCCTTTGGCTCGGTGTCGGCGAGCGCCCGAAAGTGGCGACGATCGCGCTCGGCGTCTTCTTCCCCACGGTGATCGCCACCGTCAGCGGCATCGACAACGTGCCGCGCGGCCTCATCCGCATGGCGCAGAGCTTCGACCTGCCGATGCGCGCCATTCTCGGCAAGATCGTGCTGCCAGGCGCGCTGCCGTCGATCATCGCCGGATTCCGCATCTCCGCGGCGACGGCGCTGCTGCTGGTGGTGGCGGCGGAGATGAGCGGCGCGCAGGACAAGGGCATCGGCGTCTTCATCAATACCGAGGGCAACCTCATGCTGGCCGACAAGCTGCTGGCAGGCATCGTCGTGCTGGCGGTGCTGGGCCTCATCATCGGCGGCGCCTTGTCGCTCTTGGAGCGGAGGCTCTTCAAATGGCGCTGAGCGTCCCAACGCGCGTGAGCCGGCGCGGCGCGGGCGCGACGCATGCCATGGCCGTCGATCTCTGCGTGCTGGGCGCCGGTATTGCCGGGGTCTCGGCCGCGCTCGAGGCGGCGGCGCTCGGTGCCCGCGTGGCGCTGGTCGATGCCGGAATGAGCCTCGGCGGGCAATCGGTGGCGGCGCAGATCGGCACCTTCTGCGGCCTCTTCGCCAACGGTCCGAACCCGCCGCAGGTGACGCATGGCATCGCCGACGACATCTTGCGCGATCTCGGCGCCAGCGGCGATCTCCAGTTCCACCCGAGCCGGCGCAACACCGTCGTCGTTCAGTATCGCATCGACGCCTTGGCGCGCTGGGTCGAGGAAAGCGTGCGTCGCGCCGGCATGACCGTGCTGCTGGGCGCGGTGCTGCAACGGGTAGACCGCGTCGGGAGCCGCATTGCCGGACTCGATCTCGCGACCCGTTACGGCGAGGTCGCGCTGACCGCTTCGGCCTTCATCGATGCCAGCGGCGACGCGGCGCTGGCCTGGACCGCCGGTCTCGCCGTGCGCGAGGCGGTCGATCTTTCCGTCCAGGGAACGCAGATGCTCGTGCTGGAAGGCGTCGACGAGCCGGCTGTCGCCGCCATCGATCGCGACGAGGCGGCGCGGCGCATCGCCGCCAAGGGACCGGCGCAGGGTCTTTTCCGCCAGGACGGCTTCGCCTTCGTCTTCCCCGGCAGCGGCGAGGCGCTCGTCAACATGACGCATCTCGACACGCCGCTCGATCCCGTGGGCGCTTCGGCGATGGTGCTGGAAGGCCATGCCCAGGCCGACCGGCTGCTCCTCTTCCTCCGCGCCGAGTTCCCCGCCGCCTTCGGCGCGGCGCGCGTCAAAAGCTACGGTCTTCCCGGCGTGCGGCAGACGCGCACCATCGTCGGCGCCTACCACCTCACCGGCGACGACATCCGCGCCGGCCGCAAATTCGCCGACGCCATCGCCCGCTGCTCCTGGCCGATCGAGCTCCACAGCCGCCCCGAGGGCGTTCACTGGGAGGAGTTCGCCGACGATCACATGCATTACGTGCCGCTCGAGAGCCTCGCCTCGCCCGAGGCCGACAATCTTCTCGCCGTCGGCCGCTGCATCGACGCCGACCCGCTGGCGCTTTCCTCGGTGCGGGTGATGGGTCCCTGCATCGCCATGGGCCGCGCCGCCGCTCACGCCCTCGATCTCGCCGGCGGGGGCTCGGTGCATCAGATCGACATCGCGGCGCTGAAGCAGCGGATTGCGGATAATCTGGATTGAGGCGCACCCCTTGGTGAAAGGGAGCGTCGCGCCCCCCTCCCGCGGCGCGCTTGACCTGGCTCGGCGAACGGCGAATACAGAGGGCGAGGGAGCGGAGAAGCCGCCGATGACTCACATGGTCTTGCGCCTCTACGAAGACCGGCTCGCGGCCGCGGGCGATCCCATATATCTCCCGGCGCTCGAGCGCGCGCTCTATGTCCTCGAGGGCGACGTCACCGTCGAGTTCGCCGAGGGCGCTGCCAACCATACGGCGGGATCGGCATGGCTCGGCGGCGACGCGATCGC
>DATJAV010000266.1:0-2489 GCA_035515835.1 Allostellaceae bacterium
CAGACCCCGCCAGCAAGTGTAGGGCGCGAAGGTACTCCAAGGGTGCGGCCGCGTGCGAGTGTGGCCGACGGCGAGATTGATGACGACGTGGCTAGCCTCGCGCGAGAGAGAGGGGATGCCGTTGACGACGCTGCCGCACTGGCGCGCAAATTCCTCGATCCAATCGGCCATTGAGAACCTCCATGTGGTGGGGGCAAGGCGCCCTTCTCTTCGTTGGCGTTAGAAGCCGTTGGGCTCCGCGCGCGGCACGCCGTTGAGCTCGTGACGGACCCGCGAGATGGTCTCGTAGACCGTGCGGCGCACGCGGTTGATGCCGCCCAGGGGCCGATGCGCGGCAAGCCCGTGCCAGGGCGTGAAGGAGAGATTCTCGCAGAAGGCCAGCGCGTCCGGCTGATCGAGGCCCTGCTGCGCCGGGATCTCGATGCGCGCCACCGGGACGAAGGGCGCGTCGCTCTCCTGCCACGCGATGGTCGGATCCTCGATCGGCATGGCGGCAGGGCGGGTGCGGCGCTGCACCAGGAAGTCGAAGGCGGCGCCCATCTTGGCCAGGTGGCGGACGAGGTTGTCGCGCAGGAAATTGGGGCCGGCGGTGCTGCTGAAGGGCGAGAGCGGGCCCGCCCGCCGCGCCGAGAACTTGGCTTGCGTGCCGCCCCAGAGATAAGGGGTCATCGACCAATAGCGGGCGTCGAGCGGGTTGGTGACCTTCTGGCTGGTGATCGCCCGGACGACGAGGAATTCGTGGAGCCGGAAGCGCAGCTGGTTCCAGTGCGGCAGGAAGAAGCGCCATTGCGGATCGGCGTTCTCGAAAACGACATAGTCGGCGGCGTTCCGGACGAAGAAGGCGGGGTTGTTGATCATGAGGAAGTCTTGTGTCGTCGACGGACTCTCCTTGACCCCCATCACCTTGACGGCCATGCCGCGGCCATCGCCGATCTTGTCGTCCTGCGGCGTGCCGTTGCCGTTGGAGAAACGGACCCAGGCCTGGTAGCGCCGGGGCGCCGCGAAAAGGCCGATGCGGAGCTCGTCGGGAAGCGCCTCCAGCACGCTGAACTCGGCCTTGACGCAGCCATGCGCCTTGACGTGCGCGTCGCGCCGCGCCGGTGCCGTCTTGGCGGCGGCGCGCACCCCCGCCTCGATCACCGCGACGATCTTGGCCATCGCCTCCGCCTCGCCCGGAGGGACGGTCTCGTCGCCGTCGCGCGCGGCGGGGTCATAGGGAATGAGCGCCGCTTCGGCGCCGACGGAAGCGGTCACGGCCTGACGATCCCCCCTGTTGTCTCCAGGCGCGCCAATGATGGCAGATGCCGGCGCTTTCTACAACCGCCGATCGTAGCCGTCGCTACGCTTCTACCCGGTGTTATCCCTCGCTCCTCGCCGCCCAGCGCTCGCGCACGATGGCGCTGACCGGCACCAGCTCGAAGCCCTTCGCCTTGAGACCGCGCAGCCAGGCTTGCAGCTCGTCGAGCGTCGCATCATGGGGATGGCCGATGGCGATGGCGCTGCCATGGCGGCGGGCTACCTGCTCCACTTCGGCGAGACGCTCGGCAATGGCGTCGGGTCGCACCTCGTTGTCGAGGAAGACGTCTCGGGTGGCATTCGGCACGCCCATGCGGCGGGCGAGCTCGGCGCCGGCGCTGTCGCCGATGGTGCGGCTGTCGAGGAAGAGCAGTCCGCGCGACTTGAGCTCGGCAATCACCGGCTCCATGGCGGGCGCGTCGCGGGTGAAGCGGCTGCCCATGTGGTTGTTGATGCCGACATAGCCGTTGAAGCGCGCCAAGTCCCAGCGCAGCCGCCGCAGCACCTCGTCGGGCGGAAGCCCCACCGCCAAGCCGTTGGGCCCCATATCCTCGGCGCGGCTGATCGGCTCCATCGGCACATGCACCATGAGCTCGTGGCCGGCGAGATGCGCCTCCTCGGTCATGCGCGGCAGGTCGTCGGCATAAGCCATGAAGGAGAGGGTCAGCGGCCCCGGCAAGGTGATGGTGCGCTCGGTGCGGCGCTTGTCGAGACCGAGATCGTCGATGACGATGGCGATTTGCGGCCGGCCCAGGGCCGCCGCCGCGGGCACAGCATAACGCAGCCATGGCGGCTCGCCGGCGCGGGCTTGCGGGCGGGGCGGAAGCACCGCCACCTGGCGCGGCGGCGGATGGGGCAGGGTGGCGGGCGCTGGCAAGAGCGCAGGCGGATCGGGATCGGGAGCGGTCATCTCGCCGCGCTCGTCGCTGTCGTCGACTTCGGGGAAGGGCAAGGCGAATTTGGCGAGGCGCGGGACGACGCGGCTCTGCGCCGGCGGCGGCGGGGGATGGAGGCGCGGCAGCGACAGCAACACGGCGCCGCTCAGGATGAAGACCGAGAGAAGACTGCAGCCGAGATTGATCCAGAAGCGCAGCCGCGGGATCGGCAGGTCGGGCGGCAGGCGCAGCACGGGAAGACGGAGCTCAGGCAGGCGAAAGCGCGGCCGCCAGCCCCGCTTGCGCCGCCGCTGCTGC
>DATJAV010000267.1:0-6972 GCA_035515835.1 Allostellaceae bacterium
TTGTTTGGCGTCAGCAGGAACATCTGTTCCCGGTTGCCGTGCCGGTCTGCTTGCGCTAGGTGCGTTCCGCCGGCGTTGAACGGTGACATCCGTCGTCCCCGCGCGGACTCCGGGAGACGCGGGGAAGCACCGGGAACCACGGGGAATCAGGAGGACGATGGCGCGTCATCATCGCGGAGCCGAGGTCTGGCGCGTCGCGCTGGTGGTCGGCGACGCCGCGGGCGCCGACGCCGCGGTGGCGGCGCTGGGCACGATCTGCGGCGCCGTGAGCGCCTTCGAGCAGGCGCCGGGCGGCCATTGGCTGGTCGAGGGCTACGCCGAGCGCGCGCCCGAGCATGCGATGATCGAGATGGCGCTTGCGCTCCTCTGGCTCGAGCGCGGCGGCGCCGCCCTGGTGCCGTCGATCGAGCGCGTGCCGCCGCGCGACTGGCTCGCCGAGAACCAGGCGAGTTTTTCGCCGCTTGCGGCCGGGCGCTATTTCGTCCACGGCTCGCACTATCGCGATGGCGCACCCGCGGGACGGATCGCGCTCGTCATCGACGCCGCCACCGCCTTCGGCAGCGGCGAGCACGCCTCGACGCGAGGCTGCCTCTTGGCGCTCGACGGGCTCGCCCGCACGGGGCGCCGCCCGCGCGTCCTCGACATGGGCACCGGCACCGGCATCCTCGCGATCGCCGCGGCCAAGACCTGGCGCCGCATGGTGCTCGCGCGCGACATCGACCGGGAAGCCGTCCGCGTCGCGGCGCGCAACGCCGCGATGAACGGCGTCGCCGCCGCGGTCGAAGTCGCGCAATCGAACGGCTACCGCGGATTGCGCCGCGGCCGCGGCTTCGACCTCGTCCTCGCCAACATCCTGGCGCGCCCGCTGGGGCTGATGGCGCCGGCGCTCGCCCGCGCGCTAGCCCCGGGCGGCGTCGCCGTGCTTTCGGGCTTGCTCGCGCGGCAGGAGCGCGCCGTCCTCGCCGCGCATCGTCTGCAGCGTCTTCACCTGCGTCGGCGCGTCGCCATCGACGGCTGGCACACGCTCGTCCTGGCGCGGCGCGGCTGCTAAGCTCCGCGGAACAAATCCCCCCGCGAGGATCGATGACCCTGTTGCAAGCCATCATCATGGCCATTCTTCAAGGCGTAACCGAGCTCTTCCCGGTGAGCAGCCTCGGCCACGCCGTCGTTCTACCGCGGCTCCTGGGTTGGAGCATCGACCAGCAGAGCCGCAGCTTCCTGCCCTTCCTGGTCGTGCTGCATCTCGGCACCGCCGCGGCTTTGCTCGCTTATTTCTGGCGCGACTGGCTTGCGCTCGTGCTCGCTTTCTTCGGCCAAGGTCCGGTGGCCGAGCGCAAGGCGCATTGGCGGCTTACCTGGCTCATCGTCCTCGCCACTGTCCCCGCGGTCGTGATTGCGCTCCTCTTCGAGAAGATCATCCGCGGACTTTTCGGCTCGCCCGTCGCGGCGGCGCTCTTTCTCCTCGCCAACGGCGTCCTGCTCTTCGCCGGCGAGCGGCTGCGGCGCCGCGCCGGCGGCGGCACGCGCCAGCTCGGCGACATGCAGTGGTGGGAAGCGCTCCTCATCGGCCTCTGGCAAAGCACGGCGCTGCTGCCGGGCATTTCCCGCTCCGGCGCCACCATGGTGGGGGGCCTTCTCGTCGGATTCCATCACCGCGAGGCGGCGCATTTCTCCTTCCTCATCGCCACCCCCATCATCCTCGGCGCCGGCGTGCACGAGGTGCCGCATCTCTTCGCACCCGAAGCCCGCGCCGCCTTCGGCGCCTCGGTGTGGATCGCGGGCTTGCTGGCGGGGGTCACCGCCTGGCTCAGCACCGCTTTCCTTATGCGCTATTTCCGCCGCCACGACTTCGAGGCGCTCGATCCCTTCGCTTATTACTGCTGGGGCGCCGGGTTGATCGCGCTGGCGCTTTTGGTCTTCGTCCGCTGAAGCGGTTGATCGATCGCCGCCGCCGTCCGATACTGGTCCTCTGACCATCGGAGGATGCGGCATGGCCAAGATCCGACACATCGCGCTCGCGACGCAAGACCCCGTCAAGACCGCCGAGTTCTACAAGCAAGCCTTCGGCTTCAAGGAAGTCGGCCGCGCCGGCAACCCTGACAATCCCAAGGCGATCGCCTGGGGCTTTTATCTGAGCGACGGCACGCTCAACCTCGCGGTCTTGAAGTTCCAGAACGTCGACCAACTCGGCCGCGGCCTCGACTATGTCGGCATCCATCATTTCGGCGTGCTCGTCGACGATCTCGACGAATACCTGGGGAAGCTCGAGGCCTTGGGCGCGCCCTGCTTCATGAAGCAGGATCCGAACGCCGCCAACTCCTTCTTCGAGACCAAGTTCCGCGGCCCCGACGGCGTCGTCTTCGACGTCTCCGAACACCCCTGGATCGGCGCCGCCCCTGTCGGCGTCGCCGAGGTCAAGATCAAGGAAACCGAGCCCGCCGAATAACCTCTGCCCGAATCTTTCTTAGATTTACCCTCTCCCCCACTTCGTGGGGGCGAGGGTAGGGTGAGGGGGTCGTTCCGCCGTCCCGATGCTCGACGCAAATAGGCCTACCATGAAACAGCGAGCGTTGCGTCACCGCTCTTTTAGCGCGGAGGTCGCAGAGGTTGCGCGGAGGATGCTCGGGTTCTTTAAAGATCCTCTGCGCACTCCGCGCATCCTCCGCGCTCGCTGCGTCGAGCCTTGCCTTCTCTCCGGCGCTCCATGTTCCCGGAACGCCTGACCGACGGCTACCGTGCCTTTCTCCGCGGCCGGTTCGCCGCCGAGCGCTCGCGCTACGCGATGCTCGCCGAGACCGGGCAGAGGCCCGAGATCATGGTCATCGGCTGCGTCGATTCGCGCGTCTCGCCCGAGGTCATCTTCGACGCCGCGCCGGGCGAGCTGCTGGTCGTGCGCAACGTTGCCAATCTCGTGCCGCCCTACGAGCCCGACCGCCTCTCGCAGCACGGCACCAGCGCCGCGCTCGAATTCGGCGTGCAGGCGCTCCGCGTCAAGCACATCGTCGTGCTGGGCCACGCCCATTGCGGTGGCATCCGCGCCTTTGCCGATGAGCGGGAGCCGCTCTCGCCCGGCGACTTCATCGGCCGCTGGATGTCGCAGATCGCGCCGGCCGCGGCGGGCCTCGGCCCGCGCCGCACCGACGACGACTACCTCCGCCGTCTCGAATGTGCCTCGGTCGAGCTCAGCCTCGCGCATCTCATGACCTTTCCTTGCATCCGCATCCTCGTCGAGCGCGGCAAGCTCGCCCTCCACGGCGCCTATTTCGGCGTCGCCACCGGCCGCCTCCTGCTGCGCGATCCGGAAACGCACCGCTTCGAGCCCGTGACCGAGAGGCGCGATCAAGTCGGGTGATGTCGGCTCGGGCGATACCATCCCGGCGCGCACTCAACCGCGGCTTCAGTCGCCCAAGAACAGATCGATTTCTTCGAAGAAGCGCTCGGCTTCGGGCTCGTGCTCGAAAAACACGTGATTCCGGCCCTGGAGAACGACCATCCGGGCATTGGTAATTCCCGCCACAAGCTCGCGCGCCCCCTCAATCGGCGACACCAAGTCCCCGCGCCTGTGCATGACGAGAGTGGGCACCGTCACGCGGGGCAACAGCGCGGTGACGTCGAGATTCCCGACGACGTCGTAATAGCGAGCCGCGCATTCGGGCGAGGTCGTCTTCCGCTGCCATTCATTGAAAAGATCGGCTTGCTCCCTTGTGCCGTCGGGCATGAAGGTCGAGGTGAAGATCTGGCGGAAGACCGGATGATCCTGGCCCCATCCTCGGCGTATCAACGTCAGCAATGCGCGTCGCGTTTCCGCCTCTTCCGGCGATCTCTTGAAGCCACCGCGCGCAAAACCGCCGTAAAGAATGAGATGGGAAACGCGGTCGGGATGCCGCACGGCGTACGCGATCGAGATCGCGGCGCCCTGCGAGATGCCCAACAATGGAAAGCGCTCGATCCCGACCACATCGACGACGGTTTCGAGATCGCTGACCCAGGCGTCGAGGGAAACCTCGCCGACCTCCCAGTCGGACAACCCGTTTCCGCGCGCGTCGTAGCGCAGGAAGGTGCGCTTGCGCGCCAACCGCCGCAGCAGATGACCCCAGGCCGGGTTTTCCCAATCATATTCGAGATGGTTCATCCAGTTCGCCGTTTTGACCAGAGGCGGCCCTTGGCCAACCTTGGCATAGGCCAGCTTCACACCGTCGCGGGAGCGGCAGTATTTGATCTCCTGGTTCAATTCTCCGACGCCGCTCGCGCCGCCGACGAAGGTCTCGGCGGCCACGGCAAAAACCTCTACGGGCTTTTCGATATTCTTGAAGGTTTGCCGTCCCAGAGCGCTGAAGCTTGGCGCAAGTTTGCCGTCGACGAGGTCATAGACCTGCCGCGATACCGCGATTCCACCGGTCTCGGCCGCGCCCTGGAGACGGGAGGCGATGTTTACACCGTCGCCGTAGATATCGCTGCCAGCCACAATCACGTCGCCAACATGCACGCCGATCCGCAGCTGCAGACGTTGCTCCGGCACCACCGAAGTATTGCGCAGCGCCATCTCGCGCTGGATTTCTACCGCACATTGCACGGCTTCGATAGCGCTCGAGAACTCCGCCAAGATGCCGTCGCCCATGAATTTCACCACGCGACCGCGGTGCCGGGCGATGGCTGGGCCGACCAATTCGGCATGATGCCGCTGGAGCGCTGATAGGGTGCCGGCCTCGTCCCTGCCCATCAACCGGCTATATCCTGCGACATCTGCAGCGAGTATCGCGGTCAGTCGGCGTTCCATGCGCCACCTCAGCCTCGCCTTAATTCTTACCATGAAAGCGCCCTAGCAAAAAGAGCACCGGCCGGTGGGCTGCTTTTGGCACGAAGCCGCGGTCGTGGCCGTCGGCGGCTCCGTCCGAAGTTTGAGGGTAAGCCGACATGTTGGGCGCTGCGTCGGACGCGCGCTTCTGACCCATCAGCGACATTAGCTGTGCACTGCGGCAATGGTTCCGGTTTCCGGCTGTGCCTGATCTGCTCGATGGTGTCCGTCGCCTCATCCATGTCGTCGCGTTTCCCCTGCGCCGCGGCTATGGGAGACGGGTGGCCGGTGGGCGGAGACCTACGGTAAATGCTCATCCGCGAATTTCGTCGCCGCCGGGCTTGCTACCGCCGATGATATTGCAGCCGCGCTGGAATTTCTCCGGCGGCAGCCTTACGAGGCGCCGGCGCCGGCAGTGATCGTCGGGCAATCGGCCGGAGGCTGGGGCACGCTGGCTCTGGCGAGCCGCAATCCCGAGCGCGTCGCCACCTTCATCAACTTCTCAGGTGCGCGTGGACGCGGCGCCGAGGGGAAGGAAGGAGACAAGGTCTATTGCTCGACGGAGGCGCTGGTCGCGGCCGCCGGCACCTTCGGCAAATCTGCGCGTCGGGCGACCCTCTGGATCTATGCCAAGAACGACACGCGGGTCGGGCCGGGGCTGTTGCGGCGTCTCTATGCTACCTATGCCAAAAACGGCGGCAAGGCGCAATACGAATTGCTGCCGCCTTTCGGAAAAGAGGGCCACGACCTTTTTTTCGGCAAGGGCGGGAGCAAGATCTGGGGCCCGATTGTCGATCGATGGCTCTCGACGCAAGCCCGCGTGAACCACTAGTCCGCTCGGTCGCCGCCCTACCACTTGCCGTAATGTGCGACCACGCCACGCCAGAAGGCGATGCGCTCGCGGTCGAGTGTAGAGCCGCTGGCTTCAGGCGTGGCGTTGACGCCGGTCTCGACCATGACGAGGTGCTGGCCGGGATCGACGAAGATCGACTGGCCATAGACGCCGAGCATGGCGAAGCGCCGGTGCTCGCCGGGGAAGATCCAGAATTGATAGCCGTAGCCCCAATAGGGAAGCGCCTTGCCCGGGCGAAACGCGGCCGGCACGCGGTGCCAGTCGGTGGCGTCCAAGAGGTAGTCGCGCGGGATGATGGGACGCTCGGGATCGTCCGGCCGGACGCCGTCATAGGCGAGCACCGTGCCGAGCCGGGCGTAGTCGCGCAAAGTCGCATTGAAGTTTCCGTAAGCGACTTCGAGGCCGGTGCGGTCGGCGCGCCAGAGCGCGTTCGTCTCGGCGCCGATCGCCTGCCAGAAACGTGGCGTCAGATAGGCGCTGAGGCTCTCGCCCGCAGCGTCGTGCAGCACGGCGCCGAGCATGGCGCTTTCGGCGCTCGCATAATTGAACAGCGTGCCTTCCGGCGCCGCGCGCTCGGTGATGACCCTCGCCGCCGCTTCGACGCCGGTACGCGAGAGCTCGAGATTGAAGCGGCGCGTGTCGCCGGTGAAATCATAGGTCTGCAGGTAGCGCGCGCCCGACGCCATGCGCAGAAGATTGCGGAGCGAGGTCCCGCCGTAGAGCGTGCCGCGGAGCCGCGGCGCGTACTGCGCCGCAGGATCGTCAAGGCTCCTGATCTTGCCCTCGGCGAGCGCGATGCCGATGCCCAGCGCGGTGATCGACTTCGCCATGCTCTGCGAATTGAAGCGGTCGCTCGGCTTCCGGTCGTACTGGTAGCGCTCGAGCTGGATCACCGCGTCCTTGACGATGAGCAAGCCCATGACGCGCTGGCGCGCGAGGTAGTCATCGACCGTGAGGTCATGCGCCGGGCCGATGCTCCAGCGATAGTCGGGCTCTCGCGGCGCGACCGGCAAGGGCAAAGGCTTCCGCGCAGGCTGCAGGATATGCGTTATCCCGCTATAGAAGCCCGGTATCTCGCCCTGATGCGTGAAGGAGCCCACACGCATCTCTTCATTCAGCCAATTGCTGGGATTGCCCACGGGGTAATTCTTCGCCTTGCCCAACTTCTCCTCGTCGGGCGCGGCGGCGACGGCGGTGCAGAGCAGGCTCAGAACAAACCCAGCAAAGATCGCGCGCTTCATGGACAGTCTCCAGGCCCAGAAGCGGACAGCATAGGTTGCAGGGGGCCGGTGGCAAAGAAGCGCTTTCGCGCTGGCTGGGGAGA
>DATJAV010000268.1:0-13844 GCA_035515835.1 Allostellaceae bacterium
CTCAAGGAGAGCGCCGACGACAGCTACAAGGAAGAGATCGGGCGGCTTCTTGGCGTGCTGAAGGCGGCGGAGCAAGAGGGGAGGGGCGTCTTCGTCTTCTTCAATGAGTAGTCTCCCGTCGAGCGTCAGGCCGCCACGTCATGCCAAGGCGACGGCTCGGGGAGCCAGGTACGAAAGCGGAATACCGGTTTCCGCCCCGCGCCCATGGCCGGAAGCGCAATGATCGCGCTCGAGACGGTGCCGAAGCCGCGCTCGGTGAGAAAGCGCATCGCGCCCGTGGGTCCGTCTTGGGCCGTGGTCTCGCTCTCGCTCAGCAGTCCCTCCCAGGCGGCCCAGTCGTCGCGCTCGGGATCGGGCGGCGGCGCCGCGGCAAAGCGCGGGCGATAGCGTCTGAGCCTCGGCGTCTCGTGCTCGTCGAGGTCGCCTGCCGCGATCATGGAGATGCCCGCCGGCAGGCGTTGTGCGGTGACCGGCGCGCGCCCGGTGGCATCGGCGTGGCGCAGCCAGAAGGCGTCGCGATTGTCGGCGATGATGAGATTGAAGGGGCGATAGGCACCGGGATCGATCGCCGCCAGCGCCGCGGCTCCCTCGGCGGCATCGGCATGATCGAGCGCTTCCAGCACCAGCTCGCCGCGCGAGCGCCGGCCGGCCGCGGGGCCGAGCGTGCCGAAGCGGTTCAAGAGGCCGGCCGTGACGCCGTGATCGTTGAGGCCGAGCCACGAGCCCTGCGCCAGCTCGTCCAATCCCGCCACCACCTCCGGTCGATCGGGCCAATGCCGCGCCGGCGGCCGGGCGCGGCGCAGGATCATCTCGTCGCGATTGGCGCCGAGGATGAGCGGCCAGGGATGGCCGGGGCGGCGGAGGACAATCACGGTGCACATGGGCTATTCTCCCGCCGCATGATGGGCGTGGCAGCGCCCGACGCAAAGGGGAGCGAGCCATGGGCACGTTCGAGGAGCGCGAGAAGAGCAGCGAGCGTAAGTTTGAGTACGACCAGGAGCGCAATTTCAAGATCAAGGCGCGGCGCGACAAGCTGCTGGGTTTGTGGGCCGCCCAATGCCTGGGTCTCACCGGCGACGAGGCGCAGAACTATGCGCGCGTCGTGCTCCAGTCGGATCTCGAGAAGTCCGGCGTCGACGACATCGTCGCCAAGATCTGCGACGACTTTCGGAAGCGTGGCGTCGCCCATGACGAGACCCGCGTCCGCGTCGAGCTCGAGCGCTGCGCGGCAGAAGCGAAGAAGCAGCTGGGGCCGCAGTAGAAGGAGGGAGATCCCGCCCTTCGATGACGCCGGGCGATCTTCGTTTTGATGCGGTTTCGGAAAAGGAGGCTGATCTCCTGATCAGCCTTGCGCGCGCCTTCCATGAAGAGGATGGGCACCGGCTGAGCGCAGCGGGCGAAGGAGCCCTTCACGCCATTGCCAAAGGCGAGCCGTTGGCGCGGTGTTGGCTCATAAGACTTGCCGAAGACACCATCGGCTATCTTGTGCTGACAGTGGGATACAGCGTCGAGCATGGCGGGCGCGACGGCTTCATCGATGATCTCTATGTCATCGACGCAGCAAGGGGGCGCGGGGTCGGTGCGGCTGCCCTCGAATTTGCGGTGGCGGCAGCGACGGAGCTGGGGATCCGGACTTTGCACCTCGAAGCGGAACCGGAAAACGAGAGGGCCATCAGGCTCTATCGTCGCCGCGGCTTCGAGGAGAATGGGCGTCGGCTGATGAGCTTGCGGCTGCGCAGCGGCGGCTGATGAGCTCATGGTCGCCTATCGTGATATGCACACCGACCTCCTTCTGAGCTTGCGCGCCAGCGTTCCTGTCGAAGCCGCGGGTCGGTCCTGCAGGCTTCAGCCGAACACCCGTCGGAAGATCGCGTCGACGTGCTTCGTGTGGTAGGCCTCGTCGAAGAGGGCCTCCAGCTCGCGCGGGGAGAGGTGGCGGGTCACGTCCTTGTCGGCCTTGAGGAGATCGAGGAAGCGGCCCTTGCCCGCCCAGACCGGCATGGCGTTGCGCTGCACGGCCGCATAGGCCTCCTCGCGGCTCATCCCCGTCTGGGTGAGCGCGAGCAGCACGCGCTGCGAATGAACGAGCCCGCCCAAGCGGTCGAGGTTGGCGCGCATCGCCTCGGGATAAACCACGAGATTCTCCACCACGCCGGCGAGGCGCGCGAGCGCGAAGTCGAGCGCGATCGTCGCATCGGGCGCGATGACGCGCTCGACCGAGGAATGGGCGATGTCGCGCTCATGCCAGAGCGCCACATTCTCGAGCGCGGGGATCACCGCGCCACGCACGAGACGGGCGAGCCCGGTCAGATTCTCCGTCAGCACGGGGTTGCGCTTGTGCGGCATCGCCGAGGAGCCCTTCTGGCCCGGCGCGAAATACTCCTCGGCCTCGCGCACTTCGGTGCGCTGGAGGTGGCGGATCTCGGTGGCGAGGCGCTCGACCGAGCCGGCGATGACGCCGAGCGTCGCGAAATAGAAGGCATGACGATCGCGCGGGATCACCTGGGTCGAGACGGTCTCGGGGACCAGACCCAGCCGCTCCGCCACATAAGCCTCGATCGCAGGATCGATGTTGGCGAAGGTGCCGACCGCGCCGGAGATGGCGCAGACCGCGATCTCGTCGCGCGCTTGCTCGAGGCGTCGTCGGGCGCGCGCGAATTCGGCGTAGAATCCGGCGAGCTTTACGCCGAAGGTGGTGGGCTCGGCGTGAATGCCGTGGCTCCGGCCAATGGTGAGCGTGAGCTTGTGCTCGAAGGCGCGGCGCTTCAGCGCCAAGAGCAGCTGGTCGATGTCCTCCTCTAGGAGCTCGGCGGATTGCTTCAGCTGCAGGGAGAAAGCCGTGTCGAGGACATCGCTCGAGGTCATGCCCTGATGCACGAAGCGCGCCTCGGGTCCGATGCGCTCGGCAAGATGGGTCAGGAAGGCGAGCACGTCGTGGCGCGTCTCGCGCTCGATGGCGTCGATGCGCTCGAGATCGTAGGGGCCTTTGCCCTTGGCCCAGATTGACTGCGCCGCGCTCTCCGGGACGACGCCCGCCTTGGCCAGCGCGTCGGTCGCGTGCGCCTCGATCTCGAACCAGATGCGGAAACGATTCTGGGGCGCCCAGATGGCGCTCATTTCCGGCCGGCTATAGCGCGGGATCATGTCCGTCATTCGCTCGGGAAAGAGGTCGCTTGGGCTTAGCCGAGCGTTGGCGACGGCGCAACTCTCGCCCGGTCAGCGCGGCGTCGTCTCGCTGACGAGGTGCCACTGGCCGTCGCTGTCCCGGCACGCCAAGCCCTGCACCGGCGCTTCACGGCCGGAAAGCGTCGTGGTGCCGGTATAGGGTCGGCATTCGCGCGGCGTCGGCGTCGTGGAGCCGCTGAGGCGCTCCGGCGGTTGGCGCGGCACGAGCGGTATGGGCGCCCCGGTGGCGGCGTGAGCGGGAGCCGCGACGGCGGTGCTCGGCGCATGCTCGAGCGGCGGCAGATCGGCGGCGTCCACCGGCGGCGCGCTCTCGGTGCGCGCCGTCGCGTCGGGGAGAGCCTCGTCGTTCCCCTCGCTCGGCCGGCCGCGTGCGGGTTGCGGGCGGGGCTTGTGCTTGAAGCGCGAGGGCGGCGTCAGGCTCGCGGTTTCGCTCGGCGGCGCGTGCCTTGCGGCCGGCGCGGCTGCGTGCCTTGTCTCGGTCGGCCGTTCCCGCGGTGCGGGCGGTGCAGCTTCGGCAACCGGCGTCGGGGCCGGTGCCACGGCGACGGGCGGTGTTGCCGCCGGCGGCGGCGCTGCGGCGACCGGGGGCGGCGGTGGCGCCAGGGCGAGCGATGGCAGCGGCGCGACCGCCGTGGCGTGGCGCAGCAGAGGTGGGGTCACCAGCGGCTTTGCCGCTAGCATCGTCACCGGCCCGGGTGGCACGGGCGGGGGTAAAGGCGAGGACGGCTCGGCTTGCGGCGTTGTGCCAACGTCGGCAACGGGCGGCGTCGGCAGGGCGACCGTGGACTGACCCCGCTCGACGACGCGTGTCGGTGGCTCGGTCTGCGGCCAACCCAAGAGGAGAAGGCCGAGAAGGATGCCGGTGGTCACAGCACTGGCGACGAGCCAATGCTCGCCGTGGCGGCGCGGCCGTGCGAGCGCGATGGGTTCGTCGGCGGTCAATAGCGGCGCCGGGAGCGGCATTGCCGGGGAGTCGCGGCGCGTCAGAGGATCGGGTTCGACCGCGCGCGGAAAGGGATCGCTGCGGATGGCGATCGGCTCTTCCCATTCCGGCTCGGGCTCGGCAGGTGCGGTCGGTTCGGCGATCCAGGAGGTCTCCGCCGATTCCGGGTGGGCCGACTCCACCCATCTCGGCGCTTCCGGCGATGGGGATGGAGCCACGGGGGCGGGGAAGGCCCCCTCGGCCGCCATCTCGGGTTCTTCGGCGAGCGCCGACTCGGCCAAATCCGGCAGTGGTCGCGAGACCTCGGCCGGCGCCATGGCGAAGTCGTCGGGAAGGAGCAGCATCTCGATGAGCGCGTCGACCCAATCGCGGTCGGCGATGTCGAGCCGCGGCGCGGCCTCGAAGGCGTTGGCGAGTTGCTCGCCCACCTCGGGGATCGCCTCCGCGGGAACGGCCAGCGGCACCAACGGGAGCGCGCCGGGGAAATAGGCGGCAAACCGCTCGCGCTCCAGGCGATGACCCAACGCATCAGCCGCCGCTTCGGCTTGGCGCGGCGCTAGGTTGACGAGAGCAATGCCAATATCGGGATGGATCAGGACACCGTCGACCGGCTCGTTCTCGATTAGCCGGTCGCGCAACAAGGTCCATTGCTCAGGGAGGCGAGCAAGGGTGCGTATCAGACGGCTCTGCGCTTCGCCGCTGGCCGCGCCATCGGCATTCAGTGGAAAGATCTGAGCCACGAGCGGCAAACGTCCTACTTAAGAGTTTGTCCCAAAGGTGCTCGCGGCGCGTTGTCGCGGCTCAGCGTCGTCGCAAGGAGGGCAGCATACGTTGCAGCACGTCGTTGCGCCGCATGAAATAGTGATGCAGCGCCGCGCCGACATGCATCAGGACCAAGCCGTACACCGCCCATTGCAAGCTGGCATGCACGGCAAGAAAGATCTTCCCCGCCTCCTTGTCTTGCGTCACCGGCTCCGGCACGCGCAACAGGCCAAAATAATGCAGGTCGATGCCGCTGAATGCCAGGAAAAAATAACCCATCAGGGGCATGACGATGAGAACGACGTACAGCAGCCAGTGGACGCCGCCACTGGCCAGCACCTCAATCGATGAGAGATCAGAAGATGGTGATGGCACCGAATGGGTGAGTCGCCAAGCCAAGCGCAAGAGGGTCACCGCCAAAACGGTGAGGCCCAGCGATTCATGGGTGATGAAGGCCGTGTTTTGGAGCGCGCCGCGCGGCAAGCGGCCCATGACGAGGCCCAGAGGCACGATAACCAGCAGTAGCGCGACGGTCAGCCAGTGAAAGAGGCGCGCGCCGGCGCCATAGGATGCGGGTCCCGCCATGCTCCATCCTCTGCAGCCCGCATTCTAGAGGCGTCTCCGCCTCCGATGCCACGGGCACGGAGTGATCGACCCGGCGAGCGGCGGGCTTATTCCCTGGCGGTCAATCCTCGAAGAAGTCGCTCAGCGCCTGATCGCCGAGCTCGTCGAAAAGCGAGGCCGCGTGTTTCTGCACGCTGAGGTAAAGCGTCACCAGGTCGGTGCCGGCGGCCTGCGCGGTACTGAGCGCCGCGACCAGCGATTGAAGCCAGGTGTCGGCGTAGTCCGCCACCTCGTCCCATTCGTCCTCTTCCTTCTCGGCCTCGGTGAGCGCGTAACGCGGCACGATCTCCTTAAGCTCGGCGCTGCTGAGACCGCCCCAGCTGAGAAAGTCGAGATGATAGAGGCCGAAGAGCGGGCGCGCGGCTAGCTTCTCGCCGAGTTGATGATCGCCGAAGCAGGCGCCGACGACGCCGTCCAGGAACATCGCGCGGAAGCGGAGCGGCAAATCGCGGTCGTGGGCGACCGAGCCGTCATGGCTGATGGCGCCGACCCGTTGTCCCAGCTGACGGATATACGCGGCAAGCACCAGGGCGGCATCGTCGCTCACATCGGGCGCCTCTTGACCCGGTGGCCGCGGATGGGCGATGGCCCGGCCGATCTCGGCGAGCGCGCGCTCGAAGAGCGCGTCGACATGGTCCCAGGGTCCGGCATCGTGCCGCGGGCGTCCTGGCAAAAGGCCGAGGAGGCTATGATGGGGATGCTGCCCGATGTCGGTATCCTCGAGGAGGCGCGTCCACTGCTGCTCGGTGATCGCTCGGATGAGCTTGGGGTCGGGCCCCGTGAGGGCGGCTTTCAGCGCGTCCCAGGACAGGCTGTAGAACTCGAGGGCGTAGCTCACGGGCGTCAGCCTCCTCTATCGGCGCGGCCATGGCGCCGGTGCATGCGCCGGCACATTGGACTGCGACGAGGTTAACGAGAGACTAAAGGCGGCGCCGCTTGCGCCGCGGGCGCGCCGCCACCTCATAAGGCCTGACGGCGGCATCGAGCGTCGCCGCCGCCGCGGCGATATGGCGCCAGAGGCGATTGGCGACGGGACCGTGCGGGCTGTGGCGCTGCCGGGCCGCAACCATCTGGCCTTGGGCACCGGGAAAATGCCGCCCGGCGAGGGACAGGAGGCGGCCTTGGCGCAGCTCCTTCGCGACGAGGAAGGTCGGCATGTGCCCCCATCCCATGCCTTGCAGGATGAGCTCCTTCTTCATCAGCTGGTCGCTCACGGTCCAGCGCCGCGCGCCTTCGATGAGATAGTAGTCGCGCTCCGGCGAATGGCGTGCCGTGTCGCGGATAACGCATTGCGCGTAGTCGCGCATCGCCTCGGGCGTGATCTCGTCTGAGATGGGAAAGCGCAGCAGGCGGGGCGCCACGACCGGGATGACGCGCACCATGCAGAGGTCGACGACCTCGAGCCGCGGATCGCTCTTGTCGACGTGGTGGAAGATGAGATCGGCCTCGCCGTCGAAGAGCCGCTCGGCGGGCCCGGAAATCGCTTCGAAATGGAGGTCGAGCCGGGTGTTGGGGCAGCTCTGGAAGAAGCGCCGCAGCAGGCCCAGCGTCTCCGGCACGGGACAGAGGTCGCCGATGACGACGCGCAGCGCGCTCTCCTCGCCCATGGCGAGCTGCGTGGCGTGGGTGCGCAGCATGCCGAGCTCGGCGAGAAAGACGCGGGCGCGTTGGTGAAAGGAGCGTCCGGCCTCGGTCAGCTGGACGCGGTAGCCCTCGCGATCGAAGAGCCGCAATCCGAGCTGCGCCTCGAGGTTCCTCACTGCGGCGAAGACGGTGGGATGAGCGCGACGAAGCTTCTCGGCGGCGGCCTGGAAGCCGCCTTCGGTGACGACTGCGTCGAAGCAGGTGAGCTGCTGGATGGTCAATCCGTTCATTATCGCTTTTACCTACAGTCTATGTCGATATTTCGTTCTTTTTATCATAAGCGGCGCTCTTAGAGTAATGCCCACCAGGAGCGTCTTAGCCATGATCATTTACGGCTTAATTCTCGCGCCGGCGGTGCGCAAGGTCATGGCTTTCCTCTGCGAGAAGGGGCCTGCCGCAGAATACCGCCCGGTCGCGCCGCACGACCCGTCGCCCGAGTTCCGCCGGGCGAGCCCGCTCGGCCAGATCCCCGCCTTGAGCGATGGCGCTTTTTGCCTCGCCGACAGCACGGCGATCTGCCACTACCTCGAGCGCCGCTTCCGCGCCTCGCCGTTCTTTCCGGCCGACGCCGGAGACTATGGGCGCATGGTGTGGTTCGACCAATTCGCCGATGGCGCGCTCGGCGCCGTCGAATGCACGGTCGTGACCAATCGCGTTCTCTCCAAGCTTCGCAGCGAGGCGCCCGAGCTCGGTGCCGTCACGGTCGCGCTCGAGCGCGCGCTGCCGCCTCTCTACGACTATCTTGAAGGCGAGATCGCGGCCCCGTTCCTGGTCGGCGATTGCCTCACTCTGGCCGACCTTGCCGTGGCGAGCCCCTTCGTCAGCCTGCGCATCGCCGGCCACGCGCCCGATGCGACGCGCTGGCCGCGCCTCAGGCGCTATCTCGCCGGCATCCTCGGCCGCCCCGCCTTCGTCGCGCTGCCGCACTGGGCGCCGCCCGTCAGCGAGCGAGCGCATGAAGGCGGCCGCCTATGACGAGAACGACCCGCCCCGCGTCCCCTTGTCCGAGGCGGCCGCAGCCCACGCCTACATCGAAAGCCGCCGCGCCGTCGGCCGCGTATTGCTTCTGCCCTAAGAGCGCCCGCGCACCCTCCCCGGATCAGCCATGCAAAGGAGAAGCATCATGCAGGCACAAGTCGTCCAGCGCAGTGCAACGTCCAACCCGCCGGCCTCTCCGGCCATGGCGGCCGGGCGCGGTCTATCCGCCAAGCAAAAGAGCGCGATCGCGCTTCATCGTTTCGGTCCTTATCTCGGCACGCCCGATTCGAGCCCCTTCGTCATCAAGGTCATGATCCTCATGAAGCTCGCGGGGCTCTCCTTCCGCGAGGTGGTGGGCAATCCCTTCAAGGCGCCGCGGAGCTTCCTCCCCTATATCGTCGATGACGGCGTCACTGTGCCCGATTCGAGCCTCATCCGCGCGCATCTCGAGCGCAAATACGGCGTCGACTTCGATGCCGGGCTCGATCCGGTGCAGAAAGCAGAGGCTTGGGCGATCGAGCGGATGTGCGAGGACCATCTCTACTTTGCCATGCTCGAGAGCCGCTGGCTCGATCCTAGAATTTTTCGGGAGGGCTTGGGCAAGCACATGTTCGGGCCGGTCCCCGCGCCGGTCCGTCCGATGGTGAAAGGCATGCTGCGGCGAATGAACGCCAAGCGCCTCGCCGGGCACGGCCTGGGCCGTCACGCCAAGGCCGACATCACGGCCCTCGCGCGGCGCGACATCGACGCGCTGGCGACGCTCATCGGCGAGAAGCCCTGTCTCATGGGCGAGAAGCCCTGCGGCGCCGACGCTTTCGTCTTCGGCATCGTCACCGCTATCCTGACCCCGCCGATCGAGACCCCGCTGCGCGCAGCGATGGCGGCGCACGCCAATCTCGTTGCCTATCGCGACCGGTTGACGCGCCAATTCTTCCCCGACCTCGCCGCAAGCCGATGATCGATCTTTATACGGCGCCGACGCCCAACGGCTGGAAGGTCTCGGTCGCACTCGAGGAGCTCGCGCTTCCTTATACCGCGCACCTCGTCGACATTCTGAAAGGTGTGCAGAAAGAGCCCTGGTTCCTCGCCATCAACCCCAATGGCCGCATTCCCGCGATGATCGATCGCGGGGCCGGCGATTTTCCTGTATTCGAATCCGGGCCATTCTCGTCTACCTCGCCGAGAAGACGGGGCGGCTGACGCCGGGTGACGCCAAGGGGCGCTCGCGCGTCATGCAATGGCTCATGTTCCAGATGGGCGGTATCGGGCCGATGATGGGCCAGACCAACGTCTTCTTCCGCTATTTCCCGGAGAAGATCAGGCCCGCGATCGAGCGCTATCAGAACGAGATGGGGCGGCTCCTGGGCGTGCTCGATGGGCACCTTCGGGACCACGAGTATCTCGCCGGCGACTATTCGATCGCCGACATCGCCAATTGGTCATGGGTTAGGACGCATAATTGGTCGGGCGTCGGCATCGATCATCTGCCGCATCTCAAGGCCTGGCTCGAGCGCATCGCGGCGCGCCCGGCGGCGCAGAAGGGCATTGCCGTCCCCTTCGAGATCAAGACCATCGATCACGGCGAAGGCGAGGAGGCGGAGCGTCTCGCCGTCGACATCCGCCGGATGATGCAGCGCTAGAGCACGCGCCGCTTCGCTGGCGTCGCCATCGCGGGCTTTCCCGAACAGTCGCCGAAGGGGTCTGTTCGTTTTGCCGGCAGGCGACGTGGCCGGGAAGCATCACCGCGACGCGACGGTCGCGGGCGTTGACGAGGTAGAGGTGACCGCCGGGCTCCCCGCCCCCGGCGAGGCCGCCGGCGACGATCCAGGCGCGGCGACGCTCGCCGTCGCGAGCACCGCGACCAGCAAAGCGACTGTGTTCACGATGACCATGAGGCACAGTGGCGCGCACTCATGCGAGCAGCGGGTGCTGCTCGCGCTCGAGCACTCGGCGCACCGCGGGACGGGAGAGCAGCTGGTCTTTGTGGCGCGTGTAGGCCGCGAGGCCTTGCATCGGCAAGCCGAGGCGGAAGCCCCAGCCGTAGTAGACGAGCGCGTAGGGGTCGCACGCCGTGTACTGATTTCCGGCGATCCATTCGCCGGCGCCGAGAATGGTGTCGATTTCCTGGCACTTCGCCCAATAGGCCGCCTGCGCCGCTTCCTTGACCGCGGGCTGCGCAGCGGCGTCGGCGACAAACCGCTCCGGGCGCGCCGCGCGGAACAAGGGATCGACTTGGCTCGCAATCCATGCCATCGTCGCCACGCATTGAGCCTGACCCACGTCATCGGCCGGGAAGAGCTTCGCGTTGGGAAAGGCGCGAGCGACGTAGGTCAGCACGCCGACCGTCTCGGTGATCACCTTGCCGTCGACCACGAGTGCCGGCACTTGGCCGCGCGGATTGATCGCGAGATAAGCGTCGGCGCGCTGCTTGTTCCGGGCGATGAGGATCGGCTTCCTCTCGTAGGGTGCCCCCGTTTCCTCGAGAGCGACATGCGCCGCCATCGAGCAGGCACCGGGACAAAAATAAAGCGTCAGCATGGATGCATCCTCCGGTTTGTGTGCTTCGTGGCCCGAAGCTCGGCGTCAGCGCGAGTAATCAAGTGGCACCGCGACGGCGGCTGCGCTCTGCCCTCGTCAATCCGCCACGGCCATAGGAGTCGTGATCGAACTCGTGGAGGGTGATGTACGTCTCTTCCCGGAGTTCGCGCCCCAGCACCGCGCGGAGGAGCTGCATCATCTCGGCCATGAACCGAGCCTTCTCCTCCGGCGAGTTCGTGCCGAGGCCGATGGTCGCTTCGACGTGGGCGGCAGCTGGCACAGGGGCATTCGCGATGCTCCAGCCGCCTTGGCCGATCTGCTCGACCAGCACCGCGGTTCCCTCGAGCGGCTTGCGCATCACCGACGTCATCAAATCCGTCGTTACCCGCTGCAGGCGATGGATTTGCTCGAGGGCCAATGTCGGTCCGAGGACGGAGATGCGAATGAACGGCATGGCGTCCTCCACATGACGGGATCAGACGGTCGTCATGCAAAGACGTAGCGCGTGGCGTTTATTTCTTAAAATGGATAATTCTTATTCAATAGATAAGTTTTGTTGAATTATCGGCAAAAGATCAGCCGAGTGCCGCTTTGCTCGGAATGGTACCGCCAGGGAGGGCCAAGTTCGCCGGCATGGTCTCGCGGAGAATGTCCCGTAATCGGGCGGCGGCCGGCGTCACCATGCGTCCCGCGGTGCCGAGCAAGAGATGAACCGAGGGCAGCGGGGGCAGCCCGGCTCTTTGGTCGAGCGTCGCCAAGTGGCTGGGAAGGCCCGCCGCCGTCCGCACCGTAATTCCTAGACCAGCGTCGATCGCTGCCCAAAGCCCGGAGAGGCTAGGGCTGGTAAAGGCGATCCGCCACGGTATCCCCGCCTTGTCGAGCGCCGCAATCGCCGCGGCACGGAAGAGACAGGGCGGCTCGAAGACGGCGAGCGGCAGGGGCTCGCCATTGTTGCCGCCGCTGTCGCCGACGGCGCCGATCCAGACCATGGGAAGCGTCGCCAGAACCTCGCCATCCCTATGTGGCTCGCCGCTCACGAGCACGGCGAGGTCGAGTTGACCCTTCTCCAAGCGATCGACTAGGGACGTGTTGCGATCGACGGTCGCTTCGACGCGCACCGAAGGATGGGCGCGTTTGAAGCGACCGAGAGCGGCGGGCAACCACGTCTCGGCAAAGTCTCCGGGGAGCCCGAAACGGACGACCCCGTTGATGGTGACGCCGCGCAGAGCGGCCACACCCTCGTCGTTGAGATCGAGGATGCGTCGCGCATAAGCGAGCAGGATCTCGCCTGCCTCGGTGAGGACGAGACCGCGGCCCTGCTTGCGAAAGAGCGGCTGGCCGACCCGATCCTCGAGCTTGCGAATTTGCTGGCTGATCGCCGACTGCGATCGCCCGACCTGCTTGGCGGCACGGTTGAAAGCGCCGAGCTGTTGCGCCGCTACGAGTGTGCGCAGCACGTCGATGTCGAGGTTAAGCGTCGCCATAATTCAGAATAGCCGAATTATAGGATCGGACCTACCATTATTCGGCCACAGTCGCTCGGTGGCCCACCGTTGCTAGAGCGTCCCTGAACCACCCGCCCTGCGTCTCCCCCTCCCGGCCGGGCTTCGCGCCCACGCGCACTTTCGTGGGTCGGGATCCGCCGGCACGACGGTAGCGGTCAGATCAGTCCGAGACCCCTGAAGCTCGCATGCCGGCCGCGGCCCAGCACAATGTGGTCGTGAAGGGCGATGCCGACGGCGGCCACCGCTTTCGCCACCGCCCGCGTCATGTCGATGTCGGCCTTGGAGGGCGTGGTGTCGCCGGAGGGATGGTTGTGGACCATGATGATGGCGGATGCGCCGAGCTCGAGCGCGCTTCACCACCTCGCGGGGATAGACGGGGGTGTGATCGATGGGCCGCGCTGCTGCTGCTCGTCCTCGATGAGGGCGTTCTCGCGGTCGAGGAAAAGGAGGCGGAACTCGTCGATCTCGGCAAAGCCGGAGCGCGCGCTCAGGTAATCGAGCACCGCCTGCCAGGAGCTCATCACCGGGCGCTCCCGGACCTCGGCGCGCAGAAACCGCAGCGCCGCCGAACGCACCGCCAGCAGCAGCGCTGCCGAGGCATCGCCCATGCCGGGGACGGCGGTGAGCGCCGCCTTGTCGGCGCCGAGCACGCCGGCGACGCTGCCGAAGCGCTTCACCAAAGCCTTCGCCAGAAGCTTCATGTCGCCCCGCGGCCGCGCGGCAAAGAGCAGAAACTCCAGGAGCTCGTAATCCGGCAGCGCATCGGCGCCGCCCAGCAGCAGCCGCTCGCGCAAGCGCTCGCGATGGCCGAGATAATGCGGCTTCTCCGGCGCCGCTTCTGCGGCCTGGTGCGGCGGTTCTCGCTCCATCGCGGGTTACGGTATCGAAACTGCGGCCTCCGCGCCAGCAGCGGCGCGAGAGCGCAGGCGAGGGGACGCTCACATCCGCACCGCTTCTAAACGACGGACCCTACCGATCGGTCGATCGGGTGGACAGGTCGTCGCGCTCCAGAAGGGGCTGCTCGATAAAGACAAATATGAACGGCGCTTCCCCGGGACAGCCCCAGGTGTTATCCGTCAGCCGCCGGCCCGCTTTTTGCCTCCGTAATCTCCATTAGCTTCTGCTTGCAAGCGTGCGGCTTCACCATCCACTCAAACTGACGCGCAATTTCAATCGACGCCGCCCGTTGATCTTTACGCTGCGATCCCTTTACTGTTGCTGGTGATGATGCGGCGCCCTTGTGTCTCTATTCAAATTACGATCGAACCCGCTGAAAGTTTTCGATGGGGGGTCCTTGAATGGAACCGGCTCTCTTTGCCTGCGGACGCCTAGCAGGCTTGTGCCTCGGCACAGCACAGGCGGGCACTCCTTAAACCATTGTTGCGGGGAGCGCCAGCGGCGGCTACCGCTTCGTTGAGCTGCAGCTCGCCGCCGGCCACGCTATGGTTTGCGGAATTTAATCAGCTTTTAGTGTTTCTCGGCCAACGTCTTTATTTCGCCGGCGACAGTGATCGGGAGGGTATGTCAATGATGCGTCTAGCAAGTCTGGTCATCAGCCTCGTGCTGTTGGGCGGCGTGGCGCTTGCGGCCGACCGCGGCTCGGCGGACGAGGCAAAGGCGCTCGCGCTGAAAGCTGCGGCGATGTTCGAGGCACAGGGCGACAA
>DATJAV010000269.1:0-2492 GCA_035515835.1 Allostellaceae bacterium
CGGGCGCGGCCGTGCCGCCGGTGCCGCAGCCCAATCAGGGCGCCGACAATGACGAGCTCAGCCATCTCGTGGCGATCGCCATGAACGCGGCGGGCGAGCCGATCCGGCTCTTCACCACTAACCGCTGGGTGACCGGCGAGACCTGGTATTCCGGCGCCGACGTCATCGCCATGCTCGATCGCTTCGCCATCGACCTGGCGCGTCCCTCCTGGCCGCTCAACCGTTGGATCGGGGCGATGATCCGGCTTTTCCGCCCAGAGATCGCCGAGCTCATACGGGCGCGCGACCAAGCGATCATGTCCTGGCGCCGCCGCCATCGCGGCAAGGTCCACGTCTTCGAGGATCGGCGTATCGAGATCGCGTCGTCGCAGGACATCGATCTTGAGGAGCAGCTGCGCCGCGTCACGCTGGCGCTGCGCCACGTGGCCTGACCCAAGGGTTAACCATGCCGACCCCGGGCCCGGTTCGCTTAATGAAACATTAGGGCTCCTTTGCCATCATGCGAGCGCTTGCCGGTGCGTGGCGCACGGCGGCACAGCAAGGTATGCCTCAGGCCCATGAGCTCACTGTCGAAAGCGGATGTCGACCGGCTGCTGCGCGATCCCTCGATCGACACGCGCGCCGTCGTTGCCACCAAGGTCGCGCAACAGGTCGGCAAAGGGGCGCTGTCCGACGAAGAACGCTCGATCGCCGAGGACATCGTCCGCGTCCTGACCCGCGACGCCGCCATCCGCGTCCGCCAGGCGCTCGCCGAGCAGCTCAAGGAGAGTCGGAGCGTGCCGCACGACGTGGCAGTGGCGCTCGCTCATGACGTCGATTCGGTCTCGCTTCCCATTCTCACGCATTCGCTGGTCTTGAGCGACGACGATCTGATCGAAATCGTGCGCTCCAGCGGCGCCGCCAAGCAGTCGGCGATCGCCCGGCGCGAGCACGTCTCCTCATCCGTCGCCGAGGCGATCGTCGCCGCCGATGAGCCCGCGGCTGTGGCGACGCTCGTCGCCAATGAGGGCGCCGTCCTCAAGGAAGAGACGCTCCAGCAGCTGCTTGATCGGCATGCCGGCGACGACTTGATCAGCGCGCCGATGGCGAGTCGCGCCAATCTGCCGGTGACCGTGCTCGAGCGGCTGGTAACGGCCGCCTCCACCGGCATTCGCGAGATGCTGGCGCGGCGCAACGATCTGCCGAGCCACCTGGCGAGCGACCTTGTGCTCAACACGCGCGAGCGCGCCACCGCGAGCCTGCTGTCGCCCAGCTCGCCGGCCGCCGACGCCTTGATGTTGGCGCAGCACCTGCAGCGCGCCCGCCGGCTGACGCCGTCGCTCATCATCCGCGCCATCTGCCTCGGCGATCTCGCCTTCACCGAGGCGGCGTTTGCCGTGCTCGCGGACGTCCCGGTCCATAACGCCCGGCTCCTCATCTACGATGCGGGTCCTTTGGGTTTCAAGGCGATCTACGAGCGCTGCCGCCTGCCGGCCGAGTTCTTCGATCTCTTCCGCATCGGCATGCAGGTCGCGCAGCAGACCGCTTACGACGGCGGCGAGAACGACCGCGAGCGCCACCGGCGCCGCACGCTCGAGCGCATCCTGACGCAATACGACAAGATCGGCCCCGAGGATCTGGACTATCTCCTCGGCAAGCTCCGCGCCGCCACCGACGCCGCGGCCTAACTCAAGCGAAAGCGACCTTAGACGAGGCCGCGCTGCTCCGCCTGGCGGCAGAGCACGTGGAACCGCAACTGCTGCGTGGCGAATTGGTAGCGCAGCCCGCTCGGTCCGACGATCCGCCGCAGCAAGGCGCCGCGCTCGGGCTCGGTGAGCTTCTTCAGCGGGTATTGCAGCGCCAGCAGCGACAAGGCATCACCGCTGGTCTGCGCCTGAACGACATCGGCCACGCTGAAGCTGCCGAAGGCGTCGGTGCGGCAGCGCGCTGCGTAGAAGAGCACGTCGCGGAAGGACGCGTTCTCATGCGGCCCGACGGCAAGATCGTAGGCTTCCTTCGTATGCCCCTCCGCTTCCTCGCCGGCGTGCTGCACGGCGTAGCGGAAGTCCTCGCGCTCGACGCGCGTCGATTGACGGCGCGCCGCGCTCCTTGCCGACAAGAGGCAGAGCAGTTGCACGTGATAGGGCAAGCCTTGCGCGAATTCGGCGATCGCCTGGCGCGTCCATGCGTCGAAGGCGAGACCGAG
The DNA here is from genome assembly GCA_035515835.1 of Allostellaceae bacterium. Taxonomy (GTDB): domain Bacteria; phylum Pseudomonadota; class Alphaproteobacteria; order ATCC43930; family CGMCC-115725; genus DAHUYF01. The sequence continues at coordinate 2,186 of DATJAV010000269.1, forward strand.
CTTCTCCTCGCCGGCGCCGATGATGCCGTCGATCTCGCGTCGTGTCATCAAGGGCATCGGCACGGTGACGAGCGTCCGTTGCAGCGAGGGATGCTTGCCCAGGAGCTGGCTCACATTCTCGGCGACGCCGACGATGAGCAGCGTCACCGGCGCCGCGGTGTCGGACATGGTTTTGATCAGCTCGGCCAATCGTGCCTTGGTATCTTCGTCCGTGACGCGATCGTACTCGTCGATGATGAGGACGAGGTGCTTGTCGCGGATGCGCTCGAAGATGCTGATGAGCTCGCCCACGCCGCAACGCCCGGGC
>DATJAV010000270.1:0-5162 GCA_035515835.1 Allostellaceae bacterium
CCAAGGGTGTCGCGTTCGGGAAGCTGCCGGCGAGCCGTCGTCCGGGCCCGGTTGCCCCCCGTCCGGCGCTGACCACCTAACCGCGCAGCCGCAACGGCGTGACGACGCCGAGCTCGGCGACGTTGCGCAGCAGATGCAGCACCGCCTGACGCAGCGCCTTGTCCTTGATGGCGGCAAAGCCGGCATTGAGCTCGCGAATCTCGCGCGGCGTGATGCGACCGTTGCTGCCGTCCTCGGTCAGCGCCGAGGACGGCGCACTGGCCCAGGGGCGGGTCTGGCCCACCCCCTCGCCGGACCGGCCCATCCCCTCGAAGAAGGAGCTCACTGGAACGCCGAGCACGTCGGCAATCTCTTGCAGACGGCTGGCGCTGACGCGGTTGGTGCCGCGCTCGTATTTCTGGATCGACTGGAAGGTGACGCCGACCCGTTTGGCCAGCTCGGTCTGATTGAGCCCGGCAAGCGCGCGGCTCGTGCGAATGCGCGCGCCGACGTGGATATCGATCGGATGCGGCCCGTCAAGTTTGGCCGTCCGCCGCCGCGATTTCTCGCCTGCTAGCGCTACTGACATCGTACCTCCTCACTCCCACCCTTTTGCGTCGCAGCATACACGCTCACGGCGCATGATTTCAAATACTTTCTACTTGCGCGCGTCGCAATAGATGCAGGATGAGATATGCCAGGGGAATCGAGGTCAGCGACAAACCTTGTCGGCCTGATCTCAGCGCTTGAGGGCGGCGAGGCTCTCGGCAAGATTGCGGCGGGCTTGGGCTTCAAGGCGGTCGCGGAAGTGGTCGCTGAAGTAGAGCCGGTCCCGTGCCAGGAAGCGCTCCAGCACGGCCGGTCCGGCCTGAGCGGTGGGCGGCGTCGGGAACGGCGGCGTAGTCCTTGCGGATGGCCGCCTCGTAGCCGGCAAAGACCGCGGGCGGCGTGCCGAGGATCGAAAGGTCCATGTCGAGAAAGAGCGCGCAATCCGCGAGAAACTCCGGCGATCCCGTCTCGGGCAGCAGGCGTCGCTCCGTTGTAAGGATCATCGCCGCCACGTCGCGAGTGAGATCTGGCGCAACCCAATTGCCGAGATCGGCGTGGAAGAGCGCGGCGCTGCGCGCTTCGTTGTCGCGGGCCAGCGGCTCATAGACCGCGTCGTGATACCAGATCGCGAGCTCGACGGCGGCGGGAGCGGCGACGCGTTTCCCAAGGCCGGCGAGGTGGGCGAGCAGGGCGTCGAGATGCGTTTGGTTGTGATAATGCCGCCCGACCTCGGCATAGCGGGCGCGCAGCGCGTCGCGCCGCCGGTCGGTCAGCGCGAACATCAGGGCCTGATCTCGATGGGCGTGCCGTCGGCGACGTCTCGCCAGATCTCCTCGATCGCGGCATCGGTGACGGCGATGCAGCCGGCGGTCCAGTCGAGGCGGCGATGGAGCCCTCCAACAATACCGAAGCCATTGGGGAGACCGTGGATCATGATGTCGCCGCCCGGCTTCTCGCCGCGCGCTGCGGCCGCCACCACGTCCGCCGCGTTGGGATAGCTGATGTGAAGCGCGAGATGGTAGGCACTGTTGGGATTCCGCCAGTCGATGACATAGTGCCCTTCCGGCACGCGGGCGTCGCCCTGGCGGCGTTTCGGCCCGAGCCCGCCGGCGCCAAGCGCCACCCGATAGCGGCGGAGCACGCGGCCGCCGGAGAAGAGCGTCAGCAGGTGGCGAGACTTCTCGACGACAATGCGGTCGGCCTTGAGGGGAGGCTCAGCCGGGGCAGCGGCGGACGCCAGCGCCGCCGCGGTGAGAATGAGGAAGGCGAAGAGCCGGTGACGAGCGCGCATGTTTCTTTCCCGTAAAGAACGCGGGCGAGCATCGGCGAGGAACGCGGCGAAAATGCGGCGTAGGCTGACAGCTGTCGGCGCTCAGCTTATGTCAAATCCACGGCGAAGCGCTTCAGGTCGGCGAGCGCGCAATGCTCGAGCGCGCCTTCATGGGTGGCGCGGAGCGCGACGCGCGGCGCCTGGCCCGCCGCAAGAGCCTCCTGCCAGCGCGGCGCGCAAAGGCACCAGCGGTCGCCGGGCTTCAATCCGGGAAAGCCATACTCGGGCATCGGCGTCGAAAGATCGTTGCCGCGCGCCTTGGAGAAAGCGAGGAACTCCGCCGTCATCACCGCGCAGACGGTATGGCTGCCGATGTCCTCGCGGCTGGTGTCGCAGCAGCCATTGCGAAAAAAGCCGGTCACCGGCTTCAGCGAGCAGCCCTCGAGCGGCTCGCCCAGCACATTGCGCGATGGTTTCCGCTTCCGGCCGCCTTCGGCATCGTCTCGTGGCATGGGCAGTTGTCAGTCTTTATTGAAAAGTCGTCAGTAGATACCCCCTGGCTCATCGACTGACAACCCACGACGATAACGACGTTCCTATCCCGCGACCGCGCTTCGCAGCGCGCGGTTGGCGACGGTGAGCATGGCGATGTCGGGCGTGGTGGCGGCTTCGATTTCGCGGATGAGGGCGTCGATGCCGGCGAAGCCCGCCGAGTGCCGCTCGAGCCAGCGGCCGATATCGCCGCCATCGGCCAACGCCTTGGCGGTGAAATCGGCCTGATGTGCGTAGAAATCCTCCTGCAGCGCATCGATCGCCACCTTCTGCCAAGCCGTCTCGGCCTTGAGGCGGCGTGCCGCCAGGCGGAGCGCGTCGAGCTTGAGGTGGGCGCCCACGGCGTGGAAGCTTCGGGCTACATCCACGACGCTGCGGCCGCCGGCGAGGCTCAAGCGGACGATATCGACGGCAGAGACGAGGAAGTCGAGCCGCGCCACGGCGAGCGCTACCGCCACCGGCACGCCCCTTTGCTCAAGTAAGGAGACGCGGCGCTCCAGCTCGGCGCGCTGCGGTGCGGGCAGGGTGTCGCCGATCGCGCCGGCGAGTCGAGCGACGCCGGGACGGAAGGCTTCGACTTGCGTGGCGATGTCGAGGGCGCCCGAGCCGCGCAGGAACCAGGCGGTGGCGCGCTCCAGGAGCCGGTTGCCGGCGAGAAGCATCTCGGTCTGGACTACGGCCGGGGTCACGTTGTCGAGCGCGTCGATCGCGCGCCAGAGCGGGGCGAGGTCGTAGACCTCCTTGACAATCATATAGGCGCGCGTCACGTCGCCCGAGGAGCGGCCGGTGCGCTCGCGCATCTCGCCCAGAAAGGTGATGCCGGCGCGATTGACCAGATCATTTGCCGCCACCGTGGCGATGATCTCAGGGCGAAGGCGATGGCTGTCGATCGCGTCGCGGAAGCGCTCGACGAGGAGCGCCGGGAAATAGGCCAGAAGATCGCGCCCGAGCTGCGGATCATCGGCGAAATCGGAGGAGGCGAGCTCGTCCGCGAGCGCGTTCTTAACGTAAGCCATCAGCACGGCGAGCTCCGGCCGCGTGAGGCCGCGCCCCGCGGCGGCACGCGTCGCGAGCTCCTCGTCGCCGGGGAGGAACTCGACGGCGCGGTCGAGCTCGCCCGCCCGCTCCAACGCGCGCATGACGCGGAGCTGCTGGTCGAGGCGAGCGGCGCCCTGGCTTTCGGCCAGCGACAGCGCCAGCGTCTGCAGCACGTTGTCGGCCAGCACCAGCTCCGCCACCGCATCCGTCATCTCCGGCAGCAGCGCGTTCCGCTCCGGCACGGCAAGACCGCCCGCCACCACGACGCGGTCGAGCAGGATCTTGATGTTGACCTCGTGGTCCGAGGTGTCGACCCCCGCGGAATTGTCGATAGCGTCCGTGTTGATGCGCCCGCCCTTCAAGGCGTAGGCGATGCGGCCGCGCTGCGTCACCGCGAGATTGGCGCCCTCGCCGACGACCGCGGCGGCAAGCTCTTCGGCGTCGACGCGAAGCGCGTCGTTGGTGCGGTCGCCGACATCGGCGGGGCGCTCGTCTTTTGCCTTCACATATGTGCCAATGCCGCCGAACCAGAGGAGATCGACCGGCGCGCGCAGGATCGCCCGGATTAGCGCCTGCGGCGGCAGCCGGCTTTCGGCAATGCCGAGGACGCGGCGGATCTCGGGCGAGAGCTCGATCGACTTCAAGGAGCGCTCGAACACCCCGCCGCCTCGGGAAATGAGCTTCCGATCGTAATCGGCCCAGCTCGAGCGCGGCAGGAGGAAGAGGCGCCGGCGCTCGCCGATGCTCGCCGCCGGATCGGGATCGGGGTCGAGGAAGACGTGGCGGTGGTCGAAGGCGGCGACGAGCTTGGTGTGCGGCGAGCGCAGCATGCCGTTGCCGAAGACGTCCCCGGACATGTCGCCGACGCCGACGACAGTGAAATCGGTGGTCTGGATGTCGACGCCGCGTTCGCGGAAATGGCGCTTCACCGCTTCCCAGGCGCCGCGCGCCGTGATGCCCATCGCCTTGTGGTCGTAGCCCACCGAGCCGCCCGAGGCGAAAGCGTCGCCGAGCCAGAAGCCGTACTCGGCGGAAACCGAATTGGCGATGTCCGAGAACGTGGCGGTGCCTTTGTCGGCAGCGACGACGAGATAGGGATCGTCGCCGTCATGGCGGACGACGTCGGCGGGCGGCACGATCGCGCCTCCGACGATATTGTCGGTGAGATCGAGCAGGCCGCGGAGCAGCGTCTTGTAGCATTCGACGCCTTCGGCATGATAGGCGTCGCGCCCCGCCGGCGGGCGCTTCAGCACGAAGCCGCCCTTGGAGCCGGTCGGCACGATGACGGCGTTCTTGACCATCTGCGCCTTCATCAGGCCAAGAATCTCGGTGCGGAAATCCTCCTTGCGATCGGACCAGCGGATGCCGCCGCGCGCCACCTTGCCGGCGCGCAGATGCACGCCCTCGACCCGCGGGCTGAGCACATAGATCTCGTAAAGCGGGCGCGGCAGCGGCAGCAGCTCGATCTCGTGGCTGGCGAGCTTCACCGAGAGGTAAGGCTTGGGCTCCCCCCAAGGCAGGCGCTGGAAGTAATTGGTGCGGAGGCTCTTGCGGATGAGCAGGAGATAGCTGCGCAGGATACGGTCTTCATCGAGCCCTTGCACCCGATCGAGCGCGTGCTCGACGGCGACGGCGGCGCGCGTCTCCTCGGTATCGCGATCGCCCTCGAGCGCCGGATCGAAGCGGCGCTCGAACAACGTCAGCAGGCCGGCGGCGATACCGGGATGCGCGGCGAGGGCATCCTCCATATAAGCCTGACTATAGGCGCTGCCGG
>DATJAV010000271.1:0-14678 GCA_035515835.1 Allostellaceae bacterium
TTCCGCCTTCGCCTGCGGATAGTCGCGCAAGAAGCGGCGAAAATCGGTCGCGCTCAGGACCAGCACGCGGCAGTAGCCGAGCGCCACGACGTCGGCCTGGCGCGGCCGCCCGCTCAACAGCGCCATCTCGCCGAAGAAGTCGCCGCTCCCGAGCCTGACGCCGTCGCCCGGCAACACCACTTCGACCGCGCCCGAGGAGATCAGGAACATGGCGTTGCCGCGCTCGCCTTTGCGGATCACCACCTCGTCGGGGAGCAGCAGGCGCGGCCGGCAGAGGCGGGCGAGGGCGCGCAATTCGGCGGCGCCCAAGTCGGCGAACATGTTGAACTCCGGCAGCAGCTCCTCGGCACGGAGGCCGAGATCGAGCGGGGGCAGCTCGTCCATCAGCGAGCGGAAGGCGGCGTGCTCGCGCTCCAGGTCCTCGAAGACCTCCTTGCCGATCAGCCCCTCGTCATAGAGATCGTGAAAGCGCGAGAGCGAGAGACGGAAGCCGGATTGCCGCAGGAAACGCTGATCGAGCGCCCGGGCATATTCGGGATATTGCAGGCGCAAGGCATCGAGCGCGCGTCTGGTGGCGTCGCTCCGGGCAGCGATGACCTCGCCCAGCAACTCCGCGACGCGCGCGCCCAAGAGCGCCGAAAGCCGGCTCGCGATGAAGCGTGAGAGCTCCTCGAGGGCGAGCCTCCGGATCAGGAGCGCCTCGAAGCGGATCGAGATCTGGCGCTGCAGCGGGCGGGCGAGCTTCAGCCGGCGATGCAAAAGCGCGGCGACCCAGAAGCTCCGCGGAAACTCGACCAGGGCGCGGGCGGCGCGGTTGTAGCCGATCCGCCCCTCGGCCCGGGCGGCGTCGAGAATGAAATTGGTGTTGCGCAGCAGGCGCTCGATCGCCGCGCCCGAGACGGTGCGCTGGGCATGATGGTCGAGGATGATGCGGCGCTCCCGATTGGCGAGCGCGACGAGGCCGATCCTGATGCGGTCGCGGTCGGAGATCGCCTGCTCGAGATCGGGTTGCGCCGAGACCTCGTCGATGCGGCGGTCGAGCGGCTCCTCCGCCTGGCGCGCCACCTCCGCGGGGATCGCGTGCTCGGACGCCGTCTCGCGCACGACGTCGCGCACCTCGGCGAGAGAGAGCGCCAGCACCTTGTTGCGCAAGGCGAGGTTCAAGGGCGACAAGCGGTCGAGCTGCAAAAGACGGATGACGGGCCGGAGCGTCAGGCCGCTGACCAGCAGGGTGAAGAGCACGAAGCCGGTGGCGAGCACGGCGACGGTGTTCCGGACCTCGGGGGCAAGCCCGCTGTTTTCCGTCACCGCCAGCGCCAAGGCCAAGGTGAGCGCGCCCCGCAAGCCGCCCCAGGCGATGGCGAGTTTATAGGCGTTGCTGACCTTCTGGCTGAGGCGGAGGGCGCTCAACAGCGGCAACAGCAGGAACAACACCGCGACGCGCGAGGCGAGCGCCGCCGCGACCGCGATGAGCAGCAGCCAGGCATCCCGGAGGTGGACGCCGGTCAAGAGGCGCGGCACCAAGGTGGAGGCGCTGACGAAAATGAGCGAGCTCGCGAGGAAACCCGTCTGTTCCCAGACCCGCTCGAGATAACGCCAATTGTCGGGGGCGAGACGGACGCGCCCGACAGCTCCCGCGGTGAGGCCGGCGCTGACGACGGCGACGACGCCGGAGACGTGAAACTCCTCCTCCGCCAAGAGGTAGACGACATAGGGAAGGGCGAGCGACAGCGTCACCTCGGCGAGGCGTGAGCCGCCGAGGAAGGGCAAGACCGTGCCGAAGAGGCGCCCGCCGGCCACGCCCAGGACGACCCCGCCGAGGAAGGCCTCGGCAAAATGGAGGGCGCCGGCGCGGAGATCCGCCGCGGCGCCGCTGCTCAGCATGGCGACGAGGATGGAGAAGAGCACGATGGCGGCCGCGTCGTTGAGGAGGCTCTCGCCTTCGAGGAGGCGGATGAGCCGCGCCGGCGCCCCCAGCTCGCGAAAGATCGCCACCACCGCGGAGGGATCGGTGGTGGCGACGATGGCGCCCAGCAGCAGCGCCACGGTGAGCGGGACCCCGGCCGCGACGGCGAGGCTGAACCCGATCGCCGCGGCGGCGGCAAAGACGGCGACGACGGCCAGCGTCAGGATCGGCGCCCAATCCGGCGCGATCTCGCGCAGGTCGAGCATCAGCGAGGCGTGAAAGACCAGGATCGGCAGAAAGACCACGAGGAAGATCGAGGCGCTGAAGGGGAGGTCGACGACCGGCCGGACGATGCCGTCGAAGGCCGTCGTGAGCGGCGTTGCAAGGAGGAAGGACGAGAGGGCGCCGAGCGCCACGCCGACGACGGCGAGGAGCACGGTGTAAGGCAGATGGAGCCGCTCCGCCGCGGGCTGGATGACGCTGGCGAGGACCAGAAACGCGGCGATGACGAAGGTGATGCTGGCGACGCTGCTCAAGATGCCGGTTCCAACTCGCTGACGCGCCGAGGCGACGATCTCAGATCGTAGCCGAGGCCTCGGCAGCCAAGAAGGGCAGGAGGCAGGCGTTCGCCCGCTCCGGTTCACCGGGCTTTAACCATGACGGGGGTAGAAGGGAAATCGGCTTCCAGCCGAGGAGAGGCGATGGCCATGACGGATGCCGGGCCGGGCATGCGCTCGCTCTTTCTCAAAGAGCGCGCCGAGCGCGTTGCGGCCTACGACCGGCGGTGGTCGACATTCGTCGAGGCGTTCGCGTCCTGCGCGGCCAGAGGCGCGTCGCTCGCCCAGCTCGTCGACCGGTACGACGCGGTCACCGGAGAATATGACGGCGTCGTCCCGTCGTGGCTCGCCGGGCAATTGCCGCAGCTCGACCTCGGCCGGTTTGCCGGAGAGCCCCCGCCGCAGCGCCTGGCGGTGATGAACGGCCGCTACGTGGCCGTGCCGACGGCGCCGACCGTGGACGCGTTCTGCGACGTCATCGCCGGCGCCATCGATCCCGGGGTCGACTGCGTCGTCGAGTTTGGCAGCGGTCTCGGCATCAACCTCGCGAGGCTGCGGCTGCGGCTGCCGGACGCGCCGCGCACCTTCGTCGCCTGCGAGCCGACGGACGAAGGACGCAGGGCGACGGAGCTGCTCTTTTCGGCGGACCCGCAATCGAGGCTCGAAACGCATGCCTTCGACTATGCCGCTGCCGATCTCGGCGCTCTCCGCCGATTCCGGAAGATCGTCGCCTTCACGGTGCATTCGATCGAACAGATGCCGGTCTTGGGCGAGACGTTCCACCGCGCGCTTCTCGGGACGAACCTCCACCGCTGCTTCCATGTCGAGCCCGTCGGCTGGCAGCGCTTCACCAACATCGCCGCGGCGGTGCTCGAGGTCCACCGCGATGCTCGGGCGCTGATGCAGCTCAACCAGACCTACCGCTTCGTGGTCGAAGACGAGCGGCTCGTCTCGAACGCGGCGGCCTGGTCGGGCTGCTGCGGCTACAACACTGATCTCCTGCCGCTGATCGCGAGAGAGGTCGAGGCGGGCGAGATCCGGTTGACCAACGTCGCTTACGACGTCCTCGGGCGGAATCCCTTCAACCCCTCGACCTTCGTCGCCTGGAGCCCGGTGCGGCGCGACGGCGCGCCGCTCCGCCCGTCATAGGTCCGGGCCGTCAGCCCTTCGCCGGCCGGCCTCGCGGATGACACGGACGCGATGCACCGGCCGGGCGACATTGACCCGAAGGCGCGCTTGCATAAAGCTCCGAGACTGCTTGGACCCGCGGCGGCCGGAACGGGGAGGGGGCGATGTCGACTAAGCAGCAGGACGAGTATCTCAAAACCGCGTTCGGGATAAACGTGGCGGGACATGGCGCCGCCGCGTCGGCCTTGGCGAAGCAAGGAGCGCCGGCCGTGCCGCCGGGAGCCGAGGAGGACCCGCCGCCCCCCGCCTCGCCCTACGCCACCGCGCCGGTCGGGACGCCCCATGCCGCCGCCGCCGCGCCGCCGGACGACCCGCCCCCGTCCCCCGCGAAGCAGCCCGACGACATGGCGATGATCCAGCCGCAGGACCTGATGAAACTCAGGGCCGGGCTCGCCAGCATCGAGCGCGAGATCAAGGACGGGCTGGCGCGCCAGCACGAGATCGAGGGCGAAGCCAAGAAGGCACATGTCGACCTCAAGAAGACCGACGCCGTCGCCAAGGCCGGCGCGCGCTTCGGCGCCGCCATCAGCGACGGGGAGCGCGGCAACTTCAACAGGGCGCTCGGGGAAGTGGAGAAGAGCCGGGAAAACATCCGAGAGCTGTTCGAACGGGCCCATCAGGCGAAGAGACAACTCGACATTTTCCGCAAGCTCAAGCTCGAGAACGTGTCGGACGCGGAGGAGGACGAGAGAGGCAAGCAAGCCGCGAACATCTTCGATACCGTGGTGAACTCGCTGAAGGCAGTGCTCGACCTCGTCACCGGCGATCTGGCCCAATTCCCCGCTGCGATCCCGGCTCAAGCCGGTCTCGAAATCCTCGGCGGCGACGGCGTCAAGGACAGGGTCGAAGAGAGCTTCAAACGCATCGAGGCGGAGCAGAACAATATCCTAGACGGGCTCAACAACATGGTGAGCCAGCTCAACGCCTTCCGCGCTGACCAAATCACCGCGCTGATCGAGGAGCTACACGACCTGGCGAGGGCGCTGCTGGAGCGCTTCAAGGAGCTCAAGGGCGATCTCAAGGCGATGGGCGACCAGATCCGCGTCATCGCCAAGGCGCACAAGGGCGATGCCGGCAATTTCGCCCCGCTCCTCTCGGTCTACGGCAAGATCGCCGAGGCCGAGGGGCTGCTGTCCACGGTCGAAGGCGTTGCCCGGAGCACCATACTTGCCGACAAACGATGGATGGGCGTGCTGGTGCCGCTGGGCACGCGCGACCGGTTCCCCCTGAGCCTCGGCGAGAACGGGGAAGCCCTCGTCTACCGCAACGGCCGCACGACGAACTATTTCATCATCAAGGCGTCCTCGGGGACCTTCGCCGACAGCGCCGACGACGGCGCCAAGGGCCTCGAGAAGCTCGCCGACGCCTACAAGTCGCTGCAAGCCGCACGCGACGCCTACGGCCAGGTGAAGCCGCTCGCCGAGCAATGGAGCAAGGCGCTTTCGACCGGAATGGACAACCCGGCGAAGCGATAGCCCAAGCGGGCCGGCGAGGCGATGGCGAGCTTATCGGCGTTGCCGATCTTCTGACCGAGAGACGGAGGGCGCTCAACAGCGGCAACAGCAGGAACAACACCGCGACGCCCGAGGCGGGCGCCGCCGCGACCGCGGTGAGCAGCAGAATGGTGCCAGCAGGAAATTTTCGCGGGCGCTTACCCCTCACCCTCCCTCTCCCGCAAGGGAGAGGGGGAGCAGCGCCAGGGGACGATGAAAATTACTTAATCTTAATTTTTTGCATTCAGTGTCATGGCTCGCATACGAGCGGGAAGGGCGCGCGGATGTCTCGCCGCACGCCGGACGGAAGCCATGCCAACGCAGCCTCATCATGGCCGAGGATGTTCAACCGCGGCCTTGGCGAGAAAACCGAGGAGACCCAGTCGTGTCGGAACACAAGTCTGAGCCCGCCGGCGCCGGCCCCTTCGCCGGGTTCTTCACGAACCGGTTCAAAATCGGCACGCGCGTCTTCGCCGGCTTTGTCGTCATTCTCGTCCTGTTGGGCGTCGTCGCGCTCATCGGCACGCTCGGCATGAGCGACGCGGGCAGCAATTTCTATAGTTTCGCGCGAATCAGCGACAACGCGACGCGCGTCTTAGAGATCGACCGCGACATAGCGGAGCTGCGCCGCGACGTCGCCCTTTACGCCGGCAACCGCGACGACGCGGCGCTTCGCCGCGTGGAAGATCTCAAAAAGGCGCTGGAGAGCAATCTCGCCGAGGCGGAGAAGAACGAGGCGTCCGCCGAAGGCCGCCAGATGCTCGAGGGCATGAAAGGGCTTTACCGCGATTACGTCAGCCAATTCGAGAAAGTCGTCGCGCTGCACGCCAAACGCGACCACCTCTTGAACGACGAACTGAAGCCCGCAGGGCTCGCCATGCTCCAAAACCTCGCCAAGGCGCGGGCGTCGGCTACGGCCGAGAACGACTTCCAGGCGGCAACGCAGATCGCCGGGATCGACGAGAACGTGACGCTGGCGTGGGTCAACGCGCTCCGCCTCGTCGAGTCGCCCGATCAGAAGATCGTCGATGCCGCCAACGACCAGCTGACGAAGGTTGGCGCGGCTCTGGCGCAGCTGGAAAACCAGCTGCAGAACCCGGAGCGCAAAGAAATTTGTCGGCAGACCTTGGCAACCGCGGCGAGATACCTGGCCGCTTTTAAGGCGATGTCGGCGGCGACGCTGGAGGCGCACAACCTGGTCGACGGACCGATGGATATCGCCGCCGCGGAGTTCGGCAATGGCGCGGACGCCGTGAAGCAGTCGCAGATCGCCGCGCTTCGTCAGATCGAAACGGCCGCCACCGGCAACCTGCACGCTTCGACGCTGACAGGCGGCGCGACCGCGATCGTTGCTTTCGTGCTCGGGCTCGTGGTGGCGTTCGTCATCGGCCGCGGCATCGCCGCCCCCATCCGCGGCATGACGGCCGCCATGGGCCGACTTGCCGGAGGCGACAAGCTCGTCGTCATCCCCGGCGTCAGCTATCGGGACGAGATCGGAGAGATGGCGCGATCGGTCGAAGTGTTCAAGGACGCGATGACGAGGGCGGAGCAACTCGCCGCCGAGCAGCAGGCCGAACAGGCCAAGAAGGAGCGGCGCCATCAGGCGATCGAGGCCCACATCGCCGAGTTCGACCAATCGGTGGCCGGCATCCTGCAGGGCGTCTCCTCGGCGGCGACGGCGCTGCAGAGCACGGCGCAGTCCATGTCGGCCACGGCGGAACAGACCAGCCGGCAGTCGACCGTCGTGGCGGCGGCCTCGGAGCAGGCCTCGGCCAACGTCCATAGCGTGGCGACCGCCGCCGATGCGCTTTCCTCCTCGATCGCCGAGATCACGCGCCAGGTCGGCGAATCGACCCGCATCACGACGCAGGCGGTCGAGGAGACGCGGCGCACCAACAGCCAGATCAAGAGCCTCGCCGAGGCGGCGCAGAAGATCGGCGAGGTGGTGGCGCTCATCAACGACATCGCCAGCCAGACCAACCTGCTGGCGCTCAATGCGACGATCGAGGCGGCGCGCGCCGGCGAGGCCGGGAAGGGCTTCGCGGTGGTGGCGTCCGAGGTGAAGTCGCTGGCGACCCAGACGGCGAAGGCGACCGAAGAGATCAGCGCCAAGGTCGGCGAGATGCAGAGCGCGACCAGCGAGTCGGTCGACGTGGTGAAAGGCATCGCCGAGACGATCACGCGGATCAACGAGATCGCCACCACGATCGTCTCGGCGGTGGAGGAGCAAGGGGCGGCGACCAAGGAGATCGCGCGCAACGTGCAGCAGGCTTCGGCCGGCACACGCGAAGTGTCGTCCAACATCGCCGGCGTCACCAAGGCGGCGGACGACACCGGCGCCGCGTCGGTCCAGGTGCTGAGCGCCTCCGGCGAACTGGCCCATCAGGCGGCGACGCTGCGCGAACGGGTCGACGGGTTCCTGGCAAAGATCCGCGCCGCCTAGAGCACGCGCCGCTTCGTTGGCATCGCCTCGCATCGGTCAGCGGGACGATAGAAGGGGGATATGGGGATGAGCGGGGATGGGGGAGATGCTTGTGATTCAACCAATATCCCCTCGATCCCCACTCATCTCCATTTCCCCTTTTCAATTGTCTTGTCGACGCCCCAAATACCGCTCAGCAAGCTCCAGCCGATTCTACTTATTCAGCTGTCGGTCTAGCTCGAGGCGGAGGGAGATACGGGGGTATTCACCTATCGTTGCTCTTTCGACCCGCCGTTCGGGCCAGATCGAAGACTGCGGCGTCAACCATTGATTTGAATCAAAGCCTCTCTCGCACGTCGGAGGCTTAATAGGATTTGAGGCAGCCGACGTGGCGAGAAACGCGATGATCTATGTGGTCGACGACGACGATGACGTCCGAGAGGCGCTTCGGCGGCTGCTGGAATGGGAAGGCTTCGACGTCTCCGCTTTCGCTTCATGTGCCGATGTCCTTCGCCATGGGCTTTCGGACGACCCCGCTTGTCTCGTGCTCGACGTCCATATGCCGGGGATGACCGGGCTCGAGCTGCTGGAGCGGATTCGACGCGACAGGAGGACCATGCCAGCGGTCCTGATGACGGGAAGGCCCGACGCGGCGATCCTCCGGGCGGCTGCCCGCGCCGGCGTCGCGCTGTTGCGGAAACCGTTCGCCGCCGATGAGCTGGTGAATTCCATCGAGGAAGCTCTGCGTCCACAAGCGGAGACCCGGATCGGCCCCGCGCCTTGACCGCGCGGCCGGCGTGGCGCTCAATCCTAGAGCACGCACCGCTTCGTTGGCATCGCCGCCGCATCGGTCAGCGAGTCAATAGAAGGGGACATGGGGATGAGCGGGGATGGGGGAGATGCTTCCGATTCAACCCATATCCCCTCGATCCCCACTCATCCCATATCCCCTTTTCAATTGTTTTGTCGACGCCCCAAAAACCGCTAAGCAAGCTCCAGCCGATTCTACCTAACCAGCTGTCGGTCTAGCGTCGGGGGGACATCGGCAGCCAGAGGCCGCGATGTCCAACGCGCAGCGCATCGTCCTCGACACGCTCGGCCGGCTCCACGCTGAGGGCCACGGGCTCTTCGGCTATTGCCGCAGCTACGACCGCCACTTCGATGTGCCGCTGCCGGCGCTCATCGCGGCGCGCGGCGCCGACAGCCCGATCGTGAGGATGCGCCCGTTTCGCTGCGCGGGCTGCGGCGGGCGAGAGACGGAGGTGAGGATCAGGGAGTCGAAGGGGACGGGGTGACCGACGCCGGTGATCGTTCTTCCTTCGCAACGATTCCGTGCGCGGCCGTCTAAGGACAACTACGGATTGCCGACGGCCACCCTCCGCGCGTAGGTTTCATGCCGGAGACAATTGTTCTCCCCGTGAGGAGCGCGCACATGTCCAAGGTGCTGATCATCGATGACGACGTCATGGTTCGCGAAACCATCGCGCAGGTCCTCGAGGACCGCGGCTATGAGGTGGTGAGCGCGGAAGACGGCCAGCGCGGCATGGCGAGGTTCCGCGAGGAGTGCCCTGACCTGGTCATCACCGATATCATCATGCCCGAGAAAGAGGGCATCGAGACGATCATGCAGGTGCGGGGCGAGCGGCCCGGCGTGCCGATCATCGCCATTTCCGGCGGCGGCCGCATGGGCAACACCGATTTTCTCATGATCGCGCAGAAGCTCGGCGCCAGCGCCGTTCTCGCCAAGCCATTCGACCCCGATGATCTCGTGCGCTGCGCGGAGCGATGCCTCCAGGCGGCGCGTCGCAGCGATGCCGCGCGGCGGGCCGCGTGATTCCAAGCGCGATCCACGACAGATAAAATTTATCGCCACCTGTCGGCTCTGGTGCAAAAAACCTAACATCGGGACCTCGACTGGCTGGGCGGCAAGGAAGTGGCGTCCTGCCATCCGGTTGCGGGCGCCCGATCGCCACGCGCGACGCGCACCCTGGTTTGCGATAGAAGGTGAGCATGCGATCGGCGCCGCGCCTTCTCCTCGTTGTCATCTTCCTGACCTTGTCCATCGCGCCGGCGGCCGGCGACGTCTACGTCTATGGGACGGCGCTCGGACTCTACGAGGATTGCGCCGCGGGCGAGGGCGAAAACAGCGCCGTGGCCGATGAAAAGCATCGGCATTGCACCGACTATATCGGCGTGATCTTCAACGATTGGAACCTCAGCCAGGACATCGGCGTATGCTCGCGACATTTCGGGAGCGAACTGCGCACGGCGTATGTGGATTACTGGCGGGCGAGGGGGTTGGGGTTTCCGTCCGGCATCTTCCTCTCGGCAGAGACCTCCGTGAGGGAGTTCCTCGACAGCCAAACGCAACCCTGCCCGAAGCCCAACCCCAAGGCCAATCCGCCCTGAGCCGGGGGTTCGTCCGTCCTCCTTATGTGTTCGGCGGCAACTGCCGTCATCGGCCATCGAGAAAATTCGGCGGGGTGTTTCCCCTCACCCTCCCGCGCGTTCGCGCGGGCCCCTCCCTCTCCCGCAAGGGGAGAGGGGAGCGGAACAAGCCGCTCGGCGGCGCCTTTGGCGCGCGGTTGCCGCCAACAGACTCGCTGACTGCCTGATATCCGTTCAACGAAAAGTGATTGCATGACCGACGCTAACGCAGCGGCGGAGCCGGACCTCTATTCGCTCACGCTCTCCTTCACAGGAGCGACCGCGACGTTGCGGTTTCATTTCGTCGGCTTCGTCGACGCCAAATCGGCCTAGAGACGCCGTGCAGCAAGCGCGCCGAGAGGGTACGCCGATCGCCTATGTCGAAATCGCCGATCACTTCGGCAGCGTCGCCGAGATCACCGCATCCTCCGTTGCGGCCTCTTTGCTCGCGCACACGGCAAGAACGCTCGAGGCGACGGTCGAGAGCAGCGTCGTCGCGGCGCGGATGCAAGCCAAGCTGCAACTGAAACTGCGCCGCGACCCCGTCTTGGGCTCGATGGCCAAAGCGCTGCAAGCGCGCCGCCCCCCCTTTCGAACCGAGAGCCGTAGCAGCGATTTTGCCGAGGAGCCAAGAACATGCCGATTCCGTTGATGGCGCCGCAACCGATGTTGGGGCAAGGGAGGTGCTGGCGCCGGCGGCGCCGCCGCGAGCGGAGCCGGGCGTGAGCGCGCTCAAGATCGAGGTGGACGACGCGACGGGAAAAGTGACGGTTCGCGACAAGAGCGAGAGAGCGTCGCGGAGCGGACCGGGTGGGTTCGACGACAATCTCGCGGAGACGCTCGACGACGCGGCGCGGAGCACGATCGCCGAGATGCTGTTGCGCGGGATCGAGGCGGATGAGCGGTCGCGGAAGGAGATGCTGGAGCAATATACCCGCGGCATGGATCTGCTGGGGTTGAAGCTCGAAGGCGACGCGGCGGGGTTTGCGGCGGGGCAGGGAGGCAAGAACATCTCGCGCATCCGCCATCCGATCCTGCTCTGGGCGTGCCTCCGCTTCCAGTCAGGGGGCGCGCAACGAGCTGCTGCCGGGGGGGCCGGTCAAGGCCAAGGTCGAGGGCGACGACACCGCGGCCGAGAACGAGCTCGCCGAGGATTTCGAACGCGACTTCAACCACATTATCTGACCGTCACGGCAAGCGAGTACTATCCCGACACCGATCGCGGGCTCTTCTACCTGGGATATGGCGGGACGCTCTTCGAGAAGGTCTATCACTGCCCCTTGCGCGAACGGCCGGTGGGCGAATGCGTCTATATGCCGGACCTCATCGTCTCCAACGACGCGACCGATCTCGAGAACGCGCTCCGCGTCACGCATAGATTCGAGATGGCGCAGGGCGCGGTGCGCGACTCATGGGGAGCGGCTTCTATCTCGAGGTGTCGCTGGCGCCGCCGGCCGAGGTGCAAGCCGACCCGGCGAAGCAGAAGGCGGCCGAGATCGCCGGCATCACCGCGGCGCGGGAGCGGCCCGAGGACAAGCAGCACACGATCTATGAATGCTACAGCGACCTCGACCCGCGGCGCATGGCGTGCGGCAGCCCGGGACCAAGCCCGGCCGCGATCTCCCCTATCGCGTCTCGATCGACCGCGACAGCCGGCGCATCCTCGAGATCCGCCGCAATTGGAGGAAGGCGATGACGGTTTCCAACGGCGCAAGCGCTTCGTCAAATACGGCCTGGTGCCGGGCTTCGGCTTCTACGACTACGGCTTCCTCCATCTCATCGGCAATCACACCAAGGCGCTAACGGCGCTCTGGCGCCTGGTGATCGACGCCGGGATGTTTTCGACATTCCCGGGGGGCTCCGGCTCAAGGGCAGCCGCGCCTCCACCAACGAGTTCCGCCCGGGGCCGGGCGAGTTTCCGGAGATCGACGCGGCCGGCGTGGAGGACATCCGGAAGCTCATCATGCCGATGCCCTATCACGAGCCCTCGGGCGTCATCCTCGAGATGATCCAGCTCTTGATGAAGGACGCGGCGCAGATCGCCGCCACCGTCGAGCTCGAGCTCGGCCAAGGCCGCACCAACATGCCGGTGGGCACGATCCTCTCGATGATCGAGCAGCAGACGCAAGTGATGTCGGCGGTGCACAAGCGCAACCACGCCTCGCAGCAGGAGGAGATGCTGCTGCTGAAAGAACTCTGCGCCGAGGATCCCGGCGCGCTCTGCCGCTTCGCCAAGGACCCGGCGCGGGTCTGGCAGACGGCCGAGGAATTCGCCGACGTGGCGCTCATCCCCGCGTCCGATCCCAACGTGCCGGCCCAGGTGCATCGTATCATGCGGTCGACGGTGCTGTGGATGATGGCAAGCGCCGCGCCCAACCTCTTCAATCAGCAGGAAGTCATCCGGCGCATCCTGCGGACGGTGAATATCGGCGACATCGACAGCCTGCTGACCGCCGGCCGGCGGCCTGCGGCACCGATGCCGAGCAATCCGAAAGCAGCGGCGATGGCGGCCGAGCTGCCGCTGAAGCAGCAGAAGCTGGCGCTGGCGCAGCAGGAGCTGCTGCTGCAGCAGCCGGACAGCCGGCGCGAGGCGGCCGCAGAGATGGTGGAGACGTAGCAGCGCCAGCAGGACCGCGCTCTCAAGGCAGAGATCGAGGGGCGCGAAGCTCGCGCATGCGCGGGAGAAGGCCGCGGCCGACCAGGCGAACGCGGCGGCCGACCGCGACGCCCTGGACGGCGGCGCGCGGCGGCGCTCGCGGCGGAAACGCCGGCGGCGGCGAGCGACGAAGAATAACCCCGCGGCGGCGCACGCTTCACGGGTCTTGACCCGGGCCCTCAAGGCCGCGGGGCGAGCGATACCGTGAGGCCGTCGCGCGGCTTCGGGATGGGCATCATCTGCCATGTCGGGCGATAGCCCGGCGCCATCGCCACCCGGCTCGCGCGCAGCAGATGATAGGCAAAGCACTTCGCCTGCATGTGGGAGAAATTGAGCCCCAGGCACATATGCGCGCCGCCGCCGAAGGGCACATAGGCGAAGCGATGGCGGCGCCGCTCGTTCTCGGGCGAAAAGCGCGTGGGATCGAAGCGCTCCGGCTCGGGCCAGACCTCGGGCATGTGGTGCACGAAGAGGATGCTGCAGAAGGTGTTGGCGCCGGCGGGGATGCGGTGGCCGCCGAACTCGAATTCGCGCTGCGCGCGGCGCGGCAGCGAGATGACGGGCGGTATGAGGCGCATCGCCTCTTTGAACGCCATCTCGGTCAGCGGCAGGCGGTCGAGCCCCTCGAAGGGGAGCGGCTCGCCCTCGGCAAAGCCGAGCGCGGCGATCTCGGCGCGAAGCTTCTCCTGCCATTCCTGATGAAGCGAAAGGAAATAGACGAAAGCCGAGAGCGAGGACGTCAGCGTGTCGTGCGCCGCCATCATGAGGAAGCTCATATGGTCGGCGATCTCCTGCACGGTCATGAGCGAGCCGTCCTCGTGCGTCGCGCGGCAGAGCTGCGAGAAGAGGTCCTCGCCGCCGCGCTCGCGCCTGAGCGGCGTCTGCCGGCTGAAATAGTCGACGATGAACGCGCGCCCCCGGACGCCGCGCCGCATCCGCGTTCCCGGCAGCGGCCTCCGGATGACGGCGACGGCGGCCGCCACCATGTCGATGAAGGCGCGCTTGATCGCCGCCACCTCGGGGCCAAGCGCCGAACCCAGGAAGGCCGTGGCGGCAAGGTCGAGGGTGAGCTGCTTGATCGCGGGATAGAAGAGGAATTCCGCCGGTCCCTGCCGCCACTCGGCGAGGCGTTCGGCAATGCCGAGATTGAGCGCGGCGAGATAGGATTTGAGCGGGCCCGATTTGAAGGCGACGGAGAGGGCGCGGCGATGGAGGCGATGCTCGTCGAAGTCGAGGAGCATGAGGCCGCGCGGAAAGAGCCGATCGAGATAGTAACCCCAGCCATCGGCCGAGGAGAAGAGCTTGGTCTGGTCCGACAGCATGAAGCCCATGGCATCGGGCGCGAGCAGCGCGACCATGCGCTGGCCGAAGCCACGGGTGCGATAGACCAGGCCATACCGCCGCGACTTCTCGGCGATGACCTTCAGCGGATCGCGAGGAAGGCGAAGGTGTCGCCGACCAGCGGGAGGCCGTCGTCGCCGGGGAGATGGGCAAGCTCGGCGCGGCCCGCCTCCGGCACCAGCCCGCCAGCCACGGAGGACCGCGACAAGGTGGTGACGGCGATCGACGACATCCGCGACCTCGCTCTGGATGAGAATGAGATTAACGGCGCGGGCCGGCCTCCGTCCAGCCGGCGGCGCGAGCTCGAGCGCGACGCGGAGATGGTGCGGCGGTCGAAGGTCGGGGCGCGACATCGACACGCCGCGCGATCTCGCGGTAGGATCGCCGAGGCGAGGGTCCGATCGGACGGATGATCCGGTCTTGGCTGTCAGCACGGGCCGCTCGGAAGGGAGGGAAGCCATGCCGAGGCGACACAGCATCAATGGGAGCAGGCCGCGTCACGAGAACCCGATTCCGAATGCGAGCCGGGTCGGCAATCTCGTCATGTCGAGCGTGATTTCCGGCGTCAAGCCCGGCAGCCGCGACTTGCCGGCGAGCCTCGAAGAGCAGGTGGCCAATGTCTTCCAGCATATTCGCCACGACGTCGAAGCGGCCGGCGGAACCGTCGACGACATCATCAAGATCACCT
>DATJAV010000272.1:0-8413 GCA_035515835.1 Allostellaceae bacterium
TCCTAGCCGAGCGCGTGGCGCCGGGATCGCCCGTACCGGTGTCGGTGCAGCCGGCGCACAATTTCCGCCTCGCCAAGCCGGATGCGCCGATCATCATGATCGGCCCCGGCACCGGCGTCGCACCCTTCCGCGCCTTTCTGCAGGAGCGCCGCGCCGAGGGTGCCACCGGGCGCAACTGGCTCTTCTTCGGCGACCGGCGTCGCGCCGCGGATTTCCTCTACGAGGAGGAACTGCTCGAGTATCGGCGTGACGGGCTCTTGACCCGGCTCGACCTCGCCTTCTCGCGCGACCAGGCCGAGCGCCTTTATGTGCAGCATCGCATGCGCGAGAGCGCGGCCGAGCTCTGGGCGTGGCTCGAGGAGGGCGCGCACCTCTATGTCTGCGGTGCGGCGGCAATGGCGCGCGACGTCGATCAAGCGCTCGCCGCCATCATCGCGCGGCAAGGCAAGCGCAGCGCCGGCGAGGCCAAGGCCTATCTCGCGACGCTGGCGCGCCATCAGCGCTATCAGCGGGACGTTTACTGAGATCTCTCTGCGGCGCTTGCCGGGGATTGCATTGGCACCCCCCAATGCAGCGCTCCCTCATCCCCGCCGCTGGCGGATGAGGGTGCCCGCGCCCTCGGCGAAGAGCTCGAGGAGGATGGCGTGGGGCACGCGGCCGTCGATGATGACGGCGGCCTCGACGCCGGCTTCGACCGCCTCGAGGCAGGTCTCGATCTTGGGGATCATGCCGCCTTGAATGGTGCCGTCGGCGATGAGCGCCTTGGCCTCGGCGAGCGTCAGTTCATGCACCAGCGCCTTCGATTTGTCGAGCACGCCCTTCACGTCGGTCAGCAGCAAGAGGCGCGTCGCCTTCATCGCGCCGGCCACCACGCCCGCCGCCGTGTCGGCGTTGATGTTGAAGGTCTCGCCGGTAGCGCCGACGCCGATCGGCGCGATCACGGGAATGATCGACGAGCGCTCGAAGAGCTGCAGCACCTCGGTGTTGATGGCCTCGGGCTCGCCGACGAAGCCCAGGTCGAGCACCTTCTCGATGTGGCTATCGCTCTCATGCCGCTCGCGGGTCAGCTTCCGCGCCCGGATCAGATTGGCGTCCTTGCCGGACAGGCCGATGGCATAGCCGCCGGCGCCATTGATGGCGGTGACGAGCTGCTTGTTGATCGAGCCCGAGAGCACCATCTCGACGATCTCGACCGTCTCGCGGTCGGTGACGCGGAGGCCGTCGATGAAGGAGCTCTTGATCTTGAGGCGATCGAGCATCTGCCCGATCTGCGGCCCGCCGCCATGGACGACGATCGGGTTCATGCCGATCTGCTTCAAGAGAACCACGTCCGCGGCGAAAAGATCGGCGAGACGCTCGTCGCCCATCGCGTGACCACCGTATTTGACGACGATGGTCTTGCCGGCGTAGCGGCGCATGAAGGGCAGCGCCGCGGCGAGTGTCGCGGCTTTGCTCGCGGCATCGATGCCGGGCGGTTTTGCGTCGGTCATGGGGGCGGCACTCTAACTCGGGGCGGCGGGCGCCGCTAGCGTGGCGAGACCGGCGCGGAGCGCGGCGATGCCCGAGCCTTCATGCGCGCTCGTCAGATGCAGCACGGGATGCGCCGCGACGTGGCGCTTCGCCTCGGCGGCCGTCGCTGCGACGCGGCTCTGCAGTTCGGCGGCGGCCACCTTGTCGACTTTGGTGAGCACGAGCTGGAAGGACTGGGCGGTCTCGTCGAGGAGCGCCATGACGGCGCGGTCGACGTCCTTGATGCCGTGGCGCCCGTCGATCAGCAGCAGGACCCGGCGCAGGCTGGGGCGGCCCTTGAGATAGCGGCGGGTGAGCCCGGTCCAGCGCGAGATGTTGGTCTTGGATGCTCGGGCATAGCCGTAGCCGGGCAGGTCGACCAGGATCAGGCGATGGCCGAGATCGAAGAAATTGAGCTGCTGCGTGCGACCCGGCGTATGCGACACGCGGGCCAAGGTCGTTCGCCCGGTAAGCGCATTGACGAGGCTCGATTTCCCGACATTGGAACGGCCGGCAAACGCGATCTCCGGCAAGGTGGCGGGCGGGACCGCCGCCTCGTCGGTGACGCCGGCGACGAAAGCGCAGGCTTGGGCGAAGAGGCGGCGACCCTTTTCTTCGGCCCCGGCGTCGGGCGCTTCCTCCAGCGGGTAGGCAACGGCCGGCGTCATCCGCGTCAGCCGCGCGGGCTGACACGCGCCCGGCGCATGATCGTCCATTGCTGGGCGATCGTCAGCAGGTTGTTCCAGGTCCAGTAGATGACGAGGCCCGCCGCGAATTGCGACATCATGAAGGTGAAGATGACGGGCAGGAACATGAACATCTTCGCCTGCACCGGGTCGGGGGGCGGCGGGTTGAGCTTCTGCTGCAGGAACATGGTAACGCCCATGATCAGCGGCCACACGCCGATGATAAGCGGGATCGGGCCGAGATGCTCCGGCACGGTGAAGGGCAGCAGGCCGAACAGGTTGAAGATCGAGGTCGGGTCGCGCGCCGAGAGGTCATGGATCCAGCCGTAGAACGGCGCATGCCACATCTCGATGTTGACGTAGAGCACTTTGTAGAGCGAGAAGAAGACCGGGATCTGTACGAAGATCGGCAGGCAACCGGCCATGGGGTTGGCGCCGGCGGCCTTGTAGAGCGCCATCATCTCCTGATTGAGCCGGGCGCGATCCTCGCCGAAGCGCTCGCGCAGCTCCTGCATCTTGGGCTGCAGCGCCTTCATCTTGCTCATGGCGCGGTAGGATTTGTTGGCGAGCGGGAAGAACAAGAGCTTGACGAGGAGGGTCAGCAGCAGGATGGCGAAGCCGAAGCTGCCCTTGAAGTCGGCGAAGATGTGCTTCGAGAAATAATCGAGTGTGAGCAGGAACGGCTTCGTAATCCAATAGAACCAGCCGAAGTCGATGGCGCGGTCGAAGAGCGGGATCTTGAGCGCTTTCTCGTAGTCGTCGAGGAGGTGCACCTCCTTGGCGCCGGCGAAGAGGTCCTCATCGCTGGTGGTCCGGCCGTGCGGCGGGATTGCGCGCTCGGTCCCAGTGTAATCGGCAAAGAAAACCTCGGCTTTGTCCGGACCCGTGCTGCTGAAGCGGGCCGTCACGGCCTCTTGTTGATCGGGGATGAAGGCGGCGAGCCAATACTTGTCGGTGATGCCGAACCAGCCGCCGGTCGATGTGTAGGTCTCGCTCTTGGCCGGCCGGAGCGCCGCATAGGTGGCCTCCTTGATGCTGCCACCGAGGGCGCCGATGGGGCCTTCATGCAGCAGCCAGGTGCTGACCGTGACGGGATTGCCGTCGCGCGTCATGCGGCCGGTGGGGACGAGCGTTACCGGCTGGTCGGTGTCGTTCTCGACCGAAGCGGTGACGGTGAACATGTAGTTGTCGTCGACCGCGAAGTGATAGGCGAAATGCAAGCCCTCGCCGTTGTCCCAGGTGAGATCGAGCGGCTGTTGCGGCGATAATTGCTGCCCGGAGGCGGTCCATTTCGTCTCCGGCGTCGGCAGCTTGAGCTTGGGATCGCTCGGCGCCGTCCAGCCGAAATCGATGAAGTAGGGATCCTGTGCGGCCTTCTCCACGTCTTCAGGCGTCGCTCCCGCGGGCGCCGCGCCTTCCGACAAGCTCTTGGCGCCGTCAGGCGAGAGGAGGACGATCTCCGGACTCCTGGGATCGACCGTCTCGTGATAATCCTTGAGCCGGAGATCGTCGAGCCGGGCGCCGACGAGGTTGATCGAGCCGTCGAGCCGGGGCGTCTCGATTTGGACGCGGGGCGAGCGTGCCAAAACCAAGGGGCGCGGCACTACCTCCAAGGCATTGGCGGCGGGGACGGGGACGGGCTGGGAGGTTTCCGTCCCCGGCTGCGGATGGGGCGTCGTCGTCGGTTTCGGCCCGAAGTGTTGGAAGCCGACGATGATTGCAATCGAGATCACCGCCGCGAGGACGACATTGCGGATCTGCTGCTTCTGGTCCTTCGTGTCCATGGGAGCTTGGCCTAGCGGCAATGCGGGCAGGAGGTGGGCGGCACCGGGTCAAAGCCGCTGCCGCCCCAGGGGTGGCAGCGCAGCAGGCGCCTGAGCGCGAGCCAGCTGCCGTGCGCCGCGCCGTGACGCGCGATGGCCTCGGCGGCATACTCGGAGCAGGTCGGCAGGTAGCGGCAGCCGGGCGGCAGCAGCGGCGAGACGAAGAGCTGGTAGAGGCGGATAAACCCCTGCAACACGGCATTCATCACGGGCCTCACGCGCCTCCTCTGCTCATGCTCCGCGCCAGGCGCCGAGCTGTCGGAGAGCCGTCTCGAGATCGCCCAGGAGCGCGGCAAAGGGACGGCGGATCGTCGCCGCGCGGGCGATCAACACATAGTCGTGCCCGGGCGCCGCGTGGAGGGGCATCACTCGATCGACCGCTGCCCGAAGGCGCCGCCGGGCGCGGTTGCGCTCGACGGCGATGCCAACCTTGCGGCTGGCGGTAAAGCCGACCCGCGCCGCCGTGGCGTCGCTCGCCCTATGCCGCAACGCCTGCAGGATAAGGCCCGGCGTAACCGATTTGCGGCGGCTATCGGCGACCCGCAGGAACTCCGCGCGCCGTTTCAGCCGAGCGATGCCGGCCATGGCGCCCCGCCGCCCATACGCGTCAGGCGGAGAGCCGCTTGCGCCCCTTGCGGCGGCGCCGAGACAAAACGCCGCGCCCCCCGACCGTGGCCATGCGGGCGCGGAAGCCGTGGCGTCGCTTGCGGACGATTTTGCTCGGCTGATAGGTGCGCTTCACGGCACGGGCTCCGGCCAGACTTCTCAAGGGAACGCGGGCGCTGTATAGGGGAGGCGCCCAGCGAAGTCAACGCCATAGCCGTCGCGACAAGGTGAACGGAAGGGCGTGCGCGATGGCCTAGGATCGCCGCGAAACGGCAAAGGACGACACCCTCTCATGGATTCCGGGATGCGGCCGACGGGCACGCACGCGCGGGGCAAAGTGCCGAAGCGCTCGCTCGTGCGCTGGCTGCCGCCGGCTCTGGTGGTCGCCGCGCTCTCCGCTTTCTTTGCCCTGGGGTTGGGGCGCTATCTCACCTTCCAGTCCTTGGCCGGGCATCGCGAATGGCTGCTGCAATGGGTGCAGCGCCTGGGCGTCTTGGCACCGCTCGCCTTTATCTCGATCTATGCCGCGGCGGTTGCGGTCTCGATACCGGTCGGCATCATCGTCACGCTCGCCGGCGGGTTCCTCTTCGGCACTTGGCTCGGCGGTCTTTATTCATTGATTGCGGCGACGCTGGGCTCGGCCGCCATTTTTCTCATCGCCAGCACCAGCTTGGGCGACCTGCTGCGCCAACGCGCGCTGCCCTCGCTGCGGAAGGTCGAGGCGGGATTCCAGGAAAACGCCGCCAGCTATCTCCTGGTACTGCGCCTGGTGCCGATCTTTCCCTTCTGGCTGGTCAATCTCTTGCCGGCCTTCTTCGGCATGCGGCTCAGGACCTTCGTCGCCGTGAGCTTCATCGGCATGGCCCCGGCCAGCTTCGTCTATTCGAGCCTCGGCGCCGGACTCGGCAGCATCATCGATGCCGGTCAGGCGCCCGACCTGCAGATCATCCTGCGCTGGACGGTGCTGGGACCATTGATCGCGCTCTCGGCGCTCGCCCTCGTGCCGGTCATCTACAAGCGCCACAAGGCGCGGCAACGGGACGCCCGATGAGCGTCGCCATCGCCGCCGATATCTGCGTCATCGGCGCCGGGTCGGGTGGGCTCTCGGTGGCGGCCGGCGCCTCTCAGCTCGGCATGAAGACGGTGCTGATCGAGCGCGGGCGAATGGGCGGCGACTGCCTCAATTTCGGCTGCGTCCCATCGAAATCGCTGCTGGCGGCGGCCAAGCGCGTGGGCCTCGCACGGAACAATCCCGCCTTTGGCCTCGGCGGCGCGCCGCCCGCCGTCGATTTCCCGCAGGTGATGCGCCATGTCGAGGAGGTGGTCGCGGCGATCGCGCCGCACGATTCGGTGGAGCGGTTTACCGGCTTGGGCGTCGAGGTCGTCGCCGCCGCGGCGCGTTTTGCCGGTCCTCGCGAGGTCCTGGCCGGCGACCGCCCGGTGCGCGCGCGGCGCATCGTCATTGCCACCGGCTCGGCGCCGAGCGTGCCACCCATCCCCGGCCTCCGCGATGTCCCTTTCCTTACCAATGAGACGGTGTTCCTGAACCGGGTGCTGCCCGAGCATCTCATCGTCATCGGCGGCGGCCCGATCGGACTAGAGATGGCACAGGCCCATCGCCTGCTCGGCGCACGGGTCACGGTGCTCGAGGCCGCGAAGGTCATGGCGAAGGACGACCCCGAGTTGGCCCTCCTGCTGGTGGAGCGGCTTCGGGCCGACGACATCGCCATCGAGGAGGGCGTGAAGATCGGGCGGGTCGAGGGCGCGGCCGGCCGCATCGCTGTCGTCCTCGAGGAGCGCGCGGGCGAGCGGCGCATCGCGGGCACGCATCTGTTGGTGGCGGCGGGACGGCGTCCCAACCTCGACGGGCTCGATCTCGACAAGGCCGGCATAGCCACCGACGCCGAGGGCCGCCTCGTCGTCGATCGCCGGCTCCGCACCAGCAACCGCCGCGTCTTCGCCGTGGGGGACGCCGCGGGCGGGCCGCAATTCACCCACGTCGCCGGCTATCATGCGGCCATCGTCATCCGCAACGCCCTCTTTCGTCTGCCGGCAAAGGTCGATTACCGCGCGCTTCCCTGGGTGACCTATACCGACCCCGAGCTGGCGCAAGTCGGCATGACCGAAAGGGACGCGTTCGAGGCGCATCGGGGCGACGTCGAAGTGCTGCGCTGGTCCTTCCACGAGAACGACCGCGCCCAAGCCGTGCGCGCGACCCACGGCCTCATCAAAGTGATCGCCCGGCGCAACGGGCGCGTGCTCGGTGCCTCGATCATCGGCGCCCATGCCGGGGAGCTGATCCAGTCCTGGGGGCTCGCCATCAGTGGGGGCCTCAAGCTCGCCACAATTGCTGGTATGATCGCCCCCTACCCGACGTTGAGCGAGGTCAGCAAGCGTGCCGCCGGCAGCTTTTTTACCCCGAAGCTCTTCAGCGACCGCACGCGGCGGCTGGTGCGGCTCCTGGCCAAGCTCGGCTGAGGCGTCGGCATGAGCGCCCCCACAGCATCGCTGCCGCCCTTCCTGCGCGGCCTTTCCGCGCGCCTCCTGGTGCTCACCGTCATCTTCGTCATGGTGAGCGAGGTACTGATCTTCGTGCCCTCGGTGGCGCGCTTCCGGCTCAACTACCTGCGCGAGAAGGTCAGCGACGCGCAGCTCGCGATCCTCGCCCTCGAGGCGACGCCCGGCAACATGGTGAGCGATGCGCTGGCGCGCGAGCTGTTGGGGCATGTCGGTGCCTACGGCATCGTGCTGCACAAGCCGAACGCGACGCTGATGCTGGATGCCGGCGGGGCACCCCGCATCGATGCCACCTTCGATCTCGAAGAGAGCGGCGTGTTCCGCCTCATCGCCGACGCGATGGGGGCGCTCACGCAACGCGACGACCACATTCTGCGCGTCCTCGACGTCTCGCCGCGCGATCCGCACACCATCGTCGAGGTGATCCTCGGCGACGATCCCATGCGCAAGGCGATGTGGGACTATGGCAGCCGCATCCTCGAGCTCTCCATCGTCATCTCGCTCATCACCGCGGCGCTCCTTTATCTCGCGCTGCAATGGCTGCTGGTGTCGCCGCTCCGCCGGCTCACCGCCGGCATGATGGCTTTCCGCGCCGATCCCGAGGACCAATCGCGCGACGTGCCGCCCTCGGGCCGCGCCGACGAGATCGGCCTGGCGCAGCGCGAGCTCGCGGTGATGCAAGAGACAGTGCGCCAAGCGCTCCGCCACAATGCCCGCCTCGCCGCGCTGGGCACCGCCGTCACCAAGATCAATCACGACCTGCGCAACATTCTCTCGACGGCCCGGCTCATCTCCGATGGGCTTGTCGACAGCGAAGTGCCGGAAGTGAAGCGCGTGACGCCGCGGCTGCTCGCCGCCATCGACCGCGCCGTGGCGCTCTGCACGCGGACGCTGAGCTTCACCCGCGAGGGCGCCCCGCCGCTTCGACGGTCGCGCTTTGCCCTCTCCGGCCTCGTCGAGGAGGTTGCGGAGGTGGTCGAGCCCAAGACCGAAGATGGCGCCAGGCTGCGCAACAACGTGGCGCCGACCCTCATGGTCGAGGCCGACCGCGATCAGCTCTTCCGCGTCGTGCTCAACGTCGCGCGGAATGCCATCGAGGCCGGCGCGCGTCGTGTCGTCGTCAGCGCGCAGAGCGACATCGAAGCGCTCGTCATCGAGATTGCCGATGACGGGCCGGGGCTGCCGCCCAAGGCGCGCGACAATCTCTTCCGGCCCTTCGCCGGCTCGGCGCGGCCTGGCGGCACGGGGCTCGGTCTCGCCATCGCCCGCGAG
>DATJAV010000273.1:0-3074 GCA_035515835.1 Allostellaceae bacterium
GTGATCGTCGCATCGCGCAGTTGAGCGAGCGCCAGCGTGCGCGAGCGGGCGGCGGCTACGAGTGCGCCCAGCTGACAGCGGAGCGTTTCGGCGTCGGCGCTGCCGGCATCGCGCAGCACGGGCACGATCAGCCCGTCTTCCGTATCGACGGCGATGCCGAGGTCGATCTGCCGCTTGAGGTCACGGGCGATCGCGCGCCCGTCGAACCAAGCATTGAGCCCCGGCGCCGCGCGGCAGGCGGCGACAATGCCGCGGATGAGCCGGACCGTCACATCGGCGCCCGGCTTCCACCACGCTTCGACATCGGCCTCGTCGAAGAGCGTCGCCGGCACCACGGCCGCATGGGCACGCGCCATGGTCTCGGCCATGCTGCGCCGCATGCCCCGCAACCTCTCGCCGGCGACGGCGCCCTCGGGGGCCGCTGCGGCGCGCTCCACGTCCTCGCGCGTGATGGCGCCGCCCGGCCCATGCCCGACGACCGCCATGAGATCGACTCCGCGCTGACGCGCCAGCGCTCGAACCGCCGGGCTGGCGATGCCGGTGGCTTTCGGCTCGGACGCGGGCGTCGGGGCTGCCGCAGCCGCAGGCGAGAGGTCGCCGACCACCGTGCCGGCATCGGGATGGGCGCCCTCCTCGAACTCGACGATGACGGCGCCGACTTTGACGCGGTCATGCACCTTGCCGACAAGGCGGGCGATGCGGCCCGAGCGGGGCGAGGGCACCTCGACCACGGCTTTTTCCGTCTCGACCGAGACGAGCGGCTGGTCGGCGACAATGTGATCGCCCTCGGCAACATGCCAAGCGACGATTTCCGCCTCCTCGAGCCCCTCGCCGAGGTCGGGGAGCGCGAAGCGGCTCATGCGTAGGCCATGGCCCGACGCACCGCGGCGGCGATGCGCGCGTTGTCGGGGAGATAGAGATGCTCGAGCCGGGGCAGCGGCATCACCGTGTCGAAGCCGGCGACGCGCTCGATCGGCGCCAGCAGGCTCATGAGGCAGCGCTCCGCGACTCGCGCCGCGATCTCCGCCGCGAAGCCGCCGGCCAGCGGTGCTTCTTGCGCGATGATGCAGCGGCCGGTCTTGCCGACCGAGGCAAGGATCGTCTCGGCATCGAGCGGTTTCAGCGTCGCCACGTCGATGACCTCGGCGCTGACGCCCTCTTGTGCCAGCCTATCGGCGGCGGCTATCGCCTCGCGCACCATGCCGCCCCAGGCGACCAGCGTCGCATCCCTGCCTTCGCGGAGCACGAAACAGCGATCGAGCGGCAGACCCGCGCCGTCATCGCTTACGTCCTCGCGAGAGGCCCGATAGAGCCGTGTCGGCTCGAGGAAGACCACGGGATCGGGGTCGCGGATGGCGGCGAGGAGCAAGCCGTAGGCGCGGCGCGGCGAGGAGGGAACGACGACGCGCAGTCCCGGCACATGCGCGAACATGGCCTCGGGGCTCTCCGAGTGATGCTCGGGTGCGCGCACGCCGCCGCCGCAAGGCGAGCGCAACACCATGGGGCAGGTGAGCCGACCGCGCGTGCGCGTCCGCAGGCGCGAGGCGTGATTCACGAGCTGGTCGATGGCGGGATAGATGAAGCCGGTGAACTGGATCTCGGCGACCGGGTGGAACCCTTGAGCGGCAAGGCCGATCGAAAGGCCGGCGATGGCCGCTTCGGCAAGCGGGGTGTCGAACACGCGATCGCAGCCGAAGCGCGCAAGGAGCCCGTCGGTCGCACGAAACACGCCGCCATCAGCGCCGACATCCTCGCCGAGCACAAGGACGCTCGGGTCTTCCGCCATGGCGTGTGCCAAAGCGAGGGTGACGGCCTGGACGAGCGTGATCTCGGCCATATCGCTCAGCCCGCCGTCGGCGACGCCGCCGCCAGTGCCGCCGCACGCTGCTCGGCGAGGTCCGTCGGAAGCCGTGCGAAGGTGTAGTCGAAAATGCTCTCCGGCGGCTGCGGCTTGGTGTCGAGATAGGCGGACGCCGCGGCGTCCATTTCCGCTGCGGTCTCCGCCAGCAGCCGATCCTCATCGCGCTTGGTCCAATACCCGGCCTCGCTCAGATAGGCGCGCAGACGGAGCAACGGCTCTTCGGGCCAATGCCGGCTTACCTCGGCGTCGTCGCGATAGCGGCTGGCGTCGTCCGCGGTGGTGTGATCGGCGAGCCGATAGGTGAGCGCTTCGATCAGCGAGGCGCCGCCACCGCTTCTTGCGCGCTCGAGCGCGAGCAGCGTCGCCTGGCGGACGGCGATTACGTCGTTGCCATCGACCTGGTCGCCGGGGATGCCGGCGGCCACGGCCTTCTGTGCTAGCGTTTCGGCGGCGCTCTGCCGCCGCCGCGGGACGGAAATCGCCCACTGATTGTTGGTGACGACGAAGAGCGCGGGAAGCTGCCAGACCCCGGCGATGTTGAGCGCCTCGGCGACATCGCCTTTGGAGGTGGCGCCATCGCCAAAGACCGCGACGGCGACGCACCGCTCGCGGCGCAGCTTGAAGGCGAGCGCCACTCCCGCCGCATGCGGCGCATGGCTGCCGACCGGCACGCAGACGGGAAAGTCCTGACGCGGTCCGGCGAAATTGCTGCCGCGCTCGTCGCCGCCCCAATAGAGCAGCAGCTCCAGTGGCGTCACGCCGCGCCAGAGCTGCGCGCCATGCTCGCGGAAGCTCGGCAGCAGCACGTCCTCGGCCCGCATCGCGCTCGCAACGCCGACCGGCACGGCTTCCTGGCCTAGCGAGGAGGCGAAGGTGCCGAGGCGCCCCGTCCGCTGCAGCGCCACCGCTTTGGCGTCGAAACCGCGGGTGCGCATCATGGCCCGGTAGAGCCCGGTCAGCGTCTCGGCGTCGCGCGCAGATTCGGGAAGCGGACCGACCAGCCGCCCGTCGGGCCCGAGGCATCGGCTGTACCCGCTATCGCCATGCATCCCAGTTTCGGCCACGTCGCAACCCCTGTACCTTTTTGTGGCTGGTCTCGGAGTAGACTGGCGTTGGCGGGTCGGCCTGTCGAGAGCAACTATGCAACCCTGCGCCTTGAGCGCCTGGTGAGGACCTGTGCCTCGGCAGGTCGGCCGCGACGGAAGTCCAGTGG
>DATJAV010000274.1:0-10332 GCA_035515835.1 Allostellaceae bacterium
CTTCCCACGCCGATCCGGTCAGGTACTCGAGAAGATGCCCCGCCGTCATATACATCAGATTGTTGTAGAGAAAGGCCGTGCGGAAGGCGCCGTTGATTTGTGCGAGCCCGCGCAAACGGAAATAGAGTTGGCAGCGCGAGAAGGGCCCGAGATACCACAGGGCGTCGTTGCGCGGCAGGCCGGTCTGGTGGCTCAGCATGTCGACCAGGGTCATATCGGTCGTCGGCTTGGCTTGCTGCATGGCGAAGTCGGGCGCGTAGTCCGTGACCGGCATATCGAGCGTGAAGTTGCCGTGCGGGGGCGCGGCATGGATCGCGAGCACCATGCTGTTGAAGGCCTTGGTCGCCGAGCCGATCGGAAAGACTGTGCGCGCGGTCACCTTCTTCCTGCTCTGGCGGTCGCGCCAGCCAAAGCCGCCGGAGAAGGCGATGCCGCCATTCTGGAGGACGGCAACCGCCACGCCCGTCTGCGCCACAGGCTGAAAGTCGGCGATGGCATCGCCAATGACCCTCTTCAGGCGTGTGTCCCAAAGGGCTTTCTTTGGCTTCATCGCGCCCCCCGCTTGCGCCCATCAGCTTCTCGCAAGCCGCGGAAAAAGGCGGGGAGCGGCTTATTGGCTTGTTGCGTCACCGCCCTCGGAACAGCAACGAGCAGGCGTTTTGTCGAAACTTGTGCCGTCACCGCGTCGGTCGAGGCGATTGCGCCGGTAACGGCCGCGATCAATCCCCATCGCCTCATCCGATCCCTCCCGCTGCGTCATCCCGATAGTCTCGACGGCCCCGACGGCCTTCAAATGCCCGGGACAGGAAGATGCTATCACCTCGGTCGAAGGAGAGAGTGCGAAAGTTCACACGCGCGATTGAAGAGAAGGCGCCGCAATCGACAAGCCTTGAGCGGAAGACGAGCTCTCAGAGTGCGCCGGCCGGCCGCAACACCCCGATCAAAAGCTGCCCTACGAAGACATGGGGGGTTTGCCCCGGGCCTGTGTCAACCGATCTGTTGAGGGGCTCGCTTGTCCATCCCCGTCGCTAGGGCCGGACCGCGATCCCGGCCGCGGCGAGATGCGCCTTGGCCTCGGCGATGCGGTAGGTCCCGAAATGGAAGATCGAGGCGGCGAGAACCGCGGTCGCATGGCCGTCGCGGATGCCTTCGACGAGGTGATCGAGCGTGCCGACGCCCCCCGAGGCGATCACGGGGATGGTGACAGCGTCGGCGACGGCGCGGGTCAATGGAATGTCGAAGCCCGCCTTGGTGCCGTCGCGGTCCATCGAGGTCAGCAGAATCTCGCCGGCGCCGAGCGCCGCCATGCGGCGCGCCCATTCGACCGCGTCGATGCCGGTCGCGCGCCGGCCGCCATGGGTAAAGACCTCCCAGCGCCCGGGACCGGTCGCCTTGGCGTCGATGGCGACGACGATGCATTGGCTGCCGAATTTCTCCGCGCCCTCGCGCACGAATTCGGGCCGCGCCACCGCCGCGGTGTTGATCGAGACTTTGTCGGCGCCGGCCAGCAACAGGCGGCGAATGTCGTCCACCGCACGCACGCCGCCGCCGACGGTGAGCGGCATGAAGCATTGCTCGGCGGTGCGCTGCACCACGTCATAGAGCGTTGCGCGATTGTCGGAGGAGGCGGTGATGTCGAGAAAGCAGAGCTCGTCGGCGCCCTCGCGGTCATAGAGCTTGGCTTGCTCGACGGGATCACCGGCATCGACGAGATCGACGAAATTGACGCCCTTGACGGTGCGGCCGTCCTTCACGTCGAGACAGGGGATGACGCGCATCTTCAGCATCAGGCCGCAGTCTCCAGCAGCGCCAGCGCCTGGCGCAAGTCGATCCGTCCGTCATAGAGCGCGCGGCCGCAGATCACGCCGGCGATGCCGGCGGATTGGTGCGCCTTCAGCGCCACGAGGTCGGCAAGCGAGGCGACGCCGCCCGAGGCGATGACCGGCGTCGAGATGGCGCGCGCCAAAGCCGCGGTGGCGCCAAGGTTGACGCCCGTCAGCGCGCCGTCCCGCTCGATGTCGGTATAGACGATGGCGGCGACGCCCGCGCCCTCGAATGCGCGGGCGAGATCGAGCGCGTCGCACGCGCCGTCCTTGGCCCAGCCTTCGACCGCGACGCGGCCCTGGCGCGCATCGATGGCGACGACGATGCGTCCGGGGAAATCGCGGCAGGCGTCGCGCACCAACGCCGGCTCGCGGAGCGCCGCCGTGCCGAGAATGACTCGGTCGACGCCGCGCGCGAGCCAGGCTTCGATCGTGGCGCGGTCGCGGATGCCGCCGCCGAGCTGCACCGGCACGCCCGCGGCTCTGACGATCGCCTCGACCGCCGCCGCGTTCATCGAGCGGCCGGCAAAGGCGCCATCGAGATCGACGACATGGAGAAAGCGGCAGCCGGCGGCGACGAAGCTCAGCGCTTGGGCCGCCGGATCGTCGTTGAAGACGGTGGCGCGGCCCATCTCGCCTTGATAGAGGCGCACGCATTGCCCGCCCTTCAGATCGATCGCCGGGTAGAGGATCACTCGCGTTCCTCGTCGCCGAGGCGCTTGTAGTAAAAGTGCCCGGGGATGGTGCGCCCGGCGACGCGAGCATAGGCGGGATGCGTGCCCCAGCGGATGAAACCCAGCGACTCGTAGAGCTGGATCGCCGCCGTTTGGGTGTCGCGGACATCGAGATTGAGGATGGCAAAGCCTTGGGCGCGCGCCGCCTCCTCGACGGCGAGCACAATGCGGCGGGCGAGGCCGTGGCCGCGCGCCCAGGGCGCGATGAAATTGCTGGTGAGCTGCGCCGCGAAGGCTTGCGCCTCATTGCTGCGCGGCGGCCGCGACAGCTGCGCGGAGCCGCAAATGGTGCCGTCGAGCCGGGCGACGTAAATGCTTCGCCCCGGCACCAGCATCACGCCCCGCCAATGGGCCTCCATGATGTGGCGCGGCGGCGCGGCGACCCAGCCAAAGCCGCCATCGGCCTTGATCGCATCCTCGGCCGCATCGCAGAGATCCTCGAGATCGGTGCCGGCGAAGCCATCGAGCCGCTCCACCGAGGTTTCAGGCTTCGGCGCGTCGCTCACGGCCGCCACCGGAGAAAATTGCGGATAAGCGTCTGACCCGCCGCTTGGCTCTTCTCAGGATGGAACTGCGTGCCGACGAGATTATCGCGGCCGATCATCGCCGTGATCTCGCCGCCATAGTCCGTCGTCGCCAGCAGGTCGCGCCGGTCGGCCGCATGGAAAGCATAGCTGTGGACGAAATAGACGTGCTCGCCCGCCGCGATGCCCGACAGTACCGGGTGGGGCGCCAACGGCAGGAGCTCGTTCCATCCCATATGCGGTATCTTGAGGGTGGGCTCGGCAGGCGCAATCACGCGCACTTCGCCGGCAATCCAGCCGAGGCCGTCCACCGTCTCGAACTCGCGACCGCGCTCGGCGAGGAGCTGCATGCCGACGCAGATGCCGAGAAACGGCCGGCCGCGCCGGCGCACCGTTTCCTCGAGCGCCGCCTCCATCCCGGGAACCGCCGCCAGCCCGCGTCGGCAATCGGCGAAGGCGCCCACCCCCGGCAGCACGACGCGCTCGGCTCCACGCACCAACTCGGCGTCGGCGGTCACTAGGACCTCGGTCGCGATGGCAGCCTCGTGGGCCGCGCGCTCGAACGCCTTGGCGGCGGATCGGAGATTGCCCGAGCCATAGTCGACGATAGCGGTGATCATCCCAGGCTCTTAGAGCACGCCCTTGGTCGAGGGCACCTCGTCGGCACGGCGCGGATCGATCGCCACCGCCTGCCGCAAGGCCCGCGCCAGGCCTTTGTAGCAGGACTCGACAATATGGTGGTTGTTCTCGCCGTAGAGATTCTCGACATGGAGCGTAACCCCCGCCGATTGGGCGAATGCCTGAAACCACTCCTTGAAGAGCTCGGTGTCCATCTCGCCGAGCTTGGGCTTGGTGAACGCGACCTTCCACACGAGATAGGGGCGGTTCGAGGCGTCGAGCGCGACGCGGGTCAGCGTCTCGTCCATCGGCACCAGAGCATCGCCCCAGCGCTGAATGCCGCGCCGGTCGCCCAGCGCCTTCGACACCGCCTCGCCGACGACATAGCCGCTATCCTCGGTGGTGTGGTGGAAATCGATGTGCAGGTCACCCTCGGCGCGAAGCGCGAGATCGATGAGGCTGTGGCGGGCGAGCTGCTCCAGCATGTGGTCGAGAAAGCCGATGCCGGTGACAATGTCGGCGCTGCCCGTCCCGTCGAGAAAGACGCTGCCGCGGATCTTTGTCTCCTTGGTGACGCGCTCGACCGTGGCCTTGCGCAAGGCAGAAGACACTGTCGTGGACCGAGCCTGGGCCATGGCTCTCCTTCGCGGGAAACGCCGGATTTGTAGCAAGGTCGGCAAAGGGAAGCCAGCGCAGCCGCAGGCCCGTTCAGGCGGCGCGCACCGTGCTCAGGAACTGATCGACCTCGCGCTGCAGCATGTCGGCCTGGGTGGCGAGAAGGTCGGCGGCCCTGAGGACATTGCGCGCGGTTTCGCCCGCCTGGTCGACGGCGATGCTGACGCCGCCGATATTGTGGGAAACCTCGTGTGCGCCGGAGGCGGCTTGCTGCACGTTGCGGGCGATCTCGCGGGTCGCCGCGGTCTGCTGCTCGACCGAGCTCGCGATCGAGGTCGAGATCTTGTCGACCGAGCTCACCGTTGCGGCAATGCTGTTGATGGCGGCGACGGCCGATGCGGTCGCGCCCTGGATGCTGGCGATCTGGGCACGGATGGTCTCGGTCGCCTGCGCCGTCTGCGTCGCCAGCGACTTGACCTCGCCGGCGACGACGGCAAAGCCGCGCCCCGCCTCGCCGGCGCGCGCCGCCTCGATCGTGGCGTTGAGAGCGAGCAGGTTGGTCTGCTGCGCGATCGCGGCGATGAGCGCGGCGACCTCGCCGATCTTGTCGGCCGCCGCGGCGAGCCCCGCAACGGTGGCGTGCGTGCGCTTCCCGTCCTCGTTGGCTTGGCGCGCCACCGCCGAGGCCTGCTGGATCTGGCGGCCGATATCGGCGATGGTCGCGGACAGCTCCTCCGATGACGTCGCCACCGTCTCGACGTTGACGGTCGCCTCGCTGGCGCCGGCGGCGACGGCGCGGGCCCGCTCGCGCGTCGTTTCCGCGACCTGCGACATAGCCTTCGCCGAGCCTTGCATTTGCGTCGTCGACTGAAGCACGGTCTCCAAGATGCCGCTCACCTTGCGGCGAAAGCTGTCGGCGACGGCAGCGAGCGCGTTCTTCTTATCGGTCTCGGCCTTGCGCGCGAGGAGCGCGTGCTCCTCCTCGAGGCGGCGCTTGGCGAGCGCATTGTCCTTGAAGACCTGCACGGTGCGCGCCATGGCGCCGACTTCATCGCGTCGCAGCGTTTCGCACACCTCGATGTCGAGGTCGCCGGCGGCCAGCCGCTCCATCGTCCCCCGGAGTCGGCCGAGCGGCAACGCGATGTCGCGGCTCACGATATAGGCGAAGAGCCATGTCACCGCGATGATCAGCAGCCCGGCAAAGGTCAGCTTGTTGAGCATCGCATCGAAATCGTTGTCGATGTCGTCGATATAGGCGCCGGTGCAAATCGCCCAATGCCAGGGATCGAAGCCACCGGCATAGGACACCTTCCGCACCGCCTTGTCGCTGCCAGGGCGCGGAAAGTCGTAGTAGACGAAGCCGCCGCCCCGCCGCGCGGCGTCGACTTGCTGCTTCAGATAGGGAATGCCGAGCCGCGGGCCCGCGTTCTCGAGGCTGCGCTTGGCATCGTTGAGGATGGTGGCGAGATCGTAGTCCTGGATGAAGAAGTAGTCGCCGGCGCCGTAACGCAGCGGTCGGAGAGCGGCGATCGCGCCGGCCTGGGCATCCTTCGCCGTCAGCTCGCCCGATACTTCGCGCTTGTGCCATTGCTCCACGATGCCAAGCGCGATCTCGACGAGATGCTGGGTCTGGCCCTCGCGGTCGCTCAGCATCTTGTTGTAGAGCACGCCGGCGCCGCCCACGCCAGCCACGACCAGCGCCAGGGTCGCGATCGTCAGCAACACCGCGAGCTTGATTTTTATGGTCACTCTGCCGAGCAGGCTCATCGCCACCTCTCGCGTATCCCATGATCGGGACGCTCTCATCCGTTTATCCGAAGGGTACATGGCCGCGCGCCGTCCAAAGCTTACGAGGAAGAGATTAACGGGTGATCACCGCCGTCATGCCCCACAGCAGAGCACGATCAAAAGCGCACTCGCTCCGGCGAAGGCCGCCGCAAAGCCGCCATTGCCGCGCCAACCCAAAAGCCGGCTGGGGACCGCGAAGTTGCTGCTGGTCATCATGCGCAGCACCGAGACCGGCGAGAGCAGCATCGACAGCATGAACGCCACGATCCACATGGCGTAGAGGCCGGCGGTGCTGATGCCGAGATCGGCAGCGCTGAGCACCGGCGCAAGGATGGCGAAGGGCACCATCGGATGGATGCCCGCCAGGGTCACCAGGGGCATGAGCACCAGCACCGCGAGCACGGACCAGGCACCGCCGGGCAGCAAGAGCGCGACGGCATGGCGGAGCGGGACCGCGAGCTCGGGCAGCTGCATGACGCCGATGAGCAGGCCGGCGGCAAGGAAGAGCGCGCTTTCCGGCATGACCGACGTCCAGCTCTCGCTGATCCGATCGTCGAGACGCTCGAGCGCGGCGCCGAAATCCTGGCGGCCCCAACAGAGCGTCGTGCCAATGGCGAGCGCCGCGGCAGCGAGCGCGATCGAGAGGGTCATCGAGAGGCGGAGAGCGACATGCGCGATAAGCGTCATCGCGAGCTCGGCCAAGAGCAGCATCGCCGCCAGCAGCGCGCCGGGTCGGCGCTTCTCCGTCGTCGTCATGACGAGCGGCGGCGCCATCAGCGTGGCAAGCGCGCCGCCGACCAACGCCAGCGGCAAGCCGATGCCGAGCGCGGCGGTCCAGGAGAGATGGGGGTAGACCGCCATCACCGCCGCCACCGAGGCGGTCGAAGGCCCGAGCAGCATGGAGAGCACCAATCCGCGCATTGCAGCGCAGGCTGCCGTCGTCTCCGGCGTGGCGCGGCGCCCCAGCGTCGCGCCGAGCACGCCGATCGCGCCAAAACTCAAGCCGAGCGAGGCGGCGGCAGCAGCGACGACGACGGTGGCCGGCCTGAGCGCCGCGGGCAGGCGCGCCAGCTTGGCGGCGAGCGCGGCGTCGAGCTGGCGCTCGGCGAAGACCGGGCGCAGCAGCGCCACCGACAGCATGAGGACGACAACCCCGGACATGCGCGCCGCGGCCGCACCGATGGTCGCGAGGTCGAAGCCCAATGCGCCCAGCGCCACGGCAGCGATGCAAATGAGAAGAGCGATGCGTCCGCTCTTGCGCGGCAGCCAGTGACGCCCGCCGAGCGCCAAGCCCGCCGCCAGGAGCGTCGCCGCCAGCCAATCCCAAAGGCGGCTGCCGCTGAGCTCCGCGGCGCAGCTGGCGCCGAGCACGGCGAGAAACGGCAGCACCGCCCAAGGCAGCGAGCGGCTGCCGACGCCGGCGTCGGCAGCGACGAGAAGACGACCGGATGCCATCGCTTCAAGCAGCGTGCATGCGGACGCGAATGAGATGGCGGCTCTGATCGGCGAAGTCGGTGCGCGCATGCAGCATCGTGTGATTGTCGAGGACAAGCGCTTCATCGGGCTGCAAGCGATAGCTCAAGCGACGCTCGCTGTTTTCGGCGGCCGCACGGAAATGCTCGATCGCCCAAAGGCGCTCGTTGCTGCGAAGATCCTCGCGCATGGCGAATCCCGCCGCGAGGCAATCGCCGCGGAAACGGACAAAGGGCTCCTCGCCCAGCACCGGCGCGGTGATGACGCGCTTGCCCTTGAAGAACGCATCCGGCACGCGGAAGGGAAATTGCTCGCGGCGCAAAATGGCGAGGCAGTCGCGGCCTTCGGCCTTCCGCGCGAGGTCTTCGACGAGGTGCGGCACGTTCAGCACCACCGAAACGCCGCCGGCAACGGCTTGGCGCACGACGAAGAGACAATTGTACTTCTCGGGCGACGGCGCAAAGGCTGAGTCGCTGTGGAGCGGCGCCTCGCCGGCCTCTTCCGAGAAGGTCGTCTTGTAGTCAACCGTGCGACGCACGACGTCGGCGCGGGGCTTCACCGGCCAGAGCACGCGCTTGTCGAGATTGTGGTCGGTCGGCTTGCCGATGGACCGGGTCAGCGCCAGCACCAGCGAGTCGCGCACCGTCTCCGGGTATTGGTTGTAGCCGAGGCCGCGTAGCACCAGACACGCGGGCTCGAGCGCGACGATGTCGCGCACCAGCGCCGCCAATTGGGCAAGATCGGGCCAATGCGCCGCCACCATCTCGCCGAGGACGCGTTGTCCGTCCTCGCTCTCGAACGGAACGGCAATGCCGAGAAGCTCGTTGGCGCGGCCTTGCTCGGCCGCGCAATAGGCGGAAATGGCGGCGACCAGCCGCGGCGGCGGGATAAAGCTGCTGACATCGAGCATCGGCAGGACAAGCATGAAATGTTCTCCTTCAGGGCTGGCCCCCCTCTTTGGGGTCAGTCCGATCAAACATGAACGATACTTTATTCGGGTAAACTTTTCAGGTCTTTCGTTGGATTACCCCGAATATTCGTCGCGGAATTGACGCAAATTTTAGATAAACTCTGGCATTTTCCCGTCTCTTTTGGATCAAGCACTTATCCACCAAGATTTGTTCTATGGTTAATCTTAGGCCGTAGGATAATGGCGGTTGCCGACGGTCGATGGGCGCAAGAGTGGCGGGAACGGGAGGGTAATCGCATGATAAACAGGCTAGCCGCCGGTGTCGTCGGCGCGTTGATCTGGTGTGGCGTCGCAACGCCGGCCGAGCCTGAGAACGGCATGCTGGCGCCGCCGGCAGGGGCGCGCCTTCTGCTGCGGAGCGCCGGCGACGGCGTGCAGATCTATATTTGCCGGGCCAAGGGCGACGGCTTTGCTTGGGTCTTCCAGGCGCCAGAGGCGACGCTCGTCGACGAGACCGGGCGAAAGGCGGCGAAGCATTTCGCCGGCCCTTCGTGGGAAGCCGAGGATGGCAGCATCGTCGTGGGCGACGTTGCGGCCAAAGCCGACGCGCCGTCCGGCAGCGACATTCCGTGGCTGCTGCTGCGCGCCAAATCGCATTCGGGCAGCGGTCGTTTCACGACGGTTGCCTTTATCCAGCGCCTCAACACCAAAGGCGGCGCGGCACCCGAGGGCGGTTGCGACGTCGCGCATCGGAACGCCGAAGCACGCGTGCACTACTCGGCGACATATGTCTTTTACGCCGCGCCCTGACCCCCTCTCGGCTTGACCCTCGCCCCCGCCATCCCGCATTCTTCCTCCTTGGCAAGCGGGCATCATGCAATCCCCATCCGAGAGCTGGCACGGCACGACCATCCTTTGCGTGCGCAAGGATGGCAAGGTGGTGGTCGCCGGCGATGGCCAAGTGTCGATGGGCCAGACCGTCATCAAGGCGAGCGCCAGGAAGCTTCGGCGGCTTGGCAACGGCACGGTGATCGCGGGTTTCGCGGGTGCGACGGCCGATGCGCTGACGCTCTTCGAGCGCCTCGAGG
The DNA here is from genome assembly GCA_035515835.1 of Allostellaceae bacterium. Lineage (GTDB taxonomy): Bacteria > Pseudomonadota > Alphaproteobacteria > ATCC43930 > CGMCC-115725 > DAHUYF01. Next base: position 9,574 of record DATJAV010000274.1, read on the forward strand.
CAAAGCTCGAGCAGCATCCGGGCCAGCTCTCGCGCGCCTGCGTCGAGCTTGCCAAGGACTGGCGCACCGACCGGTATCTGCGCCGGCTTGAAGCGATGATGGCCGTCGCGGACCACAAGGTTTCGCTTATCCTCTCGGGCACCGGCGACGTGCTCGAGCCCGATGATGGACTGATCGGCATCGGCTCGGGGGGCGGTTACGCGCTGGCGGCGGCCCGCGCCCTCATCGACCAGCCACTTGACGCCGAGGCCATCGCCCGTCGGGCATTGGCGATCGCCGCCGGCATCTGCGTCTACACCAACGACAAGGTCACCCTCGAAAGCCTATGAGCGCCATGAGTCCGCGCGAGATCGTCTCCGAGCTCGATCGCCACATCGTCGGTCAGCACGACGCCAAGCGCGCCGTCGCGATTGCGCTCCGCAACCGGTGGCGGCGCCAGCAATTGACGCCGGAGCTTCGCGAGGAGGTGCTGCCGAAGAACATTTTGATGATCGGCCCGACCGGCATCGGCAAGACCGAGATCGCCCGACGCCTCGCGCGGCTGGCGCAAGCGCCCTTCATCAAGGTGGAGGCGACCAAATTCACCGAAGTCGGCTATGTCGGCCGCGACGTGGAGCAGATTCTGCGCGACCTGCTCGAGGTCGCGATAGCCATGACCCGCGAGCGGCTACGCAAGGAGGTCGCGTCCAAGGCCGAGGCTCATGCCGAGGAGCGCGTCCTCGATGCGTTGGTCGGCGCGCAAGCCAGCGCCGACACGCG
>DATJAV010000275.1:0-11672 GCA_035515835.1 Allostellaceae bacterium
GCTTCGTTGCGACCTTCGTCGCTTGCTTCACCGTGTCCTCCGTCGCATGCGCCACGTCGCAGACGAATCCAAGCCGGTGGCAGGCCCGGATCGCCTCGGCGCCGAACGGCGTCAGCCCGTTATGCGTCACCGCGCCCGTCTGGTAGTCGCCGATGTCGTTGGGCGTGTAATGCACGAGCTGTACATGCCTTACGCCCCGCTGATGCGCCTCCTCGAGCCGCTCCAGCTTCATCTCCAGGAAATCGAGTCCCTCGATGTCGCCGACGAAGGCGGGTTGCCCGGCGGCGTGCGCCGCCTCGAGATCGGCGGCGGTAAGCGCGCGGCGCAGACCATGGCTCGCCGTCATCGCGTCCATCCAGTCGAGGCGCTCGAGATGGTGCCGATAGAGCTCTCCGGGTTGCGGCGTGCGCGTAGCACCGAGAACGCCGGCCGCGTTCCGGCCGAGGATGGGACCGTCCGGTACATCGGCGAGGCAGGCGACCGCCAGCGATCCCGCCCGCATGCCCTTCACGAGATCGTCGTTCGGCGGTGCCATGGATACGATGCCGGTCGTTCCGCCATGCGTATGGACGTCGACCGAGATGTACTTCGCCAAGACCTGGCGCGCGGCAGCGGTGTCCTCGGCGGCCGCCGCGGCCGCGCGATGGTCCGGCCGGCCGCCGATCATCGCGCCGACCAATGCGCTCATCGACGTCAATATCGTGCCGCGCATCCAGTTGCGGCGCGTAAGTGCGTGTCCGCAGCAATCCATGTTTGTCGCCTCCCTAAGTTGCGCCGGTGTTGCCGCGCGCGGTGCCGGTGATGACGCCCTCGCGCTCGATACCTCTTGGCGCTGGAGCGGCGCCACGCGGATCCTCATCTTGAGCGCGCGCCAAGCGCGCCGTCGAAGGACGCACAGCGTCAATGCCATACCTTCCCGCGGGGTCCAGGCTAGCAGAGCCCCGGCGCTCCTGCCTCGGCAAATTTTGGGCTAGCATGACAGGGGTCACGACGTGAGAGGAGTGCGCGATGCGGATACTGGTGCTCGGCGCCGGCGCCATCGGCGGCTATTACGGCGGCAGGCTGGCCGAGGGCGGCGCCGACGTCACCTTCTTGGTGCGGCCGGCGCGGGCGCAGCGTTTGGCCGAGCACGGCCTCGTGGTGCGCAGCCCGCTCGGCGACATCGAGCGCCGGGTCAAGACGGCCACGGCCGGAACGCTGCGCGAGCCCGCCGATCTCGTGCTGCTGTCTTGCAAGGCCTATGACCTCGAGAGCGCCATCGAGGCGATCGCGCCGGCGATGGGGCCCCACAGCGCGGTGCTGCCGCTCCTCAACGGGATGAACCACATGAGCCTGCTCGCCGGGCGCTTCGGCGCCGCACGCGTCTTGGGCGGCACGTGCGCCATCGGCGCCCTCCTCGAGCCCTCGGGCGTGGTGCGTCACCTCGGCGGTGCCGAGCGAATGAGCTTCGGCGAGGTCTCGGGCGAGCGCAGCGCGCGCTGCGACGCGCTCGCCAAGATTCTCGCCGCGACGAAGATCAACGCCACGCTCAGCGACAACATCATGCAAGCGATGTGGGACAAATTCGTCATGCTGTGCTCGCTGGCCGCGGCCACGACCCTGACGCGCGCCAATATCGGCGAGATTCTCGAGGCGCCGCTGGGCGAGTGGCTGATGCGGGAAGCGCTCTCGGAATGCCAGCGCGCCGCCACCGCCGACGGCCATCCGCCGACCGAGGCGTCGGTCGAGCTCACGCGCAGGATGCTCACCGCGCGCGGCTCTTCCTTCACCGCCTCGATGCAGCGCGACCTCGTCGCCGGCGGTGCCACCGAGGGCGATCACATCATCGGCGACATGCTGCGCCGTGCCGAAAAGCGCGGCCTCGACGCGCCGCTGCTGCGCATTGCCCTCGCCAACCTCCAGGTCCACGAGGTGCGGCGCAAAGCCGCCGCCTGACCGCCCACTCTTTGATGGGCAGTTGCCCACTGTTCCGCCCACCGGCACAGTGGGCGGATTTGTGCTTGACCACTTCGGCTGGACTCGCAAGACTCAGCGGAAAAATAAGGTGGGCCAGGGGTGGATAACGAGACGTTGTTGCAGGAGATTTCGGGCTATTGCCGGCGCGTCGGCATGGCGGAATCGACCTTCGGGCGGCTCTCCGTCAATGACGGAAAGCTGGTCAGCCGGCTGCGCTTCGGCGGCCGCGTCACCACTGAGACGGTAAACCGCGTCCACAGCTTCATGACGACGCGGAGCGACGCTCCCTTCGGCCGCCGCGCCCGGCCCGCCGCCTACGAGACCGCGGCGCCGCCGGTGCCGCCACCTGCCCCGCCGCCCGAACAGCCAGCCCCGGCCGATTCCGCCGTGGGCGGGCAGCGCAATTTCCGCTTCTACGACAACCGCCAGAAATACCTGCTCTTCGTCACGACCTGCGGCGAGAAGCAGGTGGTGGCGCAGCGCGTGACGATGGAGCTCGCCAACATCCATCCGCGCCCGCCGGCCGTGCGCCTCTTCGATGCCGGCATCGGCGACGGCACGGTGCTGGCGCGCGTCATGCGCGCGCTCCACCACCGCTTCCCCACCATGCCATTCTATATCGTCGGCAAGGAGATCAGTCTCGAGGACGTGCGCCTCGCCCTCGAGAAGATGCCGGACCGGCTCTACGAGCATCCCGCGACGGTGCTCATCATGACGAATATGTATTACTCCGAGGCGCCGTGGCTCACCCCCAACTCGGTCAACGCCGCCACCAGTCTCGCCTGGCACGAGTTGGCGCTGCTCGGCGGCACGGCGCATGACTTCGAGCAGCAGATCGGCCATCTCCAGGCGTTTCTCTCCGAGCATTGGCGAGCGCGCTCCAGCCCCACCACCGGCAATCCGCTCTACGAGAAGCCGGTGGTGCTGGTGATCTACCGCGACGACCACAAATTCCTGCTCGATCAAGTGCGGCCGCGTCGCGGCCAGCCGCGCGCCGATTACGACCTCGTCATCGCCTCGCAGCCCTACCGCGCCCGTACCTCGGTCGACTTCAAGGCGCGCAAGGTGCTGGCGCCGCTGGCGCGCGCCTTGGGCCCGGGCGGCCGCCTCATCGCCATTCATTCGCATGGGCACGATCCCGGGCTTGAGATCATCCAGCGGGTCTGGCCGGGCGAGGAGCCCTTCACCACCGATCGCCACCAGATGCTGCGCGCCACCAAGGCCGAGCTCGGCAGCGCCGGGCGCGATCTCAATTTCGGCGCCTATGCCGATGCGCGCTCCCTCTTCCGCTACGACATGCACACGCTGCCCAGCGAGATCAGCGACACCATCGGCACTTCGACGCTCTTCGCCGCCTGGAACGCCGCCGTCTATGTGGCGCAAATCGAGGACCAGCGCCTCTCCGAAGCGATCAGCAGCGGCGCCTATCTCCAGGCGACGAAAGAAGTGCTGCAGCGCCATGGTGGCCTCTGGTTCTGGGACGAGTCCTATGTGATTTCGCGGAAGCGGGATTCGGCTTGAGCGGGGCGGCATCAATGGAAACCCCCGGAAAGGGCTGAGGGCATGACTGGCGATGAGGGGGATGAAAGGATGATGACGGAAAGCCGTGACCGGAATTGGACACAGGAGGCGGGATGACGATGCTCGCATTTTTCATCTCCCTCATTCCCGGTCACTCCCGGTCATCCCCCTCATTGCCTATTGCTATTCTGATGGCCCCGCATGGCGCGGATGGGAGGAGGGGAGCCGTCGATGGCGCTGGATTTCGCTTGGCCGGCGCGTCAGGTTGAGATCGTCGCAACGAGGGAGGTTAGGACCAATGGCCCAGCGCACCACGCCGCCGTTCCGCGCCGATCATGTCGGCAGCCTGTTGCGTCCGGCCGCGCTCCTCGAGGCGCGGAAAGCGCGCAACGCCGGCAGCATCGACGCCGCCGAGCTCCGTCGCAGGGAGGATGCGGCGATCCGCGATGTCGTGAAGCTGCAGCAGGACATCGGTCTCCAATCCGTCACCGATGGCGAGTATCGCCGCGCCTCGTGGCATATGGACTTTCTCTACCAGGTGGGCGGCGTCACCAAGGTTCAGGACAATCTCGCCGTCAAGTTCCACAACGAGAAGGGCGATATCGAATTCACGCCGGCGGCGCTGCGCGTCACCGGGCGGCTGACACTGACGAAGCCGATCTTCGCCGATGATTTCAGTTTTCTAAAGTCGATCGCCAAGGCGACGCCGAAGCTCACCATTCCCTCGCCCAGCATGATGCACTACCGCGGCGGCCGCGCCGCCGTCGACACCTCGGTCTACGCCGATTTCGAGCCGTTCTGGCAGGATTTGAGCCGGGTCTATGCCGATGAGATCGCGGCGCTCGCCAAGCTCGGCTGCACCTACCTGCAGCTCGACGACACCAGCCTCGCCTATCTCAACGATCCGACGCAGCGCGAGTACATCACCAAGCTGGGCGGCGTCGGCGAGAGCCAGCATCTCACTTACATCCGCACCATCAACGCCGCCCTCGCCAAGAAGCCGCCGGGCATGACCATCTGCACGCATATGTGCCGCGGCAACTTCCGCTCGTCCTGGGTCGCATCGGGCGGGTATGACCACGTCGCCGAGGCGCTCTTCGGCGAGCTCGCCGTCGACGGCTTCTTCCTCGAATACGACGACGCTCGTTCCGGCGGCTTCGAGCCGCTGCGTTTCGTGCCCAAGGGCAAGATGGTGGTGCTGGGGTTGGTCACGACCAAGAAAGGCGCGCTCGAGTCGAAGGACGGGCTGAAGCGCCGCATCGACGAGGCGGCAAAATACGTGCCCCTGGAGCAGCTTTGCCTCAGCCCGCAATGCGGCTTCTCTTCGACCGTCGAAGGCAATGCGCTCACCATCGACGAGGAGATCGCCAAGCTGCGCCTCGTCGTCGACACCGCCCGCGATGTTTGGGGATAATTAACCAAGCTTCGATCACATGGCGGTCGCGCGGCTGTGAACCACTCATTAAATCGCGCTGGAGCATATTTGTGTCCGAGGATATATATTCCCGCGCGATCATGAAGCACGTCTCCCTCCTTCCGACTCTGACGGTCGCGCTGCTGCTCGCCGCGACTCCAGGACCGCTCCTTCGCTCGGCCTATGCCGACGAGGGTCAGCCCACCCTGAAGAGCCTGCTCGACGGCGATGGCAGCCTGCGCATCGCCGACCGGCCGCTCGACCGAGGGGCGCTTGCCGACATATATGAGAGTCGCGACTACCAACCGATCTGGACGCCCGAGCGCGAGGCATCGCTGCTGAAGGCGCTGAGCGATGCCGTGGCGCATGGGCTCGACCCCGGCGACTTCACCGTTCCCCCCGGGAAACCCGAGGAGCGCGATCTGCTCCTGACCGATGCTTTCCTGCGCTACGCCCAGGCCTTGGCGCAAGGCCGGGTCGACTCTGCCAAGATCGAGAACGACTGGTCCGTGCCGGTGCCGGAATTCGATGGCACCGCCATCCTGGCCGCGGCGGCGAGCGGCGATGATCCTGCGGAGATTCTGGCCGCGCTCCCTCCGACGCATGGGCCATACCGGCGTCTGCAAGCGGCGCTGCAGCGTTATCGCGTTATCGCCGCCGCCGGCGGCTGGCCGAACGTCCCCGAAACCCCGCGGCAACCCAAGCTGAAGCGGGGCGACCACGGCCCGGCCGTGGCCGCGCTCCGCCGCCGCCTCGCCGTCGAGGGCTTTATCGCCGATAGCGGCAGCGACAGCTTCGATATGCCGCTCGAGGCCGCCGTGAAGCGCTACCAGACCCAGAACGGGCTCGAGCCCGACGGCCATGTCGGCCCCGAAAGCTTCGCCGCGCTCAACGTCACCGCCGCCGCCCGGGTCGAGCAGATCCGCGACAATCTCGAGCGCTGGCGCGAGATGCCGCGCGACTTCCCGGCGACCCGCATTGAGGTCAACGTGCCCGCCGCCTGGCTCACCGTCTTTGACGACGGGGTTCGCGGCATCGGCATGCGCGCCATCGTCGGCGCTCCGATCCACCCGACGCCGGTGCTCACCGCGGAAATGAACGCGGTGCTGTTCAATCCGCCCTGGAACATCCCGATCTCCATCATGAAAAAGGAGATCCTGCCGCATGTCGCTGCCGATCCCGACTACATGGAGAAGAACCACTACGTCTTTGTCAGCCAGCACGGCTATTCGACGATCCGCCAGCTGCCGGGGCCGGGCAACGCCTTGGGCCGCATCAAATTCGAGCTCCCCAACATCTATGACGTCTATCTTCACGACACGCCGAGCCACTCGCTCTTCAACAAGGTACTGCGCAACCTGAGCCATGGCTGCGTCCGGCTCGAGGATCCGCGCGGGCTTGCGCTCCATGTGCTGGGCGGCGGCAAGAAGGTCTGGAACCTCGCCGACATCGACAATGCCGTGGCGACGGGCGAGACGCACCGCGTGGCGCTGCCGCACGACATCCCGGTCTATCTCATCTATCTCACTGCCTTCGTCGATCCCGACGGGACGATGGAGTTCCGGAACGACGTCTACGGCCGCGATGCGCGGCTCGACGAAGCGATGACGGCACGTGATGCGGCCGAGCATCTCGGCGCGCCCGCGCCCGGCCCGGCACCCACGCCTCCGGCTGCGGCCTCCCCGGCTCCGGCGGCACCGAAGCCGGCGCGTGGCACGGTTCCCGCATCCGCGCCCGCCCTGGCCCCAGCGCCCACCGTGCAAAAGACCGCAGCGGATCGTCTCTAAAAAGATGTCCCCGAACGCCTGTTCACCTTGTCACCGGTCCGTCATCGGTTTCACCGAGGGACGGGCGAACGGCGGCGACCGCGCAAACTCTAGAAGCGCTCTTCGGGAGAAACGCGTAGGCGAGGGACTTCGACTGTGCGTTGAGTGGGCTCGGTCTTCCAGATCTGCTCGACGGCATTGGCGATCCAGAGCCAAGCCTCCATTTGCCCCGGCTCGTCCCGACGGGCCGCCTTCAAGGATTGATGCTTGGCGTGGCTTGCCGCGCGCTCGCCATATCGCTGAACCAGCAGAACGGCCAGCTCCTCAATAACGTTCTTGTGCTCGATCAAGGCTGTCACCCTGTTCCGCCCTCCATGGCCAGCGGTAAACGCCTGAGACAGTGAAGTGTCGGCGATCTCCCTCGTTTTTTCCTGGGACAATTTTGGGCTTGACGCTGTCGTTAACGCGTCGCCAGGAAGTCGAGAACCGCGGCGTTGAAGGCGCCGGGCTGCTCGACATTCATCGCATGTCCGGCCCCCTCGATCACGACGCGCTTGGCGCCCGCAATATGCCGCAGCATCGCGTCCGCGATAGCATGGAGGAAAGGGGCGCTGCGCGCGCCATTGATCAGCAGCGTCGGCACCGTGATCTCGCGCATGGCCGCGGCAGAGAAAGGCTCGCGGTGCTCGCGCGCCTGGCCCATGAGCGTCGCAGCGTTGTCGCGCATCATCATCTTGCCGGGCTCGGGCACCTTGTCCCAGCCGCCTGGGCCGATCACCGTCTCGCAGAAGCGGCGAAGCGCACCCTCGACGTCGCCCGCCTTGACGAGATCGGCACAGTCGCTGATGAGAATGAAAGCGCCGCTCGCTGGCGCGCGGGCTCTGCCTGCCCGGCGCTAACCTCTTCAGCGCTTTCGCCTCGATCTGGCGGATGCGCTCTCGCGTCTGCTCATACTTTCGGCCGATCTCCTCAAGGGTCAGCTCGCTCTGACCTCGGCGCTCCCGCAGAACCTCGGCTTCGCGCGGCGAGAGACCCGCGAGAATGTCATCGATGGCGCCACGAAGATCCGCTGCCGCTGCGGCCTGATCGGGCGCAACCGCGCCGCCTTTGGCAGCAGGAGCGCCGCTCGCCGGCCTGCCGCCGCCGGCGAGGCTCGGCTCGAGCTCACCGCCGGGGTCGGCGAGGATCAGCGATTGCAGCAGATGCGGCCAGCGGCGCGCCGCGCCAAGGGCGACGTAGCCGCCGCGCGAATGGCCGAGGAGACGGACCGGGCCCGCGTCCAGCGCGGCGATGAAGGCGCCGAGATCGGCGATATGCTGGGCGGCCAGATCGCCGGTGTCGATCCCGTCCCAGCGCTCGGGATAGTGATGGCGTAAGCCCAGGGCGACGACGCGATGCGCCTTGCCGAGCGGCGCCAATTGCGGTCCCCAGTATCAGTAGTCCGACAAGGTTCCATGGACCAGGACCAGCGGCGCGCCCTTGCCCGCCTCCACATAGGCCATGTCGCAATCGTTGACGCGCAGCACGGGCATCTCTCTCTCCGCAATGCGGCCGCGCCCTCGTCGCGCGAGCGACGACGCCCTATAGCAGCGCGGCGGATGGCGACGCCAGCCGTGGCGATCAACCGGCGGCGCGGCGGCGCGGCGCCTCGGCCAGCGCCTCATCGATGCTGGCGAGGAAGGCGTTCACGTCGAGCGGCTTGGTAATGTAGCGGAAGAAGCCCGCTTCCAATCCGCGTTTCACGTCGCGCGACGATGCCGCGGCGCTCAACGCCAGGACCGGAACATCCCGCGTCTCGGGTTGGGCTTTGAGACGGGCGAGCAGCTCGAAGCCGGTCATGCCCGGCAGGTTGATGTCGAGGACGATGACGTCCGGCCGATGCACCAGCGCCAGCTCGAGCCCGAGCTGCGGCGTCGGCGCCGACAGCATGGCGACCTCGGGCAGCGTCGAGACAAGGTACTCCATGAGCCGGAGATTGGCGGGATTGTCCTCGACGTAGAGGAGCGAGAAGCCGCCGGGGCGGGCACGCGGCGACGCCGCATTCGCCGTTTCCGCCGCCTCGACCCGCGGGCGGCTGGCGGCCTCGGGCAGATCGACCCAGAAGCTGCTGCCCTTGCCGACCTCGCTGGCAAAGCCGATCGCACCGCTCATGGCATCGACCAATCGGCGCGAGAGCGCGAGACCGATGCCCGTCCCCTCGATCCCCGAATGCTCGGCGCCCAAACGGCGGAAGGGCTGGAAAAGATCCTGCTGCGAGCCGGGTGCGATGCCGATGCCGGTGTCGGTGACGATGAAGCGGACGCGGCCGCCCGCCCTGCGCTCGGCCGTGAGCATCACCTCGCCTCCGGGCCGGTTGTACTTGATGGCGTTCGAGACGAGGTTGAGGAGGACCTGGCGGAGCCGCAGGTCATCGGCGCTGACCTCGGCCTCGCCCTCGGGGATGCTCACCGCGAAGCTCACCCCGGCCTTTACCGCAAGCGGCGTCATCGTGCGACGGACGGCATCGAGCGCGTCGCGCACCGCCACGCGCTCGATCGAGAGCTTGAGCCGGCCCGCCTCGATGCCGGCGAGATCGAGGACCTCGTTGACGAGCTCCAGCAGGTGGTTGCCGGCGCGAACGATGTCGGCGCAATAGGATTTTTGCGCCGCGCTCAAGCTGCGCTCGCGGTCGATCTGCAGCATCTGGGCGAAGCCCAGGACGGCGTTGAGCGGCGTGCGCAACTCGTGGCTCATGCCCGCGAGAAAATCACTCTTGGCGCGGCTCGCCCGCGTCAGCTCGGCCTCGACGCGCTTCCTCGCGGAAATGTCGCGAATGGCGCTCGAGACCAGCATCCCCGCCTCGGTCTTGAGCGGGCTCAGGCTGACCTCGACGGGAAACTCCGAGCCGTCCTTGCGTCGCCCGAAGAGCTCGAGGCCACTACCCATCGGCCGTGCCCGCGGCCGCTCCATGAAATCCTGCACATGCCGCGGATGGCGGTCGCGGCGGTGCTCGGGGAGAAGCACCTCCACCGGCTGGCCGAGAAGCTCGGCGCGCTTGTGGCCGAAGAGCTCCTCCGCCCGGGCGTTGGCGAGCGCGATGCGACCATCGCGATCGACGATGACCATGGCGTCGGGCGCCGCCTCGAGCAGCTCGCGGAACTTGCCGTCGGCGCGCTGGCGCCGCCGCAGCTCGATGACCAGCAGCCCGCCGCCGACGATGAGCGCCAGCAAGGTGATGCCGACGCGAATAAGGCCGCGACGGAAATCGCGGAAGAATTCCGAGAGCGCCGCCGCCCGGGCGATGCTGACGGAGACGACATATTGGCTGCCGGGGACTCGGGCATAACTGATGATGCGCTCGCTGCCTTCGAGAAAGGCGCGCCCGGAGAAAGTGCCGACCGGAGAGCGCGGCAGGTGTTCTTGGAACAGCAAGCCGTCGGCGACCGACTGGCCGAGCGGCCGATCATCGGGGGGTTCGCGCACCATGACCACGCCGTCGCCGCGCAGCAGGACCGCCGCGCGACTGGACCCGAGCTCGATCGAGCGGAAGACCGTGGTGAAATAGCCGGGATCGACGACACCCAGCGCGACGCCATCGAAGCGTCCGTCCGCGGTCTCGAGACGCCGCGAGACGCCGATCATCCACTCACCGTTCCGCTTCGATTGGCTCGGCGCCGCGATATAAACCACCTGGGCGCGACCGTCGCGCTGCGCCGCGAATAGCTCCTGATTGGCGACGTTGAGCGGCGGCGGATCGACATACTGGGACGAAGCGGCAAGGTTGCCGGCGGCGTCGGTCCAGCCGACAGCGCGCATGACGGGAGAGCCGCCGCGGATCGCTTCCAGCAGATCGTGAACGAGGGCGGTGCCACGGACACCGCCCGCGACATCGCGCCGAAGCGAGACGACGGCGCGCAATGTCCGGTCGATCGCCTCCAGCGTGCGCGCGGTCGTTTCCGCCAGCAGAACGGAAGCGTTCCGCGTCTCGCGGCCGGCGCGCGCCAGCACTTCGTCGTAACGCTGCCACTGGTCGTAGCCGAAGGAGGCGAGAATGACGATGGCGACAGCGGCAACCACCGTCGCGACTTGGCGCCCCGGCGTGTTGAGAAGCCGCCTGACGATATTGCCCGCTGGCGTCGGCCCAGTTGACATGCAATGCGCCCGCCGTCGCTCTCGAAGCGAATCCCGCGCCGGCGCAGAGAACGCCCAGATGCGCCGTCCATTAGAGCCAAATTCGCCCTACTTTATTAAGATAGAATTAACCAAATTTATTGTCGTCCGGCGGGTGCCACATTCGACCGCGTGGGTGATGACTCGCCTCGGTGCTCCGCGAAGAAGTGAAGGACCGCGGCGTCGAAGGCGCCGGCTGGGCGGGCATTCATCGTATGTGCGGCGCCCCCGATCGCCACCCGGCGGCTCGCGGCACTCGCTCGCCTGGCCGATCAGCGTCGCAGCGTTGTCGCGCATCACCCGCTTGGCCGACTCCGACAGCCTCTCCCAGCTGCCGGGGCTGATCACGCCATAGAAGCGCTCGACCTTTGCTGCTTCATCTCGGGCCTTGCCGCCTATCCGGTGGCGCTGGGCACGCTCGCAGGTGCGGTGGCGGCAGCGGGCTTTGCGTCGATGGCGACCACTTGGCTCGCGACGACGCTCGTCGCCTTCGCCGCCATTGGCCGCGGCCGCGTCGCCCTCCATCGCCGTTGGATCGTGCTGAGCTTCGCGCTCACGCTCTCGGCCATCACGCTGCGCGTCTCACTGCTGGTGCCGTTCTTCCTCTGGTTCGATTTCATGCCGATCACGGCATGGACGAGCCGGCGGGGCAACCTAGTGCTCGCGCTCTTGTGGCTCTCCTGGCGCGAGGGCTGGCCGGTGCCGCTGGCCCGGCCAGCGCGCCCACGCGTCGCCGCTAGCGATTGAGCGCGGCGGTCACCGCACCGCCCGTCGCCGTGCGTCCGCCATCCACCACCCATTGCGCGCCGTTGACGTTGGCGGCGAGGTCGGAGCAGAGAAAGAGCACGACATTGGCGATCTCCTCG
>DATJAV010000276.1:0-2634 GCA_035515835.1 Allostellaceae bacterium
GGCGCTAGCTGCCCAGGCCGCGATGGCGGTATTGCAAGGCGATGAGCGCCGCTTTCAAGGGCCTGAGCATGAGGATGGCGCCGCCCAGAATGACCGGCGTCCACAGCACCAGGTGCACCCAGAGCGGCGGCGCGAAGAAGATCTCGACGAGAATGGCGAGCGTCACCACGACCGCGCCGAGGACGAGGACGACGAACACCGCCGGCCCGTCGCCGGCATCCTGCGCGGCGAGATCGAGGTCGCAATAGGGACAGCGCGGCGTCACCGCGAGCAGCCCGTCATAGAGTTTGCCCCGGCCACAGCGCGGACAGCGGCAGCGCAGCGCAACGCTCAGCAGCGAGACATCGCTCATTCGGCGAACGTCACGCCGGCGCTGCCCCACCAATAGACGCAGGTGAAGAGGAAGAGCCAGACCACATCGACGAAGTGCCAATACCAAGCCGCCGCCTCGAAGCCGAAATGATGGTCGGGCTTGAAATGGCCCTTGATCGCGCGGCCGAGGCAGACGCACAGGAAGCAGGTACCGATGATGACGTGGAAGCCGTGGAAGCCGGTCGCCATGAAGAAGGTCGAGGGATAGATCCCCTGGGTGAAGCCGAAGGCGGCGTGGCTGTATTCATAGGCTTGCAGCGAGGTGAAGGTGATGCCGAGCGCGACGGTGATGGCGAGGCCGCGAATGAGATTCTTGCGGTCGCCTTCGAGCAGCGCGTGATGCGCCCAGGTCACCGTCGAGCCCGACAGCAGCAGGACCAGCGTGTTGAGGAAGGGCACGTCGAAGGGATCGAAGGGCCGCAAGCCCTTGGGCGGCCAGACGCCGCCGATCGCCTCGGTCGGGAAGAGCGCGGCGCTGAAATAGGCCCAGAAGAAGGCGGCGAAGAACATCACCTCCGATGCGATGAAGAGCGCCATGCCGTAGCGCAGGCCCAATTGGACGACCTTCGTGTGATGGCCTTCATAGACCGCCTCGCGAATGACATCGCGCCACCACACCGCCATGACGCCGAGCACGCCGATCGCGCCCAGCACCAGCAGCACCCAGCCGCCGCCATGCATGTAGATCACGCCGCCCGAGGTGATCATGCCGGCGGCGATCGCGCCGACGATCGGCCAGGGGCTGGGATCGACGAGGTGATAGGGGTGCTTGTGATGGGCTTGCGGATGTTCGCCGTGCGTCGTGCTCATCGCGGATTCTTTCAATTGGCGGCGGAGCGGATGCTGTCCGAGGCGCTTGCCCTCGGGCCGTCTTCCGTGGAGCGGAACATGGTGTAGGAGAGCGTGATGGTGTCGACGTCGTTCGTCTCGGGATCGCTGACGAGCGCCGGATCGACGAAGAAGGAGACCGTCAGTTCGGCGCTCGCGCCAGGTTCCAGACGCTGCGCGCTGAAGCAGAAGCATTGCAGCTTGTCGAAATAGATGCCGGCCTTGCTCGGCGTCACGTTGAAGCTGGCGTGGCCGGTGACGGGCTGCGCGGAACGGTTGATGGCGCGGAAGGCGACCAGTTTCTCCTCGCCGGGATGGACCTTCACCTGGCGCTGCTCCGGCTGGAAGTCCCAGGGCAGGCCGGGCGCCGTCTCGGCATCGAAGCGCACGGTGATGAGGCGGCCCATCACTTCGTGTCCGGGCGCGCTTTGCGCGCGCTGGGTGGTGCCGTTGTAGCCGGTCGCCGCGCAGAACAGGCGATAGAGCGGCACCGAAGCGGCGACGAGGCCGCTCATCACGGCGATGACGGCCAGCAGTCCGAGCAGCGTCCTGCGCTTGCCGGAGATCATTGCCAGGCCCCCATGCGCACCAGCGCGATGACATAGAAGAGCGCGACCAGAGCCACCAGCACGCCCAACAGCGCCCAGTTCTTTGCCCGCACGCGCTTGCCGCGATCGTCCATGAAGGCTCGCATCACCCGCCTAACCCGTGGGGCACGCGGTCCACCACCATCAACGCGAAAAGCAGGAAGAGATAGAGGATGGAGAAGCCGAACATCTGCTTTGCCGCGCGCTCGCCGGGATCGCGTATCACGCGGAAGGCGCTCAGGCTGAAGAGCGCCGAGAGCAGCAGCGCCATCGCGCCATAGCCCCAGCCGGCGACGCCCAGCAAGGTCGGCGCCAGCGTCAACGGCCAGAGCAACAGCGTATAGATCAGCATCTGCCGCTTGGTCTCGGCCGCGCCCGCCACCACGGGCATCATCGGCACGCCGGCGCGCGCATAATCGCCCGAGCGATAGAGCGCCAGGGCCCAGAAATGCGGCGGCGTCCAGAAGAAGATGAGGCCGAAAAGCGCGAGCGCCGGGAGACCGATCGTGCCGGTCGCCGCCGCCCAGCCGACGAGCGGCGGCAGCGCGCCCGCCGCGCCGCCGATGACGATGTTCTGCGGCGTACGCCGCTTGAGCCAGACGGTGTAGACGAAGACATAGAAGGCGATGGTGAGCGCGAGGAGCAGCGCCGCCGCCCAATTGAGCGCCAGCCCCATCACCAAGACCGCGGCGCCCGCCAGCACGCTGCCGAAACCGAGCGCGTCGCCCGGCGCCATGCGGCCGGCCGGCAGCGGCCGCTCGCGCGTGCGCTCCATCAGCGCATCGATATCGCGCTCGTACCACATGTTGATGGCGCCCGCCGCGCCGGCGGCCACCGCGATGCACAG
>DATJAV010000277.1:0-9507 GCA_035515835.1 Allostellaceae bacterium
CGCGTCGATGATCACCGCGCCCGCGGGCCTGACCCCGCCGAGGCGCGGCTTGAAATCGCGATAGTAGAGGATTTTGAGGACCCGGCCGCTGTCCGAATAGAACTTGGCCTTGATCGGATAATAGGTGCCCTGCTCGATCCAAGCCTCGACGCGGTTGTATGTCGCGTGGTCGTTGGCCGCCTTCATGTCGAGATGCCAGCAATCGCGGGGCTTGCGCGTGCTGTCCTCGATGCTCTCGGCGCCGGCGAGCGTGCTGGTGTAGTCGAGGGCGAGATTGACCGTCAGCACGTCGCCGATCGCCGCCTGGCCGATGAGGCGCTGCTGCGGCGAGATGCGCACGCTCGCCTTCGATGCCGGGTCGTAGAACCAGAGCACGGTACCGTCGAGGAGCGCCATCTTTCCGGCGTCGCGCGGCGGGTCGATGTAGCGCACGAGGGTGCGGAACTGTCCACTCGCCGGATCGATCTTGGAATAGACGACGAGCGCGTCGGTGTTGCGCGCCGTGCCGCCGACATATTCGGTGAGCGTGTCGGTGACGCGGAAAGGCTGGCCGGGATTCCGGATCCGGTCGGCGCCGGCGACGATCTCCTGTGCCGTCTGCGCTTGTGCCGGAAGTGAGAGCGTGGCGAGGAAGAGCGCGGCGAGAAGGTGCGTTCGCATGAGTGCCTCACACGTGACGGAGGGCGTCCACCACCTCGAGCTTGGCGGCGCGATTGGCGGGAATGAGGGCGGCGATCGTCGCGACGAGGATAAGGCCGAGCCAGGTGCCGATGATCAGTCCCCGCGCGTCGAGGAGCGACAGTCGGAGCGGAATGGGCGTGGCATTGCCCGGCGGCGTCCAAGTGAGACCGCCGTGGTTCACGAGGTAGGAGATGATGACCGCGATGATGACGCCGGCCGTGGCGCCGATGGCGCCCAGCATCGAGCCTTCGAGCAGGAACTGGCGGCGGATGCCGGAGCGCCGGATCCCCATGGCGCGCGTCGTGCCGATCTCGTTGGTGCGCTCCATCACCGTCATGGTCATGGTGTTGACGACGGTGAAGAGCACGATGACGCCCATGATCACGGCGATGAAGAGGAAGATCGAGCGGAAGAAATTGACGATCTGCAGATAGTTGGGCGAGAGCTCGGTGAAGTCGCGCACCTCGAGGCCGAGCCCTTGCTTTTGGAAGAGGCTCACGAGGCGGGCGCGGGCGGCGGCCATGTCGGCCGTGCGATTGAGCTGCAGCACGATCCCCGTCACCTTGTGCTCGCCCCGGCCATAGAGCAGCTGCTGCGCCAGCGTCAGATGCATGCCGATGTAGTTGTCGTCGAGCTCTTTGACGGGGAGCGGCTCGGCGCCGCTCAGATAAAGGGTCACCACATTGGGCGCGCCGCCCGCGGTCGCGGCGAGAAGATCGATGCGCGGCATGCCCTGAGCGGCGTGCGGCTCCTCCGCGATGTCGCCTTTCACCAGGTCGCTGAAATCCTCCTTGGGCGCCGCGGATTCCTTGGGGGCAGCCGTGGTGTTCGGCGGCGGCGGGCAATTGGCGATCTTGAGCGGGCCGCAGAGATTGAGGATGCGGGCGAGGCCGGCGCCGATGATGCCCTTCGCTTCATCGTTGTCGTCGAGACGCTTGTCGATGACATAGGGCGGTGCGGTCTTATAGGGATTCCATTGCCGCATGCGCTCGCGGTCGGAGGGGATGACGCCCGTGCCGAAAAAGGTCTTGGCGGCATCGTTGCCGCCGTCGAAATTCCCGGCAATGCCGAAGAGCGAGAGCGTCGGCGTCATGACGTGGATCATCGCCTTGAGCTCGGGGTCGGCGGCGATGCGGCGCATCACCCCCCGGTAGTCGTCGATGCCATAGGCCGCGGGGTTGCCGGCGCCATAGAGAAAATAGCCGTCGCGAAAAACGGTGAGATGCCCCGAGCGCTGCACGGCCCCGGTCTCGAGCCCGGCGAAGATGTAGCCTTCGAAAGCGCCGAAGACGAGGAGCGCCACGGCGCCGACGGCGATGGCAAGGCCGGTGACCGCCGAGCGGCGCCGGTTGCGCAGGATGTTGCGCAGCCCGATCTTGAGCAGCATCACGGCTTTCCTCCCTGGTGCCCGACCAGCACGCCGTCGCGGATGCTGAAGGTCTCGTCGGCATGCGAGATGAGCTGCGGGTCGTGAGTGGAGAAAATGAAGGTGGTGGCGAAGCTCGCCTGCACCTGGTGCATGAGCGCGATGATGGCGGCGCCGGTTCCGGTATCGAGATTGGCGGTGGGCTCGTCGGCGAGCACGATCTCGGGATGCTTCACCAGGGCGCGGGCGATGGCGACGCGCTGCTTCTGGCCGCCGGAGAGCTCGTTGGGCCGCTGGCGCCGCTGATCCCTGAGCCCCACCGCCTCCAGCATGGCGAGCGTGCGCCGGCTGCGCTCGGCGGCAGGCGTTCCCACCAGCAGCAGCGGGTATTCGACGTTCTCATAGGCCGAGAGCACCGGCACTAGGCTGAAGCCCTGGAAGATGAAGCCGATGTGCCGCGCGCGAAAATCCGCGCGCGCATTGTCGCCGAGCTTGCCCATATCGGTGCCGCAGACCTCGACCCGGCCCGATGTCGGCAGGTCGATGGCGCCGATGAGATTCAAGAGCGTGGTCTTGCCGCTGCCCGAGGGGCCCACCACCATCGAAAAGCGATGGCGCGGGATCTCGAGCGAGATGCCGCGCAGCGCCGGTACATCAAGCGCCCCCGCGCGGTAGGTCTTGGCAACGGCGTCCAGCCGTACGGCGGGCGATTCCAGAGCCTCTTCTCGCTGCTGCTGTGCTGTCGCCAGGCTAGCCATGCAATCCTCCAAAAGTACTCTGCATTACAAAGTACTCTAACTCTGTATCACAGAGCAGCCCGACGCGCAAGACCTTTTCCGTAGGGCTCCTCCAGGGGGAGGGGGCTGTTTCGCTGCCGCCAGCGACCCTGTAATCCAGCACCCATGCGTCTCTTGCCCCAGGCCCTCCGTCCCGAAGCGCGGCTGCTGCTGACGGGGCGGGGGCTCCGCGCTTTCGGCGACGGCTTCGTCAGCCTGTTGCTGCCGGTCTATCTGCAGCTCCTGGGCTTCAGCGACAGCGCCATCGGCGTGCTCGTGGCGGCGACGCTGGCGGGCTCGGCGGCGCTGACGCTCGGCGTCGGCTTCGTCGCGCATCGCTCCGACCATCACGTCCTGCTGGTGGCCGCTTGCGTGCTGATGATCGCCACCGGCATCGGCTTTGCGCTCGAGACGCAGTACTGGCCGCTGCTGCTCATCGGCTTCGTCGGAACCCTCAACCCTTCGGCGGGCGATGTCAGCCTCTTCCTGCCGCTGGAGCAGGCGCTCTTGGCCGAAGCGACGGTCGACCGCGACCGCACGCGGCTCTTCGCCGCCTATAGCCTCGTGGGCTCGTTGGTGGCTGCGTTGGGCTCCTTCGCCGCGGGACTCCCGGAGCTTGCCGCGGACACGCTGGGCGGCGGCCTCGTGAAGCCGGTTCAGGCCATGTTCGCGCTCTATGCGCTCTTGGGCCTTGCGACATATTTCCTCTATCGCCGGCTGCCGCCGCCTGCCACGCGGCGCGCGGCGCCGGCGCAGCCGCTCCGATCGTCGCGCCGCATCGTCTTGGTGCTGGCGGCCCTCTTCAGCCTCGACGCCTTTGGCGGCGGCTTCATCGTGCAGTCGCTGCTGGCGCTTTGGCTCTTCGATCGCTTCGGCCTCTCGCTCGCCGCCGCCGGGAGCTTCTTCTTCTGGAGCAACGTGCTGACGGCGCTCTCCTTTCTCGCGGCGCCGCGCATCGCCGACCGCATCGGCCTCGTCAACACTATGGTGTGGACGCATCTCCCCTCGAACCTGCTGCTGATCCTCGTCCCGTTCGCGCCGAGCCTCTGGCTCGCCTTGCTGCTGCTGTTGCTGCGCAGCGCCCTCTCATCGATGGACGTGCCGACGCGTACCTCCTACGTGATGGCGGTGGTGACGCCGCCCGAGCGCGCCGCCGCCGCCAGCGTCACCGCCGTTCCGCGGAGCCTCGCCGCGGCCGCGGCGCCGCTCGCCTCGGGCTACCTCCTGGCGCTCTCGTCCTTCGGCTGGCCGCTCATCGCCGCGGGCACGATCAAGGCGATCTACGACCTCTTGCTGCTGACGATGTTCCGCCACCGCCGCCCGCCCGAGGAGCGCGGCTAGGGCTCTTCAGGGCCACATCACTTCCGGCGGCAGCGACATCAGGATCGCCTCGACATTGCCGCCGGTCTTGAGGCCGAAGAGGGTGCCGCGATCATAGAGCAGGTTGAACTCGACGTAGCGGCCGCGGCGGATGAGCTGGTGGCGGCGCTGCTCGGCGCTCCAGGGCGCGTACATGTGGCGGCGGACGAGCTTGGGATAGACCCCGAGAAAAGCCTCGCCCACGCTGTGGGTGAAGGCGAAATCGCGCTCGGCATCGCCGCTCTCGAGGTAGTCATAAAAGATGCCGCCGACGCCGCGCGGCTCGTTGCGGTGCTTCAGGAAGAAATACTCGTCGCACCACGCTTTGAAGCGGGGGTAGTAGGCGGGATCATGCGCATCGCACGCCGCGCGGAGCGCGTCATGGAAGTCCTTCGTGTCGGCGGCGTCGGGCACCATCGGCGTCAGATCCGCGCCGCCGCCGAACCAGGCTTTGGTGGTGCGGATATGCCGCGTGTTCATATGGACCGCCGGCACCAAGGGCGATCGCAGATGCGCCACCAGCGACATGCCCGACGCCCAGAAGCGCGGATCGTCGCCCGCGCCCGGGATCTGGCTGCGGAAGTCGGGCGCGAACTCGCCCCAGACGGTGGAGACATTGACGCCGACCTTCTCGAAGACGCGGCCTTTCATCACCGCCATCGTCCCGCCGCCGCCGCCGTCGCGCTCCCAGGAGCGCCGTTCGAAGCGGCCCGCGGCGCCCTCATCCCCGCGCTCGGCCGCATAGGCGTCCTCGATCGCCTCGAAGGCGCTGCAGATGCGATCGCGAAGCTCCGCAAACCACCGTGCCGCGCGTTCCGCCAGGGCCTCGCTCATCCCGCCACCTCGCTCGGAAAAGCCTCGAGCTGCCGCAACGCCTCGCCCAGCACCATCGCGGCGGCCAGCGCCACGTTGAGCGACCGCTGCCCCGGGCGCAAGGGAATGACGAGGCGCGCATCCGCCGCACGATGAACGGCATCGGGCACGCCGGCGCTCTCGCGCCCCAGCAGCAGCGTGTCGTCCGAGCGAAAGGCGAAGCGGTGATAGGCGAGGCTGCCGCGCGTCGTCAGCAGCACCAGCCGGCCGTGCGGTCGCGCGACGAAGGCGTCCCAGCTCTTGTGCCGAGAGAGCTCCGCTGCCGTCAGATAGTCCATGCCGGCGCGTTTCAGGCGCCGGTCGCTCAAGAGGAAGCCGCAGGGCTCGATGATGTCGACGGCAATGCCGAGGCAGGCGCCGAGCCGCAGCAGGGCGCCGGTATTCTGGGGGATGTCGGGCTCGAAGAGGGCGAGGCGCATCGCGCCATTGTGGCGCGGCGAATCGCCCGGTTATGCGGCAGGATGTCGCATGGCCGCCATCGCTCAAGCGTATAGCTTCCGGGCCGTCCAAGTTCCTGTCCGGCGGGGGGTTCCGGCGTTTCGCGGCGTGTTGGCCGAAGGACCGGGACAGGTCGGCCGATGCGGATGTCAGAGGAATTCGAGCGCCGATCGATCGCGAACGCCCAGGGGTTGGGTCGATCCGACGGCACCGTTGGGCGATAGTGAGGGAGAGCGTTCGAGATGGCCACTACAGCGCAGCCGAGCCCGGCATCGGCCCCCGCCCATGAGGGCGAGACGCGACGCGACTTCATTCAGATCGCGGCGACGGCGTTGGTCGGGGTGGGTGCGACGATAGCGGCCTGGCCGTTCATCGACAGCATGAACCCGGCCAGGGACACCTTGGCCGCCGGCGCGCCGGTCGATATCGACGTCTCGAAGATTCAGCCCGGGCAGCAGATCGTCGTGCTCTGGCGCAGCCGTCCGATCTTCATCATGAACCGCACGCCCGACGAGTTGAAGCGCCTGCAGGAGGCGCAGGATACGTCGCTGTTGAGCGATCCCGACTCCAAGGCGCTGCAGCAGCCCGAGTATGCCAAGAACTGGCATCGCTCGATCAAGCCCGAATACCTCGTGCTGGTCGGCATCTGCACCCATCTCGGCTGCATTCCGATCGCGAAGCCCGATCCCGGCAGCGTCGAGCCGAATTGGCCGGGCGGCTATTTCTGTCCCTGCCATGGCTCGAAATACGACTTGGCCGGGCGCGTCTTCGCCGGCGTGCCGGCGCCGCTCAATCTGCCGGTTCCGCCGCACAATTTCGTCAGCGACAAGGTGATCCGCGTGGGCGAGAACCCGCCGGGCTCCACCTTCGATCTCGCCTCCGTCGAGCAGCTGTAGAGGAGCTCCGCCATGGTGCGATGGATCGATCATCGCCTGCCGATCTTCACCTTCATGAAGCACGAGCTCAACGACTATCCGACGCCGCGGAACTTGAGCTACTGGTGGAATTTCGGCTCGCTCGCCGGGATCATGCTGGTGATCATGATCGTCACCGGCATCTTTCTGGCGATGGAGTACACGCCGCAAGTCAACGACGCCTTCGATTCCGTGGAGCGCATCCGCCGCGACGTGAACTACGGCTGGCTCATCCAGTACCTGCACATGAACGGCGCGTCGTTCTTCTTCATCGTCACCTACATCCATATCTTCCGTGGTCTCTATTACGGCTCCTACAAGGAGCCGCGCGAGCTGCTGTGGATGCTGGGGCTCGTCATTCTGCTGCTGATGATGGCGACAGCGTTCATGGGCTATGTGCTGCCCTGGGGGCAGATGAGCTTCTGGGGCGCCACCGTCATCACCAACTTGTTCTCGGCGATCCCCGTCGTCGGCCAGAAGATCGTCACTTGGCTCTGGGGCGGCTTCGCCGTCGACAACCCGACGCTCAACCGCTTTTACGCGCTCCACTATCTGCTGCCTTTCGTCATCGTCGGCGTGGTCATGCTCCACTTGATCGCGCTGCATCAGCACGGCTCGAACAATCCCTTGGGCATCGATCGCAAGACGCCGCAGGACAGCATTCCCTTCCATCCCTATTACACCATCAAGGACATGTTCGGCCTGTTCGCGTTCCTCATCGTCTACGCGATCTTCGTGTTCTTCATGCCGGACGCGCTTGGCGATCCGCAGAACTACATCCAGGCCAACCCGCTGCAGACGCCGCCCGAGATCGTGCCGGAATGGTATTTCCTGCCCTTCTACGCCATCCTGCGCTCGGTCCCGAACATCCTATTCATCCCCTCGAAGCTCGCCGGCGTGCTCTGTCTGTTCGGCGCCATCGGCATTCTCTTCTTCCTGCCCTGGCTCGACACCTCGCGCGTCCGCAGTGCCCGCTTCCGGCCGATCTACAAATGGGTCTTCTGGCTCCTCGTCATCGACGTCGCCGTGCTGGGTGATTGCGGCGCGCACCGGCCCGAGGGCTGGTACATCTTCGCCGGACGCATGGCCACGCTCTATTACTTCGTCCATTTCCTCATACTCATGCCGCTGATCGGCTGGTTCGAGCGCCCGCGCCCGCTGCCCACCAGCATCGCCACGACGGTCATGAAGCGGAGCAGCGGGTCGCTCGCCGCCGCTTCGCCCGTGGGGAAATCATGATGCGGACCTCGGCCGTGGCGCTGGCCGGCGCGGTCGCTTTCCTCGCCCTGGCGACGATCGCCGTAGCGCAGGACGAGGGCACGCCGCCTTTGCCGAAGCAGAAGTGGTCCTTTGCCGGACCCTTCGGCACCTACGATCGCGCCGCGCTGCAGCGCGGCTTCGGCGTCTACCAGAATGTTTGCGAGAACTGTCACGAACTCGGCCTCATCCATTTCGGCGATCTCGGCGCCGACGGGCCGGGCGGCGGCATCGGCTACAACGAGGAGCAGGTCAAGGCGATCGCCGCGGCCAGCGCCAAGCAGTATCCGGACACGGACGACAGCGGCCAACCGATACAGCGACCCGGGCGGCCCACCGACACGCCGCTCCCCCTCAACTATGACAACGTCAAGCAGGCGAAGGCGCTGTTCGGCACGGCGCCGCCCGACCTCTCGCTCATCGTCAAGGCGCGCGAGGGCGGCGCCGACTACGTCTATGCGTTTCTGTCCGGCTTCTCCGAGGATAAAAATAAAGATCGGAGCGGCGCGCCCTACTACAACGAGTACTTTCCCGGCCATAACGTCGCCATGCCGCCGCCGCCCCTCGCCGGCAACGATGTGCCGGGTGTCAAGGCCACGGCGGACGAGGAGCGGCGCGACGTCGTCACCTTCCTCTCGTGGGCATCCGAGCCGACGATGGAGGATCGCAAGCGCACCGGCATCAAGGTGCTTATCTTCCTCATCGCGACGACCGGCGTCCTTTATTTCGCCAAGCGCCAGATCTGGGCCAGCCTGCATTAGCCCGCGAAAGTCGCGCGGCACCACTTCGCTGTTGCCCGCGGCCCTTCCGGCTGGAACACTGATCTCCGTCCTCTAGGCGGGAGCGCGGATATCATGGCGGCACCGGTTATTGGCGTCATCGGCGGCAGCGGGCTTTACCAGATCGACGGCATGACGCATGTCGAATGGCGGCGCGTCGCGTCGCCCTTCGGCGAGCCCTCGGACGAGCTCTGCTTCGGCATGCTGGCCGGGACGCAAGTCGTCTTCCTGCCGCGCCACGGTCGGGGCCATCGCATCCCGCCGTCCGAAATCAATTTCCGCGCCAATATCGACGCGCTGAAGCGCGCCGGCTGCACCGAGCTTCTCTCCCTCTCGGCGGTAGGCAGCCTCAAGGCCGAGCTGCCGCCCGGCACCTTCGTGCTGGCCGATCAATTCATCGACCGCACCTTCGCCCGGCCCAAGAGCTTCTTCGGCACCGGCCTCGTCGCCCATGTCGCCTTCGGCCATCCCGTCTGCGCCCGCCTCGGCGACGCGCTCGCCGATGCCGGGCAGGATGTCGGCATCGCCATCCATCGGCGCGGCACTTATGTCTGCATGGAGGGCCCGCAGTTCTCGACGCTCGCCGAGAGCAACCTCCATCGCAGCTGGGGAGCGTCGGTCGTCGGCATGACCAACATGCCCGAGGCGAAGCTCGCCCGCGAAGCCGAGCTCTGCTACGCCACCGTCGCCATGGTCACCGATTTCGACTGCTGGCATCCCGACCACGACCACGTCACCGTCGAGATGATCGTCGGTGTCCTTCTCGCCAACGCCGACCGCGCCCGCGCGCTGGTGAAGGCCGTGGTGCCGATCCTCGGCGAGCATGGCGGTCCCTGCTCGCAAGGCTGTCAGCACGCGCTCGACAACGCCCTCATCACTGCCCCAGACGCGCGCGACCCCGCCATGGTCGCCAAGCTCGACGCGATCGCCGGCCGGGTGCTCGCCAAGCGCTGAAGCCGCTGGCCGAAAAGAGAATGGCGATGAGGGAGATGGTTGGGATCTAGGTCCTGTGGACATTTAGACATTTCACCGCAGCAAGACCACGGAGGCGGCGATTGCGACGA
>DATJAV010000278.1:0-7520 GCA_035515835.1 Allostellaceae bacterium
AGGGCGCGGGTGCCGTGGCGGATCTCGAAATGGAGCTGCGGCTCGCCGACCGCGCCCGTGGCGCCGACGCGGGCGATCGCCTGGCCGCGCCGCACCTTGTCGCCCCGCTTCACCAGCAGCACCGAGTTGTGGGCGTAAGCCGTCATCCAGCCATCTGCATGCTTCACCAGCACGAGATTGCCATAGCCCCGCAGCTCGTTGCCGGCATAGGCGACGGTGCCGGCATCGGCCGCGACCACCGTGGTGCCTGCCGGCGCCGCGATGTTCACGCCGTCGTTATGGGTGCCGCCCGCCCCGCTGCCGTAAGCGGCAATGATGCGACCATGCACCGGCCAGAGGAACGTCCGCGCCCCCGCCGGGGCCGCTGGCTCGGGCGGCGGCAGAGTGGCGGTCCCCTCGTGCTTGGGCGGCGGCAGTGCCGCGGTCTGTTCGGGCTTTGGTGGCGGCGGTGACGGCGGCGCCTCCGCCTCGGCCGGTTTCGCCGGCTCGGGGTTGGCGACCGGTGCGGGCGGCAACAGCGCCTCTTCGCGGGCCGTCGGTTCGCGCGGCGGTGCCTCCTCGCGGGCGACAGCCACAGGCGCCGGCTCGGCCGGCTTCGCGTAGGCGGCAAAGGGCGCCGTCGCCTGCACCACCGGCGCGCCCCGCGTCTCGACCGGCGCCGGGAGCACGAGGGCCGCGCCGACGCGCACGGTATAGGGCGGGCCGATGCCGTTTACCGCGGCGAGCGTGCTGGTGTCGACGCCGTGCCGTCGCGAGATGCTGTAGAGCGTCTCGCCGGGCTGCACGACGTGCTGGTGGAGCTGCGGCAGGATCAGCGTGCGCCCGGCGGCGAGCCTATAGGGTGGTTGCAGCCCGTTTGCCTCGATCAGCGAGCGCACCGGCACATCATAGCGCCGCGCGATGGCATAGAGCATCTCGTCGCCCTCGACCGTGATGCGATCGGGATGGGCGATCGGCGGGCGCGGCGCAGGCTTCGCCGCCACCGCTTGTGGAGCGCTCTGCCGCAGTCCCGAGACGACCGGCGCCGGCGGGGACGTGCGCGCGCAGGCGGCGAGCGCAAGCAATGATGCGCAGATCAGCGCAGTCCGCCCCCTCGCCCTGCCGCAAGGCAAGAGGCAATGAAGGGGCCGCTCGGAATCTCCTCTCCCCTTGCGGGAGAGGGAGGGGCCCAGCGCGCAGCACTGGGAGGGTGAGGGGGACGACCCCCGAAGCAACGACACCCGCGCACTCTACGCCACACACTCCGAGCCCACAAATCCGTCGCTGCGCCCCACAAAGGCGCTTGACATGCAAATATGATAAACCTAGTGTATTAGTGAATGCATACACACGATAACCCCCTCATCTCTTCCCTTAGCCTGCAGGACACGGGCGTTCCCATCTATGTGCAGCTGCGCGACCAGCTCCTGCGGGCGCTCGGCGCCGGCGTCCTAGCGCCTGGTCAGCAGATGCCGACCATGCGCGAAGTCGCCGTCGCCCTGAAGATCGACCTCAATACAGTGCGCCACGCCTATGACGAACTCGCGCGGATGGGCGCCATCACCCTCGTGCGCGGCCGGGGCAGCTTCGTCGCCGAGCCTCCGGCCGCGACGGATGCGCGCGCGCACGCCGCCCAAGCCGACGACTTGGCAAGGCGCGCCATCGCCATGGCCGCAGCGATGGGCATCGATCCCCTGGTACTCGCCGACCGCATTGCCGCCCTCGCCCAGCAGAAGGAACAGAAGCCATGATGCGTTTCTCGACCCCAAGCGGTCCAAACCGCCCCGCGATCGCGCTTGCCGCCGTCATTCTCGCGGTCGGGGCAGTCAGCCTATGGCTCGCCTACGAGAACGGCGCACGCCTAGGCTACGTCGTTCCCGGTTTTCTCGTGATTGCAGCCGTCCTGGTGCCGCAAACGCTGCTGATGGCCAACCAGTGGGAGCGTGCGGTCGTGCTGCGCCTCGGCAAGCTGCGCGCGATCCGCGGGCCGGGCCTCTTTGTCATCCTGCCGTTCATTGACGCCGTCGCGTCGTGGCTTGATCAGCGCATTCAAACGACGGAGATAAACGCCGAGCAGGCCCTGACCAAGGACACCGTGCCCGTCAATATCGACGCCGTCGTCTTCTGGCAGATCCACGATCCCCAGCGCGCCGCGCTCGAAATCGCCGACTACCGCCAGGCTATTACCCGCGTTTCGCAAACCTCGCTTCGCGAAATGGTCGGTTCGTCGCTGCTCTCGACGCTTCTGTCGGATCGCAAGCAGGGCGACGCTTTGCTCTGCCAAGAGATCGGACGCAAGACCGCCGAGTGGGGCGTAGCGGTGACCTCGGTGGAAATCCGCGACATCGGCGTGCCGCCCGCCTTGCAGGACACCATGAGCCGGCAGGCTCAAGCCGAGCGCGAGCGGCTCGCCCGCGTGCTGCTGGGTCAGGCCGAACAGGAAGTGGCGCAGAAATTCGTGGAAGCGGCCGAAACCTACGCCCGGAGCCCCGCCGCGCTGCAGCTTCGCGCCAAGAACATCATCTACGAGACCACCAAGGAGCGCGGCGCCACGATCCTCATGCCGACCGCCATGGTGGACAGCATGAACCCGGGTGCCGCGATGGGCGTGGTTGCCGCGGCTCGTTCGCTCTCGGGAACACCTTGAGCGACGGAGGAAAACATGATCGCGCCTGCGCCGTACCGCCACCTCAGAGCATCCCGTCCTTATCAGGAGGATCCCATGAACACCGTCGTTGCACGCTTGGCCATCGTCCGGTCGCGGCAAGTGGGCCGCTTCTGGTTCCTCGTCCTCGCCGACTCCTTCGCCCGCATGCTCGAGCTGTGGCGCCAACGGATGCGTGGTCGCGCCGCGCTCGCGCAGTTCGCCGAGCACGAGCTGCGCGACATCGGCGTCACCGCGGCGGAGGCGCAGTGGGAGTGCGCCAAACCGTTCTGGCGGCGGTGAGAACGTCCGCCGTCGGAGCGATCGCGGCGCAAGTGGAGTTGAAGCGAGGGAGGCAAACATGACCAGGCGCGTCTGCTATGCCACCCTTCTGCTGCTCGCGCTTGCAGGTACCGCCCGGGCGGAACCCGCGGAACCAATGTTCTCCGCTTCAGGGCCGGAGGCCGAAGCGTACGGATCGGGCGAGGGCTACCCCGTGCCTCCGCCAGACTATCAGGGCGACCGCCTCAGCCAGCACTTTCTGGTCGGTCAGTACAGCCATTTCGATCTCTTCCGTCCGCTCCGCACGGTGCCTACAGCCGGTCCACCATCGATTTTGAAGCGGGCCGCCACAGAAATTGCACCGCTCTATGCCTATGGCGGTCGCCTCAAGTTGATCACGGACTACCTGCACGACAATCCTGCAACCGGCTTGCTGATCGCCCGCGGCGACACCATCCTCTTCGAACACTACCAATATGCGCGCTCCGACAAGGACCGTTTCCTGTCCCAGTCGATGGCCAAGACGGTCACCGGTCTCCTCGTTGGCATCGCGCTGTCGGAAGGCACGATTCATTCAATCGACGATCCCGTCGCGACCTACGTGCCTGAGCTCGCCGGCACGGCCTACGGGTCCACATCGATCCGCGCTCTCTTGCAGATGTCTTCAGGTACCGACTACCGCGAGACCTACCAGCCAAACGACGATGTCGCGAAATTGACGCGCTCCGTATTCCCTCCGGACGGGCCAGGCGCTGTCGCCGCGATCAAGCAATTCGACACGCGCGCCGCGCCGCCGGGTACGCGGTTCAACTACTCAAGCGCTGATACCGAAGTTCTCGGGCTCGTCGTTAGCCGCGCCGTCCACATGCCGCTCGCCGAGTATCTGAGCACGCGAATCTGGAAGAAGCTCGGGGCGGAGGCGGACGCGGGATGGCTGGCCGATCCGACAGGGCAGGAAGTGGCGTTCTGCTGCATGGTCGCGAGATTGCGTGATTGGGCGCGCCTTGGACTGATGCTGGCCCATGACGGTGAATGGAATGGCCAGCAGATTGTGCCTCGCCAATGATTCTGGACGCCACCACGGTCCCGGAAGACAGCTATCTGGCGCCAGGCAAGCTCTCGCCGTTGCTCGGCTACGGTTACCAAGTCTGGATCGCGAAGAGCGTGCGGCGGCGGTTCAGCTTGCTCGGCATTCATGGCCAGGCCGTTTTTGTCGATCCGGCGACGAAGCTGGTACTCGTGCACACCGCGGTTCGGCTGCATCCCGAGGCAACAGCCCAGGATCTTGAATTGGTCGCTCTCTGGTACGCCGTACTGGCGCAATACGGAGCCAAATGAAAATCGCGCCGCGAGACTGAACGAAATCCACCGCCCGTGCCCCGCCAGCAGACCTCCTGTCAGGCTATGGTTTCATTCACGCTCGCCCTGCCGCTTCGCCCGCGGCAGGCCGGCGACAAGCGGGACGAAGCGGACGGCGCCCAGGTCCTCGGTGACGAGCTTGCCGTCCTGGCGGCGGACGCGGATGAGCTCCTGCTCGCGGCGCTCGTCGCCGACCGGCGCGACAAGGACGCCGCCCTCGGCGAGCGAATCCAGCAGGACGGGCGGCGCTTCAGGGCCGGCGGCGGTGACGATGATGCGGTCGAAGGGCGATTGCTCGGGCCAGCCTTTGGTGCCGTCGCCGAAGCGCGTCGTCAGGTTGTGGATCTTGAGCTCGGCGAGGCGCTGCTCCGCCTCCTTGAGAAGGCCGCGATGGCGCTCGATGGTGAAGACGCGGCGGCAGAGCTTCGCCAGCACTGCCGTCTGGTAGCCCGAGCCGGTGCCGATCTCCAGTACCTTGTGGCGGTCGCCGACCTCGAGCGCCTGCGTCATCAGCGCCACCACCAAGGGCTGGCTGATGGTCTGACCGTGGCTGATCGGCAGCGCGACGTTCTCCCAGGCCTGGTCCTTGAAGGCGGGCGCCACGAACGCCTCGCGCGGCACGCGCTCGATGGCGCCCAGCACCCGCGCATCAGTGATGCCCAGCCCGCGCAATTCCATGAGCAGGCGCAGCACCTTGGGCGCCACGACATCGTTCACGAGAACACTTTCTCGAGCGCGGCCAAGGCCGCTCCGTTGGTGAGGTCGAGATAGATCGGCGACAGGGATACCTTGCCATGCGTGACGGCGTGAAGATCGGTTCCGGGAATATCGGGCGTCTCGTCGCGCAGCGGCCCGATCCAGTAGTACGGCCGGCCGCGCGGATCGGCGCGCTCGACGACGCCGTCGCCGATCTTGCGGCGGCCTTGCCGCGTCGCGGCGATGCCGGCGACGGCGCCGGGCGCGACCGCCGGGAAGTTGACGTTGATGAGCGTGTTGCGGGGCCACGGCAAGGCCGTGAGCTGGCGGATGATTTTCGCCGCATGCGTCTCCGCCGTCTTCCAGGGAATGGCGCGGCGGTCCTCGTAATGCTGGCTGAAGGCGATCGACGGCACCTCGAGCAGCGTCGCCTCCATCGCCGCCGCCACCGTGCCGGAATATGTCACGTCCTCGCCGAGATTGGCGCCGGCATTGATGCCGGAGAGCACCAGGCTCGGCGGCTCGTCGCGCAGGATGGTGTTGATCGCCAGCAGCACGCAGTCGGTCGGCGTGCCGTCGACGGCAAAGCGCCGCGGCGCCAATTTCCGGATGCGAAGCGGCCGGCTCAGCGTCAGCGAATGGCTGGCGCCGCTCTGCTCCTGCTCCGGCGCCACCACCCAGACGTCGCGGCAGATGGCACGCGCGATCTTCGCCAGGAGCTTCAGCCCCGGGGCGTTGATGCCGTCATCATTAGTGACGAGAATGCGCGCAGCAGCGAGATCGATGGGCGTCTCAAACATCGCCGCCGATCGCCTCCAGCCCGCCCATATAGGGCTTGAGCGCGTCGGGGACGGCAATCGTGCCGTTGCCCTTCTGGTAGTTCTCGAGCACGGCAATGAGGGTCCGGCCGATGGCAAGGCCCGAGCCGTTCAAGGTATGGACGAGGCGCGTCCCCTTCCCTTCCGCCGGCCGGAAGCGCGCCTTCATCCGCCGCGCCTGGAAATCGCCGCAGTGCGAACAGCTGGAGATCTCGCGGTAAGTGTTCTGCCCCGGCAGCCAGACCTCGATATCGTAAGTCTTGCGCGCCGCAAACCCCATGTCGCCGGCCGAGAGCAGCATGACGCGATAGGCCAAGCCGAGCCGCTTCAGCACTTCCTCGGCGCACGCCGTCATGCGCTCATGCTCAGCCGCGGCCTGATCGGGGTGCGCGACCGACACCAGCTCGACCTTGGAGAACTGGTGCTGGCGGATCATGCCGCGCGTGTCCTTACCGGCCGCACCGGCCTCGGCGCGGAAGCAATTGGTCCAGGCGGTGAAGCGGAGCGGCAACGCCGCCTCGTCGAGAATCTCGTCGGCGACCAGGTTGGTGAGCGGGACCTCGGCGGTCGGGATGAGCCAGAGGCCGTGCGTCGTCTTGAACTGGTCCTCGGCGAATTTCGGCAACTGCGTCGTGCCGAACATGGTCTCGTCCTTCACCAGCACCGGCGGGCTGACCTCGCGATAGCCGAACTCGCGGGTGTGGAGATCGAGCATGAACTGCCCCAGCGCGCGCTCGAGTCGCGCCAAGGCGCCATAGAGCACGACGAAGCGGGCACCCGAGAGCTTTCCGGCGCGGGCGAAATCCATAAGGCCGAGAGCCTCGCCGAGCAGCACATGATCCTTCGCGGGAAAAGCGACACTCGGCGGCGCGCCGTGTTGGCGGACGAGCCGGTTATGCCTCTCGTCGAGCCCGTCCGGCACCTCGTCGGCGGGGAGGTTGGGGAGCGCCGCCATAACCGCATCGAGCTCGGTCTTGAGCGCCGCCGCGCTCTTTTCGATCTCGGCCTGGCGGTCCTTGCTCTCGGCGACGCGGCGTAGGATATCGCCGGCATCGCGTCCTTGCGCCTTGGCGGCGCCGATCTCCTTGGCAAGCTTGTTGCGCTCGGCCTGGAGCTGCTCCGCCGCCGTCTGCGCCTCGCGCCAGCGCCGGTCGAGATCGAGCAGCGCCGGCGAAGCCGGCGGCAATCCTCGGCGGGCGAGCCCCCGGTCGTACGCCTCGGGATTCTCGCGTATCCACTTCAAGTCGAACATGATCGCCGGTTATAGAGCGAGCGGCCCGCTGCGGTCTATCATTCTCGGCAGCGGCCGCGACCGCTTGCGGTCCGGCGCTAAATGCTCCCGGACCCGTCTTCTTCCGCCGCCTCGCGCGCGGCGCGTTGCTTCTCGACCATGCGGCAGGAGAAGATCGAGACCTCGTAGAGAAGGAAGAGCGGCACCATGAGCGACATCATGCTGAACACATCGGGCGGTGTCAGCACGCCGGCGACCGCCGTGATGGCGACGATCGCATAGCGGCGCTTGGCGGCGAGCCCGGCCGAGCTGGCGAGACCCACGCGCGCCATCAAGGTCAGCAGCACCGGCATCTGGAAGGTCACGCCGAAGGCGAAGACGAGGCGCAAGACGAGCGTGAGATACTCGCTGACCTTCGGCACGAGCTTGGTCGTCTCGTTCTGGAAGCTGGCAAAGAACGTGAAGGCCAGCGGAAAGATGCCCCAATAGGCCAGCGCCGCGCCAAGGATGA
>DATJAV010000279.1:0-11273 GCA_035515835.1 Allostellaceae bacterium
TCGCGGACTTCGAGCCCGGCGGCGCTCATCTTCCGGTACCGGCGATGGTCGTGCCATAGGCGAAATGCCGGAAGAGCACGAAGAGACCGAGCGACAATGCGAGCAACAACACGGCTGCCGCCGCAGCCTGATCGAGCCCGAAACGCAGGAAGAGCTCGTAAATCTTCAGCGGCGCCGTCATCGGATAGTAGACGAGGATCGCGACCGCGGAGAATTCGCTGATCGCACGCGCGAAGGTCAGGGTGAGCCCGGTGGCGATGCCGTGCCAGGCGAGCGGCAAAGTGATGCGGCGGAAAACGGTCCAGGGGCCGAGCCCGAGGGTGCGTGCCACCATCTCGAGCCGTGGTTCCACCGTCTCGAAACCGATGCGGGCGGAGCTGACGGTATAGGGCGCGGCGACGAACACCATCGCGAGAACGATGCCGGCCAGAGTCGCCCAAAATCGCAAGCCCAGAAGCGTCGCCGCGGGCTCGCCGATGATGCCGTGGCGGCCGAAGACCATGAGCAGCGAAATTCCGGCGACGGTGTGCGGCACGCTCAGCGGCAGATCGACGATGGCTGCGACGATGGCGCGGCCGCGAAATCGGCCGCGTGCCAGAATGTAGGCGAGCGGCACGCCCAAGAGCGCCGAGACGAGCGCCGCGAGGAGGGCTCCCAAGACACTGAGCCAGAGCGCTTCGCGAACCTCGACATCGCGTGCCGCCGCGGCGAGGCTCGCAAGCGACGGCTCAACGGCGAGCCGCACCAGGGGAAGCACCACGATCGCCAGCAGGACCGTGCCGAGCAGCCAGAAGACAAGGTAGACCGGCAGGGAGGCGAGCCGCGACGCCGGTGCCGCCGTCCGCCGGTCGGAGGCGCTCATCGGCATGGGCCGCGCGCTCAGGAGCCGGGCCACGGCTTGAGGAGAGCGCGCAACGCCGGGGGCGCGCCCTTGGGATTGACCGCGATCGGCGGGTTCATGACGCCGAATCCGTCCCGCGCGATCACGGATTGGCCCTCGGCGCTCAACAGATAGGCGAGGTACTTCGCCGCGAGCTCGGCATGGGACGCGTCTGCGGGGATGGTCGCCGCATAGACGATGGGCTTGCCGGGCAAATCGCCGTTCTTGGTATGCGCAACCACCATCGCATAGCTGCCGGCGCGCGCCGGATCGCTCAAATCGATCTCCGGCGGCAAGTCGAGGCTTGGCAGATGATGCTGCACCGCGTCCGAGCGGTAGATCGCGAGATAGTCGATCTGACCGAGCTGGAGGGCCGAGATGAGCTCGGTCTCGGTGTCGCGGATGTTGCGCGGCGGCGCGTTGGCGAGCACGCGCTCCGCGAGCCCTGGCACCTTGTAGTAGGTCGCGGCGAGGTTCAGCATCTGCAAGGTCTGATAGCCCGAAGGATCGGTGTCGGGGTTGGAACGGCCGATCTCGACGCCGGTCTCCGCCAGAACATCATACCAGTTGCGCGAGGAAATCCCGTGCGCGCCCTTGCTGTTCGGCGTGTAGACGAAGCTGATAGCGTTCCGCGCGAACCCCACATACCAATCGGCGAGCCCCGGCTTGCCATTTGCAGCGAACAGATACTTCGGAATAACGCTGTAGTCAGCGACGGCGAGAATGTCCGCGGGCTGGTGAAGGTCGGTGATACGTTTGGCCATCATGACGCTGCCGCCGAATTGCGGTTCGACGCTGACGCCCGGGTTGGCCCGCTCGAAGAGCGTGTCGATTTCGCGGAACGGACCGGCGAGCGTTCCCGCGGCGTAGACCGTGAGCGTCTCCGCGGCGGCTGCCTCGCCAACGCCGCCGGCGGCGCAAGAGCCGACGGCAACGAGGCCGGCAAATGACACCAAGACGGAGCTCGACAATACCCATCTCATCGCATCTCTCTCGCGCAATCGCCCGGCATTATGCAGGAAAATCGCTGTTTGGCCTGCTTCAGAATTTTTGCATAATTGTGCAGGAAATTGCAGGGGCCTCTCGTGCGAGAATTGATGACGACGGCCGAGGTGGCCGAATACTTGCGCCTTAAACAGCGCAAGATCTATGAACTCGTGCGCCGGAAAGAGATCCCGTGCGCGCGCATGACCGGAAAGCTGCTTTTTCCAAGGCGGATGATCGATCTGTGGATCGAGCGGCACGTCGAGTATGCGGGACCCCCTCCTGCCGATGCTCCGCCGGTGTTCGCGGGCAGCCACGATCCACTCGTAGAATGGGCGCTTCGCGAGTCGGGCTGCGGGCTCGCCCTTCTCACGGCCGGAAGCGCCGACGGATTGGCGCGGTTGGCCGAACGAAAAGCGCTCTTGGCCGGCATCCATATGATCGGGCTCGATGGCACCTACAATGTGTCCGCGGTCCATTCGTTGCGTAGCGTTGGTGATCTCGTCCTGATCGAGTGGGCTCGGCGCGAGCAGGGGCTTGTCGTGGCCCCGGGCAACCCTCGTGGAATCCGCAAACTCGCCGATCTGGCGCGCAAGAAAGTGCGGGTCGCACGGCGTCAGGAGGGTGCGGGAGCGCACATCCTGCTCGCCTACCTGCTGAAGAGCGCGGGCATCGCGCTCGACGAAATCAATTTGGCCGACCCCGCCTGTCTCACGGAGACGGACCTGGCGCTGGCGGTGCTCGATCGAAAGGCCGATTGCGGACTTGCCATTCGCGCTGTCGCAAAGCGATTCGGTCTCTCGTTCGTTCCGCTGCATGTGGAGCGCTTCGATCTGGTGATGCGGTGCCGCGACTTTTTCCGGCAACCGGTGCAGGCGCTTTTTCGTTTCGCGCGGCGCCCTGAGTTCCTGGATCGGGCGAACGAGTTCGGAGGCTATGACGTGAGCGGGCTTGGTGAAGTCCGATGCGACGATCGATAGGATGCCGGTGAAGGTCTGCGGCCGATCCGGCGTTGCGCTGAAGCGCGTGGGCGCCCTTTGCGCAGGCCGCGGCTCAGAAGAGCGAATACCCGCCGTCGATCAGGAAGAGATCGCCGGTGTGATAGGCCGACGCCCGGCTCATGATGTAGACGGCGATGCCGCCGAAATCCTTGGGCTCGCCCCAGCGGCGCATGGGGATGCGTGGCATCACGTTGCCGACGAATTTCTCGTTGGCCATGATGCCTTCGGTCATCTCGCTCTTGATCCAGCCCGGCAGGATGGCGTTGGCGGTGATGCCGTGGCGCGCCAGCTCCACCGCCAGCGCCGCGATGAGCGCATTGAGCGCGGCCTTGCTTGCGGCGTAATGCTCGTTCCGCGCCGTCCCGAAGATCGAGGCGAGGCTCGAGGTGACGACGAGCCGACCGAAGGCGTCGCCCTGCCCGGCGCGCTCCACCATGTGGCGCGCCGCCGCCTGTAGCGTGAGGAACGTGCCGTCGAGATTGGTGGCAAGCAGCTTCCGCCACTCCTCGAGCGGCCGCTCGATGAAGGAGCGCCGTCCGCCGCCGCCGACCCCGGCATTGGCGAAGCAGCCGTCGACCCGGCCGAAGAAAGCGAGCGTCCGCTCCATCGCCGCGGCGACCGAGCTCGGGTCGCTCACGTCGCACACTATCGCCTCGGCGCGCCCGCCCGCGGCCTTGAGCCGCGCCAGCGCCCGCGCGTTCTTCTCCGCGTTCCGCGCCCAGATGGCGACGGCGCAGCCGGCCTCGGCCAGCGCTTCCGCCATGCCGAGCCCGATGCCGCCATTGCCGCCGGTGATGACGGCGACCTTGCCGGTGAGATCGAAATTGTTCTTCATGGCCCTCCCCGATCAGACGCTATACCCGCATACCTGGCGCGTAGTTCGGCCCATAAGATGGACAATGAGCCAGTGAGATAATATGGGCACGCCGCGCGCCCAAGCCGCTTCCTCTCACCGTCTCACTGCAGCGTCTCCGCCCGCGATATGGCTGGAAGCTTGCGCTCTTCAGCGCCGCTCGATCCCCGCCATTCTCTCCAGCACGGCGCAAACCGCCGCCGTATCCTCGGCGCCCCATCCCGAGCCGATAGCGGCGTTGTAGATCGGTACGGTCGCGGCAAAGAGCGGCGCTCCGACGCCGAGGCTCTTGGCGAAGTCGCCGATGACGGCCATGTCCTTCTGCCAGATGTCGATCTTCATCGTCGCCGGCAGGTAGTCGCCTTTCGCCATCAGCGGCGCGCGCAGCTCGAAGACGCGCGAGTTGCCCGCGCCGCTGCTGATCACCTTGACGATGTCCTCGGCGGCAAGCCCCGCTTTCATGCCCAGCACCATCGCCTCTGCGGTTGCGACATTGTGGATGGCGACGAGCAGGTTGGCGACGAACTTCATGCGGCTGCCATTGCCGAAGGCGCCGAGGTATTGCGTCAAGCGGGCGAAGCCGGCGAAGACCTCGCGGCAGCGCTCATAGGCCGCGCGATCGCCCGAGGCATAGACGACGAGATCACGCGTCACCGCCTGGGCGCCGGTGCCGCTCAAGGGGCAGTCGAGGAGCGCGATCCCGGCGGCGGCGAGCGCGTCATGATTGCGCTGCTTCACCTCGATCGGCAGCGTGCTGAGCTCTGAGACGATCATCCCCGGCCGCGCGCGGCTCTTGATGGCGGCGACCGTCTCGTCGAGCGCGGCGATGCTCGGAAGGCTGGTGAGGATGATATCGGCGGCCGCCGCCACTTCCGCCGCCGAGCCCGCCGCGCTGCCGCCCATGGCCGCGAGCTCCTCCCGGCGATGCCTGGCGATGTCGAAGCCGGTGACCGGCATCCCGGCGGCGATCAGGTTGCGCGCGATCGCCGAGCCCATGATGCCGATGCCGATGACCCCGGTTTTCATGCCTTCTTCTCCTGGCTCACCTCGGGCGCGCCGACGGCGCGGATGCCGGCCAGCATGGCCGCCACGGCGCGCCGCACGATGCTCGGGAAATCGTCATTGACCCGGCTGTGATAGACATATTTGCGCACGGCATAATAAAAGAGCCCGCCATGCATCACCCAGACGTGCTCGAGCTCCGCCTCGGTGATGGGCATGTCCGGCGGCAACGTCAGGCCGCAGTGATGGCGGATCTCGGCGCAGATCGGCTTCAGGATCTTCTCCTCAACGATGCGGATGTAGCGGCGGTTGATGTCGTTGCCCATGAGGGCCGAGAACATGTAGATGCGAATCCATTCATAGGTATATGTCGCGCGCGCATAATGGCCGTAATACTCGAAGAGACGCTCCTCGAGCGGGCGCGAGCGGTCGCCGATGAGCCGCGCCCAACGCGGATCAATGCGCTTCAGGAAGACCTCGCGGAAGACGCGCTCGATCAGATCCTGCTTGGTCGGAAAGTAGCGGTAGAGCAGCGGTTGCGTGATGCCGAGGCGCTGCGCCAGCTCGCGCGTCTGCCCGGCGAAGCCGACCTCGGCGAAGAAGCGGATCGCCTCGTTCAGGATCTGCTGCTCGCGATCGGCGGCGGCGAGGCGACGTTGCACCTTGCCGCTGTCGCGCGACTTCAGCGCGGCGCCGGGCCCCCTGCGCCGGCCCGTCGGGGGGCGGGCGCTCGTCAGGCCGCGGCCTCTTTGCGCCCGGCGCTCGCTCTTCTCCTGCTCCACCACCGCCTCCCCAGGGATGCGGCGATTAGTCGGCGGCCGCCTTCCCGATAGCGTCGTTGACGCGCGGCATGACCTCGTTGGCCATGAGCTCCATGGAGCGCCTGCCGAGCGCCGGGTCCACCCAATCGTGTCCCGCATAGAGGAGCGTGCCGAAATCGCCCACCCTCTCGCGGAACCCCAGGAGCTGGTCCACGACGCTCGTCACCGTACCGCAGATGACGAGAGAATCCAGGACATAATCGAGGGTGATGGCGTGATCGCGCATGGCGCGGTCGTGCTTGAAAAGCTCGGGTCGTCCGTTGCCGATCAGCTTCTTCATCAGGTTGCGGAAGTAGAAGCGGTAGGGGCTCCCCTCCTCTTTGGCATAGCGCCGCGCCGTCCTTTCGTCCTCGGCGACGAAGATGCTCTTGGCGATGCGCCAATCGCTGGGCCGCGCCGCCCGCCCCGCTTTGGCGCAACCCTCGGCATATTTCGGCCAGTGCGACGCGACCCAGGGCGGCTGGAGAAAGTTGGCGGAGATCGGCGTCCAGCCGCGCTCGGCGGCAGCCATCACCCCTTTGGAGAAGGGCGCGACCGCCGTCACCACGATCGGCGGATGCGGTTCCTGGTAGGGCCGGACGATCATGCCCTGGCCGATCTCCCGGTCGAGCGTCCGTGCCGTGCTGACCCGCCAGAACTTGCCCTCGAAGTCGTAGGGCGCATCCCCGGACCAGATCTTCAGCACCATGTCGATCGCCTCGACGAACATGGCGGTGCGGTCCTGGTCGATATTGCCGAAGACCTCGGCGTCCGAGCGCAAGCCGCCCGGGCTGATGCCGAAGATGAAGCGGCCCTCGAGCAGATGGTCGAGCATCGCCACCTCGGCGGCGACGGCGGCGGGATGGCGGTTCGGCAAGTTCACGGTGCCGCTGCCTAGGCGGATGCGCTTGGTGTCGCTGGCGAGGCTGGCGATGAAGACCAGCGATGAGGTGATGGTCTCGGCGCGGTCGGTTACGTGCTCGCCGACAAAGGCCTCGGCATAGCCCAACCGGTCGGCCAAGATGATCGCCGCACGGTCCTCGCGCAGCGTTTGCGTGTAGTTCCGCTCCGGCGGGTGGAGCGGCATGGTGAAGTAGCCAAGCTGCATGACGTCGGTTATCATCTGATAATTAGAATGCCAACGCAAGAGCCCGGCTGCCCCTGGCGGGGGCCGGCGGACCTCATTATCATTTGATTAAGCTTGGCGGGTGCTGCCGAGCGCGGTAACGACGAGCCGCCGGAGGCGGCCGCACAGGGAGGGTCACATGGCGTTCCAGGTCGATCGAAGGACGTTCCTCGCGGGCGCTGCGGCGGCGACGCTGCCTCTTGCGCCGGCGATCGCCGAGGACGCGGGTGTGCGCATCGGTCTCTTGACCGTAAAAACCGGTCCCTTGGCGCA
Source organism: Allostellaceae bacterium (assembly GCA_035515835.1). Taxonomy (GTDB): domain Bacteria; phylum Pseudomonadota; class Alphaproteobacteria; order ATCC43930; family CGMCC-115725; genus DAHUYF01. The sequence continues at coordinate 6,920 of DATJAV010000279.1, forward strand.
AGGCGGCATCCAGATGGAGCAGGGCATCGCCCTCTTCCTGAAACAGCGGAAATCGCTGCTGGCCGGCCGCAAGGCCGAGCTCATCGTCGCCGATACCGGCGGCAATCCCGCCGGCGCCAAGACCAAGGCGCAGGAGCTCATCGAGCGCGACCGCGTCGATGTCATCGTCGGCCCGCTCGCCGCCTTCGAGCTGCTGGCGATCACCGCCTATATCGCCCAGTCGCGCGTGCCGCTGCTGAGCCTTGCCGCCGCCGACGACATGACCCAGCGCAAGCCCAACCCCTTCTTCTGCCGCGCGTCCTCCACCTCCTCGCAATGCAATCATCCGCTCGCCGACTATGCTGCCAAGGAGATGAAGCTGAAGCGCATGGCGACCATCTCCGAGGATTTCGCCTTCGGCTACGAGCAGGCCGGCGGCTTCCAGCGCGTCTTCGAGGATGAGGGTGGCCGCATCGTCAAGAAGCTCTGGCCACCGCTCAACACCGCCGATTACACGCCCTTCCTGGCGCAGATCGAGGGTGTCGACGGCGTCTGGAACGGCTTTGCCGGATCCAATCCGATCAGGTTCAACCAGCAATATGCCGAGCTCGGCCTCAAGGCGAAGTATCCGGTCTGCGGCGGCTGGACCGCCTACGACGACGCGCTCCTCAAGAGCTTCGGCGACGAGGCGGTTGGTGCGGTCTCCGCCAGTTGGTATTCGAGCGATCTCGACACGCCCAGCAACAAGGCCTTCGTCGCCGGCATGGTCGAGGATTACGGCAATATTCCCGGCGGCTATGCCGCCGGCACCTTCATCAACGGAATGTGCATCGAGGCCGCGCTCGAGAAGACGGGCGGCAAGACCGAGGACAAGGCGGCGCTGATGGCGGCCCTCCGCGCCGTCGCGCTCAAGGACACACCGCGCGGCCCCTTCCGCTTCGACCATCTCGGCAACGTCGTCGGCAACGTCTTCATCCGCAAGATCGAGCGCAAAGGCGGCAAGCTCGTCAACACCATCGTCAAGACCTATGCCGATGTCAGCCAGTTCTGGACCTATGACGAGAAAGCGTATCTGGCCGAGCCCGTCTATTCGCGCGACTATCCGCCGCTGAAGAGCTAGCCGCCATCCCGTGAACCAAGGCCTGCTGCTCGCCGTCAACAGCATCGCGATGGGCGGCCTGCTGTTTTTGCTGGCGTCGGGCTTCTCGCTCGTCTTCGGCCTGATGCGCATCCCCAACCTGACGCATGGCTCCTTCTTCATGCTGGGGGGCTATCTCGGCATCAGCGTCTTGGGCAAGGGGCCCGATACGCTGTCGCAGGTCAGCCTTTGGCTCGGCGTGGGCGGGCTTCCGCCCGATCTCGCCTTCTGGCTCGCGGCGCTCCTCGCCGCTGCAGCGCTGGCCGTGGTGGGCGGCGCCATCGAGCGCCTGCTGCTGCGCCGCCTCGCCGGACAGGAACTGGCGCAAGTGCTGGTGACGCTCGGGCTCTCCTTCATCATCGCCGATCTCTGCCTGATGACATGGCAAGGCGATCCCATTCCTCTCAGCCCGCCGCCGACGCTCCGCGGCTCGCTCCCCATCGGCCATGTCGTCTTCCCCATCTACCGGCTGGCGACCGTCCTCATCGCCGTCGCCGTCGCCGTGGCGCTTTGGCTCGTGCTCGATCGCACGCGGCTCGGCGCCATGATTCGCGCCGGCGTCGACGACCCGGTGATGGCGCGTGTCAGCGGCATTCGCGTCTCGCGCCTCTTTACCCTTGTCTTCGCCCTCGGCGCGGGGCTCGCCGGCTTTGCCGGCGTCATCGGCGCGCTCATTCTTTCGGTCGAGCCTGGCCTCGACACCGACATGCTGCCGTTGGCGCTGATCGTCGTCATCCTGGGCGGCACGGGCAGCCTGCCGGGTGCTTTCGTCGGCAGTTTCGTCGTCGCCTTCCTCGAGAATTTCGGCCAGGCGTGGCGGCCCGAATTCGCCTATTTCATGCTCTTTCTGCCGATGCTGCTCGTTCTCCTGCTGCGACCGCAGGGGCTTTTCGGCAGGCACGCGCCGTGAGCCTTCGCCTCCTGGCGTGGAGCGCGCTCGCGCTTCTCGGCGCCGTGCTGCCCTGGATCGCCAGCGACTATTACATCGACGTCGCAAGCCAGGTTCTCATCTACGCCATCTTCGCGCTCGGGCTCAACGTTCTCGTCGGCTATGCCGGGTTGGTGTCGCTCGGCCATGCCGGCATCTTCGGCGTCGCCGCCTATGCCGCGGCGTGGCTCGTCGCCGCCGGCTTCGGCCACCTGCCGGCGGCGCTGGCAGCGCTGGTAGCGATCGTGCTGGTCTCGGCGCTCTACGCGCTGCTCTCGCTGCGCGCGACCGGCATCGGCTTTCTCATGATCACGCTCGCCATCGGCCAGATCCTCTGGGGCCTCGCCTATCGCTGGATCGACGTGACCGGCGGCGACAACGGCATCAGCGTGCCGTCGCGTCCGGCGCCTTTCGGCCTCTCCTTGATGTCGGCGCCGTCATTTTACGGCTTCACCGTCCTCGTCTTCCTGCTGGCGGTGCTGTCGATGTCGGGGTTCGTGCGCTCGCCCTTCGGCGCGAGCCTCAAGGGGACGCGGGATCAACCGCGGCGCATGACGGCGCTCGGCTACAATGTCTGGTGCATCCGCTTCGCCGCCTTCCTTTTCTCGGGATTCTGGAGCGGCGTCGCGGGACTGCTCTTCTGCTACGACGAGCAATTCGTCAGTCCCGGCATGCTCACGCTCGGCAGCTCGGCGGAAGTGCTCCTCATGGTCATCGCCGGCGGCAGCGGCACGCTCGCCGGTCCTGTGGTCGGGGCGGCGCTGGTCGTCATCATGAAGAATGTGGCGAGCGCCTATATCGTGCGCTGGAATCTCGTGCTCGGCATCATTTTCGTCGCCATCGTCATGTTCATGCCGGAAGGCCTCGTGCCCGGGTCGGCGCGGCTTGCTCGCTGGGCTTATGCCGAATGGCAGCGCCGGCGCAGGGCGCCCGCCGCGCTCGGAAGCGAAAGATGACGCCGGCGCTGGAGCTTCGCCGCCTCGCCAAGTCCTTCGGCGGCTTGCGCGTCACGGCCGAGGTCGATCTCGCGGTCGCGCCCGGCGAGCGGCGCCTCATCATCGGTCCCAACGGCGCCGGCAAGACGACGCTCTTCAACCTCATCACCGGCGAGCTGCGCCCCGATGCCGGCAGCATCCTGCTCTTCGGCGCGCCCGTCACGCGCCTGCCGAGCCGGCGCCGTGCGCATCTTGGTCTTGCTCGCACCTACCAGATCATCACCCTCTTTCCGCGCGAGACCCTGCTGCGCAATGTCGTGCTGGCGCTGCTGGGATTGTCGCCGCTGCGCTGGAATCCCTTTCTTCGTCTCGACCGGCAGCAACGGCTCTTCGCCGCGGCGCGCGCGGCGCTGGCGCAAGTCGGTCTCGCGGATCTCGGCGACCGCCCGCTGGCACAGACCTCCTATGGCGAGCGCCGACGGGTCGAGATCGCCATGGCGCTGGCGCAGCGTCCGAAGCTGCTGCTGCTCGACGAGCCCTTCGCCGGGCTTTCCCTCGACGAGCGCCGGGACGTGCAGAAGCTGCTGCAATCGATCCCGCGCGAGGTGACGCTGGTGATGATCGAGCACGACATGGACGTGGCGCTCAATCTCGCCGATCGCATCACCCTCATGCATTTCGGCGAGGTCATCGTCGAGGGGACGCGCGCCGAGGTCGTGGCGCATCCCAAGAGCCGGGAGGTCTATCTCGGTGTCTGAGGCGCTTCTGCTGGGCGAGATCGACGCCTTCTACGGCGAGAGCCACGTGCTGCAGCGCGTCTCGCTGCGCCTCGGCGTGGGCCGGCTCTTGGGGCTGCTCGGCCGGAACGGCGCCGGCAAGACCACGTCGCTCAACGTCGTCATGGGGGTCCTCGCGCCGCGCGGCGGCGAGGTCAGGCTCTTCGGCGAGAAGATCGGCGGCCGCTCGCCCGAGCTCATCGCCCGGCGGGGCGCGGCGCTGGTGCCGCAAGGCCGCCGCATCTTCCGCAGCCTCACCGTGCGCGAGAACCTCACCGTCGCCGAGCGCCGGCCCGCCGCAGGGGCGCAGCATCCCTGGACCCTCGACCGCGTCTTCGCGACCTTCCCGCGGCTCCTCGAGCGTCAGCGCCAGACGGCGGGCTACCTTTCGGGCGGCGAGCAGCAGATGCTGGCGATCGGCCGCGCGCTGGTGGCCAACCCGCGCGTGCTCTTGATGGACGAACCATCCGAAGGTCTCGCGCCGCAGATCGTCGCCGAGGTCATGGCGACCATCCGCAAGCTCAAGGAAAGCGGGCTCTCGATCGTGCTGGTCGAGAAGAGCCCCAAGCTCGTGTTCGACATCGCCGACGACATCGTG
>DATJAV010000280.1:0-2919 GCA_035515835.1 Allostellaceae bacterium
TAGAAGACGTCGACCACCTTCTCGCCGTAGGTCGAGATCTTGGCGCTCGAAATCTGCAGGTTGAGGCCAGTAAGCGCTCGCGTGACATGGAAGAGGAGGCCCGGGCGGTCGCGGCCGTTTACCTCGATCACGGTGTGCGTCTGGCTCGCCTTGTTGTCGATGAGGACCCGGGGCGGCACGGTGAAGACGCGGGTGCGGCTCGGAATGGCGCCGGACCGCGCCAGCTCGATATGCGGCTTCACCTTGCCGGCGAGCACGTTCTCAAACAGCACCGCGAGCTTCGCCAGCTTGTCGCCGCGGTCGAAGGCGCCGCCCGACTGGTCCTGCACCGAGAAGGTGTCGAGCGCCATGCCGTTGCTGAGCGTCAGGATCTTGGCATCGACGATGTTGGCGCCGGCGAGCGCCAGCGCCCCGGCGATGCGCGAGAAAAGCCCGGGATGGTCGGCGGTGTAAAGCGTCACCTCGGTGACGGCGCGATGCGAGTCGACCCGCGTATCGACGGTGAGCGGCGCCTCGCTGCGCTCGGCCTCGCGCGTCAAGCGCGCATGGCGCGCCTGCGTCTCGGGGTCGAAGGACAGCCAGTAGGAGGGATAGCCCTTGCCGATGAAACTCTCGAGCTCGGGCGTGCTGAAATCCGGCAGCAGCGCCCTCACCGTCTGTTGCGCCGCGGCAATGCGCTGGTCGCGGCTGTCGGCGACCAGGCCCCCCGACATCTCCTCGATCGCGCGGTGATAGAGCTCGCGTAGCAGCGTCGCCTTCCAGCCGTTCCACACTTTGGGGCCGACAGCGCGGATATCGGCGACGGTCAAGATGGTGAGCAGCTTCAATCGCTCCGGCGACTGCACGCGCTGGGCAAAATCGCGGATGGTCTGCGGGTCGTCGATGTCGCGCTTGAAGGCGGTGTTGCTCATCAAGAGGTGGAAGCGCACCAGCCAGACCACGGTCTCCGTCTCCTCGGCGGAAAGGCCGAGGCGCGGTCCCAGACGCTCGCCGATCTGTGCGCCGATCTCGGAGTGGTCACCGCCGCGGCCCTTGGCGATGTCGTGCAGCAGCACCGCCACATAGAGCGCGCGACGCGAATCGATGGTGTGGACGATCTCGGAGACCAGCGGCAGCTCGTCCTTGAGCTCGCCCGCCTCGATCTTGCCGAGAATGCCGATGGCGAAGATGGTGTGCTCGTCGACGGTATAGACGTGGTACATGTCGTACTGCATCTGCGCCACGACGCGGCCGAAATCCGGCACGAAGCGACCGAAGACGCCGGCCTCGTTGAGGCGGCGAAGCGTGATCTCCGGCTCCTTCTTCGAGGTCAGCATCTCCATGAAGAGACGGTTGGCCTCGGGCTCGGCGCGGAGCTTCGCGTCGATGAGCTTCAGCGACTGGGTGATGAGGCGAAGCGCGCGGGGATGGACGTCGAGCCCATGCTCCTGCGCCACGTGAAAGAGGCGCAGCAGATTGACGGCGTCGTCGCGGAAGGCGTTCTCGCTCGCCACGTCGACGCGGCCGGCCTCGACGGAGAATCCGGCGATCGACTTCCGGCGCGGACCCCAGGGCTTCCAGGCGAAGCGCGGCCGGCGCTCCTGCTCGACCTCGAGCTGGGCGCAGAAGATGCGCGTCAGATCGCCCACATCCTTGGCGATGAGGAAGTAGTGCTTCATGAAGCGCTCGACGCCGCGCGTCCCCGCGTGGTCGGTGTAGCGCATGCGCCGGCCGACCTCGGTCTGGCGGTCGAAGGTGAGGCGATCCTCGGCGCGCTCGCTCAAGTAGTGGAGATGGCAGCGCACCTTCCAGAGGAAGTCCTCGGCCCGTTCGAAGCGATGCGCCTCCTTGGCCGAGAGCACGCCCTGCTCCACCAGCTGCTCGACGCTGTCGGCGCGATAGATGAATTTGGCGATCCAGAACAGCGTCTGCAGGTCGCGCAGGCCGCCCTTCCCTTCCTTGACGTTGGGCTCGACGACGTAGCGGCTGTCGCCCATGCGCTGATGGCGCTGATCGCGCTCGGCGAGCTTCGCCTGGACGTATTCGGCGGCGGTCCGCTTGATGATCTCGCTCTCGAAGCGGCGCTTCAGGTTGAGGAAGAGCTGCTGGTCGCCCCAGATGTAGCGCGCCTCGAGCACGGCGGTGCAAATGGTGGGATCGGCTTTGGCCTGGCGCAGCGTATCCTCGACCGAGCGCGTCGCCTGGCCCACCTTGAGGCCCAAATCCCAGAGCGCATAGAGGAGGTATTCGACGACCTGCTCGGTATGCGGCGTCTGCTTGTAAGGGAGGAGAAAGAGCAGGTCGATGTCGGAGTAAGGCGCAAGCTCGCCTCGGCCATATCCCCCGACCGCGACCACCGACATGTGCTCGCCCGCGGTCGGATTGGCGAGAGGAAAGACGTGGCTCCCGACGAAGTCGTAGAGCGCGCGGACGAGCTGATCCATCAGGAAGGAGAGCGCGCCGACCGCCTCGCCGCCGCTGGCGCCCGCCTCGAAGCGCCGGCGCACTTCGGCGCGGCCCGCCTGCAGCGCCTGGCGCAGCGTCTCGACCACGCGGGTCCGCGGCGGCTCGGGCGTCGCCGCGGCAAGCGCGTCGAGCGCCGCCGCAAGCGCGCGGCGGTCGATGATCTGGCGCTGGTGTTGGACCTGGTGGCTCACCATGATAGTCTAGCCTGTTCGCGCCGGTTAGCGCCATCGATCCCTGACCCGCCGGGTCACCCCTGGAGACCGCTCATGCCGATCCCGCGCGCTTTTCTGCTTATTGGGTTGCTGCTGCTCGGAGCGCCGGCATGGGCCGAAACCGCGCAGGAGCAAGCCAACAAGAAGACCGTCCTTGAGTTCTACGAGGCGGCCATCAATCAGAAGGACTTCGACAAGGCCGCGCCGTATATCGGATCGCGCTATACGCAGCACAACCCCAACGCCGCCGACGGTCCCGAGG
>DATJAV010000281.1:0-2472 GCA_035515835.1 Allostellaceae bacterium
CACGTCGCCGGGCTGAAGCGTGCGCGCCAGCAGCGCCGGATCGGGGGCGAAGAACGGCTCGTAGTCGGCAATGGGCTGGGCAAGGTAGTCGAGAATGCGCTGGCCGACGGCGCCGAGAGCTCGTTGGAACATGCGGCAGGAACCCGTGTTCAATGCACGAGGAGGATAGCGCAACCCACGGGGGCGGCGGAACGGCGCCTGGGCGCTCGTCGGCCCGACTTGCATTTCTTCGGCCGAGGCCGCATTTTCTCTCCATCAGTCTCAGCTTCGGCCCTTGCCGTATCGCCCCTCGTGGGCGCTCCTTCAAGAACTGATGAAGCCGACACTGCATCGCACCATGCGAGGTCGCGTGGAGCGTCTTCACCATACGACGACGGAGACGACATGGCTGTTGGTACTGTGAAATGGTTCAATGCCCAGAAGGGCTTCGGCTTCATCCAGCCCGCCGATGGCGGCAAGGACGTGTTCGTCCACATCTCGGCGGTCGAGCGCGCCGGGCTGCCGCCGCTGCAGGAAGGGCAGAAGGTCCGCTTCGACGTGGTCACGGAGCGCGGCAAGCAGGCCGCGGGCAATCTGTCGCTGGCCGATTGACGGCAGCGACATCAGCGGTTGTGGCGCGTCGGCGCAAGTCGCCGACGTCCCAACCGGCGAGGAGAATTTGATGCAGGTATTCGTCCGCGACAACGACATCAATGCCGCGCTGCGCATCCTCAAGAAGAAGATGCAGCGCGAGGGCACGTTTCGCGAGATGAAGCGGCGGCGCTCCTATGAGAAGCCCTCGGAGCGCCGCGCGCGCGAAAAGGCCGAAGCGGTGCGCCGGACGCGCAAGGCGCTGCGCAAGCGACTGGAGCGCGAAGGCTACTAGCGCCGGGGCGGCTACTCGACCGTCACGCTCTTGGCGAGGTTGCGCGGCTGGTCGACGTCCGTGCCCTTCGCCACCGCCACGTGATAGGCGAGGAGCTGCACGGGGATAGCGTAAAGCAACGGCGCCACGAAGGGATCGCAGCGCGGCACCTCGATGCCGGCGCTGAGACGGCCCTCCAGCCGGGTCAGCCCGTCGCCATCCGAGATCATCACCACCTTGCCGCCGCGCGCCACCACCTCCTGGATGTTGGACGCGGTCTTCTCGAAGAGATCGTCGCGCGGCGCCAGCACGATCACCGGCACGCGCTCGTCGATGAGCGCGATTGGCCCGTGCTTCATCTCGCCCGCGGCATAGCCCTCGGCGTGGATGTAGGAGATCTCCTTGAGCTTCAAGGCGCCCTCGAGCGCCAGCGGATAGGCGGTGCCGCGGCCGAGGTAGAGCACGTCGCGCGCCTCGGCGATCATCGCCGCCAGCTCGGCGATGCGCTCGGCGTGGGTCAGGACCTCGTTGGCGCGCGCCGGAACCTCGGTCAATGCTACCGACAGCTTCGCCTCCTGCGCCGCGTCGATGGCGCCCCGCGCGCGGGCGATCGCGATGGTGAAGCAGGCGAGCACGGCGAGCTGCGTCGTGAAGGCCTTGGTCGAGGCCACCCCGATCTCCGGCCCGGCCAGCGTCGGCAGCACGGCGTCGGCCTCGCGCGCCATGGTGCTTTCCGGCTGGTTCACCAGCGCCACGATCTTCTGCCCCTGCCGCCGGGCGTAGCGCATCGCCTCGAGCGTATCGAGCGTCTCGCCCGATTGGGAAATGAACAGCGCCAGGCCGTCCTTCGCCATGGCCGGCGCGCGGTAGCGGAATTCCGAGGCGATGTCGGTCTCGACCGGGATGCGAGCGATGCGCTCGAGCCAGTATTTCGCCACCAGCGCCGCATGGAAGGACGTGCCGCAGGCGATGATCGTGACCTTGCCGATATCGGCCAGCGCGAACGGCAGCGTCGCGAGATGGACGCTGCGCGTCGTCGGATTGAAGTGCGCGTGCAGCGTGTCGCCGATGACCGCCGGCTGCTCGAAGATCTCCTTCTCCATGAAGTGGCGGTGGTTGCCCTTGCCGATGAGCGCGCCCGACAGCGCCGTCTCCTTGATCGGCCGCTCCACCTTGCGGTGCTCGGCATCGAAGACGTTGGCGCCGTCCGGCGTCACCACCGCCCAGTCGCCCTCGTTGAGATAGAGGATGCGCCGGGTCAGCGGCGCCAGCGCGAGGGAGTCCGAGCCCAGATACATCTCGCCGTCGCCGAAGCCGATGGCCAGCGGCGAGCCGCGCCGGGCGCAGATCAGCAGATCGGGATGGCCGGCGAAGAGAATGGCCAGCGCGAACGCGCCGTCGAGCCGCTTGAAGGCCTTGGCCGCCGCGTCCACCGGCGCCAGGCCCTCGGCGAGATGACGCGTCACCAGCGCCGCCACCACCTCGGTGTCGGTCTGCGTCTCGAAGCGATGGCCCCAGGCGATGAGCTCGTCCTTGAGCTCCTGGAAATTCTCGATGATGCCGTTATGGACCACCGCCACCCGGTCGGTCGCAATCGGGTGCGCATTGGTCTCGTTGGGCGCGCCATG
>DATJAV010000282.1:0-6829 GCA_035515835.1 Allostellaceae bacterium
ATCGCCTCACTGCCTCACTGTAGATCTTTTCTCCGCAAGACGCGCCCGCACCAGCGGCAGGCGGTCATTGCCGAAATACTTGTCGTCGCCGTCGACGAACATGGTGGGCGTGCCGAAGCCGCCGCGGCGGATCAGCTCTTCGGTGTTGGCACGGAGCTTCTCCTTGATCGCGGGCTCGGCGATGCCGGCGAAGAAGCGCTGGGGGTCGATGCCAAGGCCGGTGCAGATCGCACCCAGCACGGCGTCTTGCGCGATGTCGCGGTCATCGCCCCAATAGGCCTCGAAAACGGCGCGCGCGAAATCGGGAAGCCGACCCTGCGGCTCAAGCCAGAGGCAGCCGCGCATCGCCTTGACGCTGTTGACGGGAAAGACCCGCGGCGGAAAGACGATCTTGATGCCGACCGAGCGGGCCCAGTCCTGCAGGTCTTTTCGCATATAGGCTTGCTTCGCCGGCACGGGATTCTCGCGCGAGGCGTAGACGCTGGGATTGATCGTGTTGAAGATCCCGCCCACCAGGATGGGCCGCCAGACGAGGCGCGCGCCCGTCTCGGCGGCCAGCGCTTCGATGCCGGTAAAGGCAAGATAGGTCCAGGGGCTGGAAAGATCGAAGAAGAACTCGAGAAGCGGCGCCATGGGCGCCAGCCTAGCAGATTAACGGCCGTGGCAAAGTTCGGTCATTCGTGGGAGATCGGCGGGCGGCCCCCCTCGAGCCGCCCGCCCCCCACCGATCAGCTCAGAGCGGTCGCCAGCCAGCGCGCCGCGAAGAAAATGACCGTCCAGGGCACGATCGCCGCGGCAGCCCAAATCACGAGTTTGACGACATCGACGGATGGGCGGGCGTCAAGCACCCGGCCTACAGAAAGGGCGTCCTCAGTCTTGGTCAGCGCCATCGTTTCCTCGCATCCCCAGCCTGGGAATGGGAGCACACCCGACGTTTCGTTTTAGTTAACGCCGCGCTAGGGTTGACAGAAATCGAGCGGCCCGCCAGAGCGCGGCGCCACCAAATGGAGGAAGGTTAATGACCGAGCCCGGCCAGATCGTCACCAGTGCGCGCCAAGGCGGCGTCGCCATCCTCACCGTCAACAACCCTCCGGTGAACGCGCTGAGCCACGGCGTGCGTGCCGGGCTAAAGACCGGGCTCGACGCGGCGTTGGCCGATAGCGGCGTCACATCGGTCGTGATCATCTGCGCCGGCCGCACCTTCGTCGCCGGCGCCGACATCACCGAGTTCGGCAAGCCGATGCAGGAGCCCGGCCTTGCCGCAGTGATCGACACCATCGAGAAAAGCCCGAAACCGGTGATTGCGGCGATCCACGGCACGGCGCTGGGTGGTGGCCTCGAGCTCGCGCTCGCCTGCCATTACCGCGTTGCGGTGGCCGAGGCGAAGTGCGGCTTGCCGGAAGTGAAGCTCGGCATTCTACCGGGTGCCGGCGGGACGCAGCGCTTGCCGCGGCTGGTGGGATTGCCGCTCGCACTCGACATGATCACGTCAGGGGATCCGATCGGCGCCAAGGAAGCGCGGGACGCCGGTCTCGTCGACGAGATCGCCTCGGGCGATCTCCGCGCCGCTGCCCTGGCTTTCGCCGAGAAAGCTTTGCGGGACCGCCTGCCGCTCCGTCGCGTCCGCGACCTCGGCGAGAAGCTCAAGGTGCCGGAGCCCGACTATTTCAAGAATTATCGCGGCACGCTCGCCAAGCGCAAACGCGGTCTCGACGCGCCACAGCGCTGCGTCGAAGCGGTGGAGGCGGCGGCGACACTTCCCTTCGATGAGGGGCTGAAGCGCGAGCGCGACCTCTTCGTCCGGCTGCTCGGGGGCGAGCAGTCGAAGGCGCAACGCTATTTCTTCTTCGCCGAGCGCGAGGCCAACAAGATCCCCGACGTGCCGTCCGACACGCCGGTGACGCCGATCCGCAAAGTGGCGGTGCTCGGCGCCGGCACGATGGGTGGCGGCATCGCCATGAACTTCGCCAATGCCAGCATTCCCGTCACCGTCATCGAGCAAGATCAGGCGGCGCTCGATCGCGGTCTCGGCATCGTGCGCAAGAACTACGAGGCGAGCGCCGCCCGAAGCGGCATGACCAAGGACGACATCGAGAAGCGCATGAGCCTTATCAAGGGCTCGCTCCGCTACGAGGACGTGGCGGATGCCGATCTCGTCATCGAGGCGGTGTTCGAGGACATGGGCATCAAGAAGGAGGTGTTCGGCAAGCTCGACAAGCTGGCGAAGCGCGACGCCATCCTGGCCACCAACACCTCGACGCTCGACGTGGACGAGATCGCGGCGGTGACCAAGCGGCCGGAGAGCGTTATCGGCCTTCATTTCTTCAGCCCCGCCAACGTCATGCGGCTGTTGGAGATCGTGCGCGGCGCCAAGACGGCAAAGCCGGTGATCGCCACCTCGATGGCCCTCGCCAAGACCATCCGCAAAGTGCCGGTATTGGTCGGCGTCTGCGACGGCTTCGTCGGCAACCGCATGCTGGCGCAGCGCGGGCGCGAGGCGGAGCGGCTGCTGGTCCAAGGCGCGCTGCCGCAACAGGTCGACAAGGTGCTGACCGATTTCGGCTTCCCGATGGGTCCTTTCGCTATGGGCGATCTCGCCGGGCTTGATGTCGGTTGGCGCGTCCGCCAGGCCCGCGGCACTAAGGCGCCCATTGCCGACGCGCTCTACGCCGCGGGCCGCCTGGGACAGAAGACGAGCAACGGCTATTACCACTACGAGCCCGGCAGCCGCGCGCCGCTGCCCGATCCCGAGGTCGAGCGCATCATCGTCGAGGTCTCGAAATCGCTCGGCGTCGCGCGCAAGCCTATCGCCGAGGCGGAGATCCTGGAGCGGCTGGTTTATCCCATGATCAACGAGGGCGCCAAGATCCTCGACGAAGGGATGGCGCTCCGCCCGGGCGACATCGACGTCATCTGGATCTACGGCTATGGCTGGCCGATCTACCGTGGCGGCCCGATGCACTACGCCGACAGCATCGGCCTTGCCAAGATCGCCGATCGTCTCGCCGGCTTCGCCGAGCGCTTCAACGAACCGTCGCTGAAGCCGGCGCCGCTGCTGCAGCGCCTCGCCGCGGAAGGACGCGGGTTTGCGGCGTGGAAGGCGAAGGCGGCTTAAGCGATCTTTTCCCTCTCTGGGCGAACCGCAGAGAGGGCGGGGTCCATCGCGCAGCGATGGGAAGGAGGTGTCTCTCCGCGGCGAGATCGTCCGCGCGTTGGGCGCCCACCTCGCCCCAGCCCGCTCACCCAAGCCCTCTCCGCCACTAAGGGGCGGAGAGGGAGCACGAGCGAGTGGCGGCTAGGACACCCGCGTCAGCAGGACGAGGCCGATGACGACAGCGCCCAATAGGACGCCGGCGCAGAGGCCCCAGCCGGTGTAGTCGAGCCAGTCGGGACGCGAGCGCCGGCGCGGTGGGCGCTGGGTGCGAGGGAACTCGGTGTCGCGGTCTCTCCGCGGCGACGGCGCGGGGGCAGGCTCGTAGCGGAGCTGGAAGGCGCGCTGGAGGGCTTGCTCGTCGTCGACGATCATCTGGCGGAAGACGGTCCATTCGCGGAAGCTGCCGGCCGCCTCCTCGGCCACGGCGACGACGCGGACGCCGGGGAGCGAGGTGTTGCGCTCCATCAGCTGCTTCGCCTCGGCGACTGCTACCGCCTTGTCGTCGAAGACGCTGTCGAGCAGCCAGCGACCGCCGACATATTTCCGGATCTCGAAGGTGAGCATGGCGCCCCTGCCCCGCCTAGACCGGGTGCTCTTCTTCGGTGAACTGGACCTCGCGGTAATTGGCGGCGCCGAGAACGGTGTCGATGGTGCGGCCGTCCTCGGAAAGAGGGGCGAGGATGCTGCGATAGAGGACGACGCCCGACTGCTGCGCCGCTGAGCCGCCCATGCTGACCGGGACGCGTTGGGCGAGCACGCGCGAGACATAGGACGTGGCGCGGGCGAGGATGGTCTCGGGCGGGCATTCCGCCAGCGCGGTGCCTTCGGTGGGTCCGCCCGGCACTACGAGGCCGCTGCCGATATAGGAGAGGAAGGAGCGCTCGAGCGGCGAGCGGAGCTTGATCAAGAGGCAATTCTGCCAGTCCTCGCCCAGTTCGCGCGCATCGAGATCGGTGACGCGCGGAAAGGGGCGCTTTCCGGCAATGTCCCGCCAATAGCGCAGCACGCGCATGGTGAGACGCATTTCGCGAATGGGTGCTTCCATGACCACTACCGGCCGCTGACGACGCCGCGGCGGGCAGCATAGGCGGGAATGGTTAACCCGCGCTTTATCCCGCCGGCAACGCCTTCGCCCGATTGGCGCTCACGCCATCGAGCCGGGCTCCGCTCAGTTGGGCGCCGGTAAAATCGGCATCGTCGAGAATGGCGTTGCGGAGGTCGGCGCCGGTGAGATCGGCGCCGGAGAAGTCGGCTCCGGTGAGATCGGCCTGGCGGAGATCGGCGCCGGCGAGATTGGCACGCGTGAGCTTCGCGCGCTCGAGCTTGGTGAAATAGTCGCGCTGCGCCTCGCCGACGCCGCGAAGTGGAGCGAAATTGACGCCCGCGAGCTGCGCCTCGTTGAGATGCGCGCGCTGCAGCATGGCGCCACGCAGGTCGGCGCCGGTGAGAACGGCGCGACGCAGATCGGCGAGCGAGAAATCGCACATGGCGAGCGAAGCGCGCGTCAGCACGGCGCCCTGGAGATTGGCGCCTTTCAGAATGGCGAGCGCCAGCTGCGCCGCGGGAAGGAGGCGGCCATTCAGGTCGGTGCGCGCGAAAATGGCGCGCTCGCCCTGCTTGCCGTTGCTGTCGAGCCAGCGTTGGTGCTGCGCCAGCGTGGCGCTGACCTCGGCGTCGGAGGCAATGCAGAGCTGCTTCCTGAGCGCACCCCAGCCGGCCAGCGCCGTCGCCGCCGCCGGGTCGACGATGGCGTCGGTGAGATCGGCACCCTCGAGGTCGGCGCCGCGCAGATTGACGCCGGTGAGCACGGCGCCGTGGAAGACGGCGCCGCTCAGCCGCGCATTCGAGAGATTGGCGCCGTCGAGCGCGGCGCCGGTGAAGACGGCGTTGCGCAGATCGGCGCTCTGCAGGTTGGCGCCGCGCAGCCCGGCGTCGGTGAAATCGGCGTGTGTCACAAAATCGGAGCCGAATTGCGCGTGCGAGAAGTCGCTGCCGCGCGCCTCGGCGCCAGAGAAATCCGTGCGGAGCGCCTCGGTGCTTTGCAGCTGCGCCGCGGCCTTGTCGAAATGCGCCACGCTGGCGTCCCGCATGTCGGCCATGACGAGGACGGCGCGGTTGAGCTCGGCGCCTCGGAACGAGGCGCCGCGCAGGTCGGCGCGCGTCAGGTCGGCGTTGTTGAGGTCGGCCAGACGGAGATCGGCGGCATAAAGCACGGCCAGGCGAAGCTTGACGCCTTCCATGCGCGCCCGCTGCAGCCGAGCGCCGGTGAGGTCGGCGTCGGAGAGATTGCGGTGCGCGAAGTCGCTGTCCGAGAGATCGTGCCAGCCGAGCGATGCCCGCGTGCCGCCGCTGCGGCGGACGAGGAAATGGTCGTGGAGCTCCAGTACGCGCGCGAGATCAGCGCCGTTGAGGCGCTTCCATTGGAAATAGCTTTTGCTGCCACCGGCGACCATATGTCCGCACCCCACGCCACGCGAGCCTGCGCGGCGCAGCCTTTCTAGATAGCCGCAACGCTCGAGAGACGCTAACACGATCGATTAAAATTTTGCCAAAAGGCCCGAGACTTTCCGCGTTAACCATATTGGCGCCTATTCCTTGGTCATCTTGATCGACCGGTCGAGAAATTGGTCGGTATAGGCGTCTTTCACGTCGAAAGGCTGCTCGAGACCGAAATAGGTCTTAACCAAGGCATAGTCGTCGTCCATGCGCTTGGGATCGAACCAGCCGAGAGCAATGGTGGTGGTCGAAGGATCGCGCATCAACTCCTTGATACGGCCCCATTGGTCCTGCTGCACACGCTCGTCGAGGCCGCTGACCTCGGCGAAAAGCGCCTTGAGGCAGGGATCGACGGTAGCGACGCAGGCGCCGAACGCGCGCTGCGACACCGCGACGAAGCGCTTGACCACGTCGGGGTGAGCGTGCAGATAGGCGCCGTTGACGATGATCGAGTTGCCATAGGGATTGACGCCGATCGAGCGCCACGAGAGGAAGCCCAGATCCTCGCCGAAGTCGCGCAGCTTCAGGTCGTGCTCGTTATAGAAGTCGCTGATGATGTCGACGGCATGGCTCTTGAGCGCGGCGATCTTGGCTTGCGGCGCGATGTTGACCCAGGTGACGGCCGCGGGGTCGATGCCGACGGCCTGGGCGAAGGCGGGCCACATCACCCGCGCCGCATCGCCCGGCGGATTGCCGATCTTGTGGCCGGGAAAGTCCTTGGGCCCGGCGATGCCCGAGCTCTTCAGCCAATAGAGGCCCTGCGGCGAATTGGCGTAGACGTTCATCACCGCGACCAGGTCGGCGCCCTTGCTCTTGGCGACGAGCGCAGTGGCAAGGTCGGCGATGCCGAAATCGGCGTTGCCGACGCCGACCCGCTGAGCGGTGAGGCCAGAGCCCTTGCCGGCCTCGATGGTGAGGTCGATGCCCGCTTTCGCGTACCAGCCCTGCTGCTTCGCGTAGTAATAGGGCGAGTGGTCGGCGGTCGGGACCCAATTGAGGACGAGCGTGATCGCATCGTTGGCCGCAGCGGGTTGCGCAAGCGCGAGCGCCGCCATCATGAGGGTGAGAGAGCCGCTCCAGAGGCGCATCGGCCGCTCCTTCGTATCCGCGTCGCTCGAAAGCATTGCCGATCGCCCGCGCCTCGTCAATAATCAAACAACCGGATGGTTGATAGGGAAC
>DATJAV010000283.1:0-6060 GCA_035515835.1 Allostellaceae bacterium
AGCCATAGGCGCCGAGCATGAGCACGCCGTCGGTGGTGTCGATCAGCGACATGCCGGCGGTGAAGAGTGCCGGGAAGACCATGATCGACCAGAGCGAAAGGCCGTTCGAGGCCTCGGCGGCGGAGATGCCCATGAGCCCCACCTCGGTCGCGGTCTCGAAGCCCAAGCCGAAGAGAAACCCCAGGGGATACATCTGCCAGCTCGCGCCGATGAAGCGGAAGAGCGGGCGGAAGATGCGCCCGACAAGGCCGCGCCGCGCCAGGAAGAAGTCGAGGTCCTCCTCGACATAGCGCCCGCCTCGCTTCACATGGCGAAAGATGCGGTAGACCTGGACGAGAATGACGAGGTTGTTGAGGGCGATGAGAAAGAGGAAGGCGGCCGAGTCGCTTGTGCCGAGGATCGCGCCCAATTCCTTCCATCCGGCAAGGCGCGTCTCGAGCGCCGCCGCCGCGCCGGCGATCGCCCCCGTCGCCAGCGCCACCACCGAGGAATGGCCAAGCGAGAAGAAGAATCCGACGCCGACCGGGCGCTGGCCTTGCTGCATCAGCTTGCGCGTGACGTTGTCGATGGCGGCGATATGATCGGCATCGGCCGCGTGGCGCGCGCCGAAGCTATAGGCGAGAAGCGCCGTCCCCAGCAGCACCGGGTGGGCGCGGAACGCGACGAGCGCCCAAAGCCAGGCGAAGAGGTTGGCGGCGATGAGCACGGCGTAGATGCCGATGAGCTTGCTGCGAATGGTCGCCTCCCCGTCCTCGAGCGCCTGCCACATCAGCCGGAGCATGTCCCCTCTCGCCGCGGCGCTCATAGGGAGCGGCGGCGGGAGGCGTCAAGGGCGCGCCACTCACAATGCCGTCCGCAAATCCCAAAGCTCCGGAAAAAGCCGCAGCTCGAGGAGCCGGCGCAGATAGGCGACGCCTTGCGTCCCGCCGGTGCCGGGTTTGCCGCCGATGATGCGCTCGACCGTGGTCACGTGGCGGAAGCGCCATTGACGGAAGAAATCCTCGAGATCGACCAGTTCCTCGCCGAGCTCGTAGAGATCGAAATGCTGCTTGGTGTCGCGATAGACGGCCATCCACGCCGCCGCGACCGATGGGTCCGGCCGATAGGGCGCGCTCCAGTCGCGCTCCAGCGCCGCGCGGTCGATGGCGAAGCCGCGCCGCGCCAGGAGGCGGATCGCCTCGTCATAGATGCTGGGCGCCGCCAGCAGCGCTTCCAGCGCCTGGTGCAGGTCGCTGCGGTGGCGGAAGGCGTCGATGAGCGCGCGCCGCTTGTTGCCGAGCAGGAACTCGATGGCGCGGTACTGATAGGACTGGAAGCCCGAGGCGCGACCGAGGTTCGCGCGAAAATCCATGTACTCGCTGGGCGTCAAGGTCGAGAGCACGTCCCAAGCCTGGATGAGCTGCGCCATGATGCGCGAGACGCGCGCCAGCATCTTGAAGGCGGGCGCCAGCGAGTCCGCCTTGAGCTGCGTGATCGCCGCGCTGAGCTCGTGGATGACGAGCTTCATCCAGAGCTCGGTGGTCTGGTGCTGCACGATGAACAGCATCTCGTTGTGGTTCTGCGTCAGCGGCCGCTGCGCCTCCAGCAGATGGTCAAGCTGGAGGTAATCGCCATAGCTCATCTCGCCGCTGAAATCGGTATGCGCGCCCTCGGCGCCCTGCTGCTTCTTCGCCATCTCTGCCTCGCTTACGTCACCTTCGCCCCCCGATGGAATTCCGGGCGGTCCCAGGCCCGCGTCTTCAGGATATCAGCGAGCGCCTCGGCGGCATTCCAAGCGTCGACGAAGCGCGTATAGAGCGGCGCGAAGCCGAAGCGGAGCAGATCGGGCGCGCGGAAATCGCCGATGACGCCGCGCTGGATCAGCGCTTGCATGACGGGCCAGGCCTGGGTGTGGCGAAAGCTCACCTGGCTGCCGCGGCGCGCGCCGTCCCGCGGCGTGGCGAGCGTCAGCCCCAGCCCCACCGCCAACGCCTCGACCGCGGCGATGAAGCTCTCGGTCAGCGCCTGCGATTTCGCGCGCAGCGCCGCCGGATCGACCGTCAGCAGGAGATCGACGCCGGCCTCGAGCGCCGCCATCGCCAGCACCGGCGGCGTCCCTGCGACGTAGCGGCCGATCCCCGGCGCCGGGCGATAGCCGCTCTCGAAGGCGAAAGGCTCGGCATGACCGAGCCAGCCCGAGAGCGGCTGGCGAAAGCCTTCCTGGTGGCGCTCGGCGACGAAGAGGAAGGCGGGCGCGCCCGGCCCGCCATTCAGGTACTTGTAGCCGCAGCCGACCGCGAAATCGGCGCCCGCCGCGCCGAGGTCGACCGGCACGGCGCCGACGCTGTGCGAGAGATCCCAGAGTGCCAGCGCACCCGCGCGATGCGCGGCGGCGGTGAGCGCCTCCATGTCGTGCATCGCGCCGCTGCGGTAATTGACATGGGTCAGCATCAGCACCGCGGTCTCGGCGTCGAGCGCGCCGGCGACCTCGTCCGCCGCCACCAGCTGCAAGGCATGCCCCCGCCCGAGCAGTCCCGCCAGTCCTTCGGCCATGTATAAATCGGTCGGGAAGTTCTCGCGCTCGGAGAGGATCATCCGCCGTACGGGATTGAGCGCCAGCGCCGCTGCCAGCAGCTTGAAGAGATTGACCGAGGTCGAATCCGCGACCACCACCTCGCCGGGGCCCGCGCCGATGAGCCGCGCGATCTTGTCGCCGATGCGGCGCGGCAGCTCGATCCAGCCATGCTGGTTCCAGCTGCGGATGAGGTCGTGCCCCCATTCGTCCTCGATCAGCGCGGCGAGCCGCGCCGGCGTCGCCTCGGGCAGCGCGCCCAGCGAGTTACCGTCGAGATAGATGACGTCGGCGGGGAGACGAAAGGATCCCCGAAACCCCGCCAGCGGATCGCCCGCATCGCGCGCCAAGTAGTCGGCGCGGCTGAGCCCGCTCACGCGGCGGCGCCGGCGGCGAGGCGGCGGGCGAAGCGCAGGATGCGCTCGCCCGCTTCGGCGAGCCTGGCATCGTCGCTCGAGAGCGAGAGCCGCAAATGCCCGACGGCGCTCGGCCCGAAGCCGTCGCAAGGGAGCGTCGCCACGGCCTCTTCCTCGAGCAGCGCGCGGGCGAAAGCGTCCGCGCTCAAGCCGGTGCCGCGCACGTCGAGCAGCACGAACATGCCGCCCTCGGGCGGCAGCGCCCGGCATTTGGGCGCGGCGGCGAGGATGCCGCTCAAAAGCGTCGCGCGGCGCCGGTAGTCGGCGGCGAGCGCCGCTACTTCCGGCAAGTCGCTGCGCAGCGCTGCCAGCGCGCCGAGTTGAATGAAAGGCGGGCCGCCATAGAGCATGCAGAGGACGAGGTTGAAAAGATGTTGCACGAGCGCCGCTGGCCCCACCACCCAACCCAGGCGAAAGCCGGGCATGGCATGCGATTTGGAAAGGCTGGAGACGACGACGCTGCGCTCGGCCATGCTGGGAAGACTGCGCGGGCTCACATGCCGCCGGGCGAAGGCCAGGTCCTCGTAGACCTCGTCGGAGAGGAGCCAGAGATCGTGTCGGCGCGCGAGCGCGGCGACGGTCTCGATCTCGTCGCGGCTAAGGACGGCGCCGGTCGGATTGTGCGGGCTGTTGATCCAGAGGACGCGGCTCATCGGTGTCACGGCGCGGGCGAGCGCGTCGAGATCGGGATGGAAGCTTTTCTCCGGCAGCAGCGGCACGGTGACGAGAAGCGCGCCGGCCGCGCCCACCACCGCCTCGTAAGTGGCATAGGTCGGTTCCATTGCGATCACCTCGTCGCCGGGCGCGGCAAGACACTGGAGCGCGCAAAAAAGCCCGGCCTGGGTTCCCGGCACGACGGCGACATTCTCGGCGGTGGTGGGCGTCCCGGTGCGGCGCTCGACCCGGGCGGCGATGGCGGCGCGGAGCTCGGGATAGCCGATGATCGGCGAATACCCGGTCTTCCGCGCCTGGAGCGCCGCCACCGTCGCCTCGATCACCGCTCGGGGCGGATGCTGGTCGGGATCCCCCACCGTCAGAAGGATCACGTCGCGCCCGGCCGCGCGCTGCTGCACAGCGTCGAAATGGATGCGCCAGGCGCCGGCGCCTTTGCCGGCGATGCGGTCGACCAGCGGCGAGAAGTGCATGGCTTTCTCCCGGCTGAGGGGTGCGGAGCCTACCCGCTTCGGAGCAGCTGGAAAAGCGAGCGCCGCTCACTCTAGACTGTGCCTTGCAAGGGCGGAAACCGCGTGAGGTCGAGATGGAACGCTATGATCGAGCGGCCGAGGATCTCGGCAATGTCGTGGCACTGGAGCATGTCAATGTGCGCGTTCCGGACCAAAGGCTGGCGACGATCTTCTATGTCAGTGGCCTGGGTCTGACCCGCGATCCCTATCTGATGACGGGGATCGACAATATGTGGATCAATGTCGGGCGCAGCCAGTTCCACATGCCGACGGGCAACCCGCAGGTGCTGCGCGGCCATGTCGGGCTGGTGCTGCCCGACCGCGAGGCGCTGCTGCGCCGGCTCGAGCGCGTGCGCCCCGATCTCGAAGGGACGCGCTTTGGCTTTGCCGAGCACAACGACTATGTCGAGGCCACCTCGCCCTGGGGCAACCGGCTGCGCCTATATGAGCCCGATCCCCGTTTCGGCCGCATCGAGCTCGGCATGCCTTATGTCGAGTTCGAGGTGCCGATGGGGACTGCGGCGGGGATCGCCCGCTTCCATCGCGAGATGCTCGAGGCGCCGGCCGAGACCGGCGAGGACGAGCGGGGCCGCCGCGCCCGCTGCACCGTCGGTCACCAGCAATATTTCATCTACCGCGAGACCGATCGTCCGCTGCCGGCCTATGACGGCCACCATGTGCAGGTCTATCTCGCCGACTTCTCGGGTCCGCACAAGAAACTGCTAGCGAAAGACCTCGTTTTCGAGGAAAGCGATCAGTGGCAATACCGCTTCAAGGACATCGTCGATCTCGAGAGCGGCAAGCTGCTTTATACCGTCGAGCACGAAGTCCGCAGCATGACGCATCCGCTCTTCAATCGCCCGCTGGTCAATCGCAATCCGGCGCAGACCAACCGCCGTTTCGCGCCGGGTCACGAGACCGCGGCCTGGGCGATGGCCTATGAGGACTAGACCGGGATGACCCCTCCGGCGGAAGGGGCCCCGACGATCGACTATGTCGCGCGCGCCAAGGCGCTGGCGCCGCTGCTGCAGCAATCGAGCGACGCGATCGAGCGCGAGCGCCGCCTCGCGCCGGCGGTGGTTGACGCGCTGATCGAGGCCGGGCTGTTCCGCATGTTGCTGCCGCGGATCTATCAAGGCGGCGAGACCGACCCGATGACTTTCGTGCAGGTGTTGGAGGAAGTGGCGCGGCACGACGCCAGCACCGCCTGGTGCCTGGGCCAGACCGGCGTCTGTGCCATGGCTTCCGCCTATCTTCCGGCCGCCTCCGCCCGCGCCATCTGGGGTGACCCGCGTGCCGTCCTCGCCTGGGGTGCGGCAGCGCCGCCGGTGGCGGCGATCGTCGTTCCCGGCGGCTATCGCGTCAATGGCGCCTGGTCCTTTGCCAGCGGCGGCCATCACGCGACCTGGATCGGAGGCCACTGCATCGTCTGCGACGCGGACGGGACGCCGCGGAAGCGCCCGGACGGCAACTCGGTGCCGCGCACGCTGCTCTTTCCGGCGGGCGACGTCGTCTGGACCGACATCTGGGACGTGATCGGCCTCAAGGGCACCGGGAGCGACCGGTATGCCGTCAAGGACCTCTTCGTGCCCGAGGA
Source organism: Allostellaceae bacterium (assembly GCA_035515835.1). GTDB lineage: Bacteria > Pseudomonadota > Alphaproteobacteria > ATCC43930 > CGMCC-115725 > DAHUYF01. The sequence goes on from DATJAV010000283.1 coordinate 5,749, forward strand.
TTTCACGGTCGATCGCGACGATCCCGTCGAGCGGCACTATGAGGCGCCGCTCTATCGCCTGCGGACGGATCAAATGTATCCGAGCGGCTTCGCCGGCGTAGCGCTGGGCATCGCCCGCGGCCTGCTCGACGCCTTGATGGCGCTCGCCAACGAGAAGACGCCGCGCGGCTACAAGACGACCATGCGGCAGAGCGCCGCGGTCCAGAGCGAGATCGCCGAGCTCGAAGCGCGGCTCCGCGCGATCCGCCATTATTGGCTCGGCACCATTGCCGCGGCCTGGGATGCGGCACAGCGGGGCGAGCTGCCGGTCGA
>DATJAV010000284.1:0-10228 GCA_035515835.1 Allostellaceae bacterium
AGATTGTTCGAGATCTCGATGAGCCGGAGCGCGTTCTGGAAGCGGAAGGCCCCGGCCTTGCCGCCTTTGACCGAAAGCGCCACGAGCGTCCCGCCGCCGCTCATCTGCCGGCGCGCCAACGCATATTGCGGATGGCTCTCGAGGCCGGGGTAGAGCGTGCGCTCGACCTTGGGGTGGCGCTCGAGGAAGGCCGCGACCTCGGCGGCGCCGCGGCTCATCGCCTCGACGCGGAGCGGCAAGGTCTCGATGCCCTTCAGCAGCAGCCAGGCATTGAAGGGGCTGAGCGCCGGTCCGGTGTGGCGCAGGAAGGGCATCAGGCTCTCGCGCACGAATTTGTCGGAGCCGAGGACGGCGCCGCCGAGGCTCCGCCCCTGGCCGTCGATGTGCTTCGTCGCGGAATAGCAGACGATGTCGGCCCCGAGCTGGAGCGGGCGCTGCAGCAAGGGCGTTGCAAAGACATTGTCGACGACGAAGACGCCGCCGGCGCGATGCGTCAGCTCCGCCACCGCGGCGAGATCGACGAGCTCGAGGGTCGGGTTGGAGGGGCTCTCGCAGAAGACCGCCTTCACCCCCAGCGCTAGCGCCCGCTTCCAGGCGTCGAGGTCGCGGCCATCGACCAGCACCGTCTCGACCCCGTAGCGCGGCAAGATCTGCGTGATGATGTAGTTGCAGGAATTGAAGAGCGCGCGCGACGAGACGACGCGATCGCCGGCTTTCACCTGGCACGCAAGCGCGGCGAAGACGGCAGCCATGCCGCTCGCCGTGGCGCGACAGCCCTCGGCGCCCTCGAGCAAACGCAAGCGCTCTTCCAGCATGTTGACGGTAGGATTGGCGTAGCGCGAATAGACGAAGCGCGAGCCGTCCTGGGCGAAGGCGGATTCCGCCTCCTCCGCCGTCCGATAGACGTAGCCCGAATTCATGTAGATCGCTTCGCAGGTCTCCATGTACTGGCTGCGCAGGAGGCCGGCGCGCGCCATGACGGTGCGCGGGCGCAGGCCGGTGGGAAGTTCGCGAAACTCATGCGGCATGGTCGTTGCTCCCTGGCGACCGGCGCGCGGCAACAAAAAACCCTGGATCCGCAAGGGCCAGGGTTCCGCGAGGAGCCTCCGACCTTTTTAGCGGTTGGTTTTACGTGGCCGCAAGCCGGTCGGCTCAAATCACCACGGTGGCGAGTCTTGCGTACTCCTCGCCGCGTCTTCTGTCAAGCGCCGGCTAGCGGAGCGCCGCGTTGGGGCGGCAGATGCTGTACCAGACGCCGAGATGATCCTGCTTCCATTTGGGGTCGGCGCAATCCTTCTGCTGCTGGATGGCCTCTTGCTGATCGCGCACGGGATCGATGGCGCTGCTGCGCCCCCCGCAACCGGCCAGCAACACCACCGCACAAATCGTGACCACGCGTCCTTGCACTCGTCGCCTCCGCGATCTCTCGTCTTTCTCTGCCATGCGTGGCGCAACCCTGAAGATTCTTAACGCCAGGGATGGCCCGCGGCGCAGCCGTGCAGTAGCTTTGCCGACCGCAGAGCCCGGCGCAAGCGCCGAACGACAAGGGGGGTGGGCATGTCGATTTTCGATCTTTCCGGCAAGACGGCGGTGATCACCGGCTCGTCGAAAGGCATCGGCCGGGCCATCGCTGAGCAGATGGCCCTGTTCGGCGCCAATGTCGTGGTCTCGAGCCGCAAAGGCCCGGCCTGCGAGGAAGTCGTCGCCGAGATCAAGAAGGCGGGCGGCAAGGCGGTGGCCATCCCCGCCCATATCGGCGAGAAGGACGCCCTCAAGAACCTGGTCGACGCCTCGATTAAAGCTTATGGCAAGATCGACATTTTGGTCTGCAATGCCGCGGTCAACCCCTATTACGGCCCGCTCTCCGGCATCAGCGACGAAGCCTTCGACCGCATCATGGACAGCAACATCCGCAGCAATCTCTGGCTCTGCAACATGGTGCTGCCGGAGATGGCGAAGCGCAAGGACGGGGCGGTGATCATCGTCTCGAGCATCGGCGGGCTGCGCGGCAGCACCATGCTCGGCGCCTACGGCATCTCCAAGGCGGCGGACATGCAGCTGGCGCGGAGCCTCGCCGTCGAATGGGGCGGCCACAACATCCGCGTCAACGTCATCGCGCCCGGTCTCGTCAAGACCGACTTCGCCAAGGCGCTCTGGAGCAATCCCGACCTCCTCGAGAAGACGCTGCAGCAAGCGCCGCTGCATATGATCGGCGAGCCCGTCGACATCGCGGGCACGGCGGTCCTGCTGGCCTCGGCGGCGGGTCGCTTCATCACCGGCCAGACTTTCGTCGTCGATGGCGGCGTCACCATCGCCGGCCGGGGGTAGTTGGGACTACCGAGAAAAGCTGAACCCTCCCACTGCGCATTCCCCGCGAAAGCGGGGAACCAGGGCAAGCGATGGAACCCTGCAGCTCCGGGTTCCCGCTTTCGCGGGAACGGCGCTTGAGAGCAGTGCCACTCCGGCCTGACGACGCGCCCTACTCGCCCGGTGCCGACTGGTGGGCCGACTGTCGCCGGGCGCGGCGGCGGTGGCCCCATTCGCGCGCCTGCTGGAAGACGACGTAAAGCATGGGGATAATGAAAATCCCGATGCTGCTCGCCGTCAGCATGCCGGCAAAGACCGAGGTGCCGACGTCGCGCCGGCTGATCTGCGCCGCGCCTTCCGCGATGATAAGCGGCACCAAGCCCAGGATGAAGGCGATCGACGTCATCATCACGGCACGAAAGCGCATGCGGGCGCCGAGCGTCGCCGCCTCGGCAATGTCCATGCCGGCCTCGCGCTGCTCCTTGGCGAACTCGACGATGAGGATGCCGTTCTTGGCGGCGAGCGCGATCAGCACGACGAGGCCGATCTGGGCGTAGAGGTCGAGCGTCAGATGCGCGACGAGGATGCCGGCATAGGCGCCGGCGACGCCGACCACGACCGAGAGCAACACCGGTATGGGGATGACCCAGCTCTCATAGAGCCCGACCAGGAAGAGATAGGCGAAGACCACCGCCATGGCGAGAATGGGGCCGGTCTGGCCGCTCGCCTCGTGCTCCTGATAGGCGGTGCCGGTCCATTCGAAGGTGTAGCCCGGCGGCAACGTCTTCGCCGAGACGTCCTGCATCGCCGCCAGCGCCGCGCCCGAGGAGCCGCCGGGCGCCGGACTGCCGTTGATGGTGACGGAACGATAGTTGTTGTAGCGCGTGATCACCTGGGGGCCGACGACATAGCGCAGATTGGCGATGGCGCGCATCGGCACCATGCCGCCGTTGCGGCTCCGCACGTAGATCTGCCAGATGTCGGAGATATCGCGGCGGTCGGCCGCCTCGCCCTCGATGTTGACCTGCCAGGTGCGGCCGTAGAGATTGAAGTAGTTGACGAAGAAGCCGCCCAGCGTCGATTGCAGCGCGGTGAACACATCGGTGATATTGAGGCCGAGCGCTTGCGCCTTATCGCGGTCGATGTCGAGATAGATCGACGGCGTCGTCGCGGTGAAGGTCGAGAACACGCGCGCCAGCCGCGGATCCTGGTTGGCGGCGGCGACGACTCCCTGCACGACGCTGCCGAGCTTCGCCGGATCCTGGCCCTCGAGCGCCTCGAGCTGATACTCGAAGCCGCCGCTCGTCGAGAGGCCGATGATCGGCGGCAGGTTGTAGGCGATGACCGTCGCCGTCCGGATCTGCTGACCCTCGACGAACATGCGGCGGATGAGCGCCTGCGCCGAATTGGCGGCGCCGACGCGATCCTCGAACGGCTTGAGCTTCGCCACCAGGAAGGCGACGTTCGATTCATTGGCGGTGTCGAGGAGCGAGAAGCCGATAACGGCAAAGACGTCCTGCACCTGCGGCATGCCTTTGAGGATCGTCTCGACCTTCCGCACCGTCTCGCCGGTGCGCGCGACCGAGGCGCCGTCGGGTAGCTGCACGTTGAGGAAGAAGGCGCCCTGGTCCTCCTCCGGCAGGAAGCTCGTCGGCGTGATCCGCGAGAAGCCGAAGACGCCGGCGCCGAACACGGCCAGCAACAGCAGCGCCAGCAGCGAGACGCGCACCAGGCGCTGCACGACCGCGGCATAGCCGTCGCGGACATGGTCGATGCCGCGCAGCAACGCCGCCATGATGCCGCGGCGCTTGCCCTCGTGGCGCAGCACCAAGGCGCAGAGCGCCGGCGAGAGCGTCAGCGCGTTCGCCGCCGAGATCAGCATCGCCGCGCTGATGGTGACGGCGAACTGGCGGAAGAGCTGGCCCGAGATGCCGGGAATGAATGCCACCGGCACGAAGACCGAGAGCAGCACCAGGGTGATGGCAATGATCGGGCCGGTGATCTGTTCCATCGCTCGGATCACGGCCTCGCTCGGGGAGAGCTCCGGATGCTCCTCGAGCACGCGCTCGACGTTCTCGACGACGACGATGGCGTCGTCGACGACGATGCCGATCGCCAGCACCATGGCGAGGAGCGAAACGGTGTTGGCGGAGTAGCCCATCGCCAGCAGCACGGCGAAGGCGCCGATGAGGCTGACCGGCACGGCGACGGCGGGGATCACCGTGGCGCGGACGCTGCCGAGAAAGAGATAGACGACGATGACGACCAGGATGAAGGCCTCACCCAGCGTCTTCAGCACCTCCTTGATCGTGTCGCTGACAAAGAGAGTGCTGTCGTAGACGACCTGGGCCTTGAGCCCCTCTGGAAAACGCTCTTTGAGACGGCTCATCGTGGCGTTGACCTGGGCTGCGGTCTGCACCGCGTTGGCGTCGGGCGAGAGATAGAGCGCGATGCCGACCGCGGAGCGGCCGTTGATGCGGGTTTCGGTGTCCTCGTTCTGGGCGCCCATCTCGACGCGCGCTACGTCGCGCACCCGCAGCACCGAGCCGTCGGGATCGGCGCGCAGCACGATGTCGCCGAATTGCTGTGGCGTGGTGAGGCGGCCCTGGGTCTGCACGTTCATCTGGAACTGCTGGTCGTTGGTCACCGGGCGCGCGCCGATGCGGCCCACCGCTGCCTGCACGTTCTGCGACTGAATGGCGTTGACGACATCCGAAGGCGCGAGGTTGAGACTCGCGAGGCGCTGGGTGTCGAACCAGATGCGCATCGACTGCTGCAGCTTGCCGAAGACAAGGACCTGTCCGACGCCCGGCACGCGCGAGAGCTCGTCGAGGATGTTGACGGTGGCGTAGGTCGTGATCTGGACCGGGGTGAGCTTGCCGCCCTCGCCGTAGAGCGCCATGAACTGCAGCACCGCGGCCGAGCGCTTGATGACGACGAGGCCCTGGACCTGCACCTCCTGCGGCAGCTGCGCCAGCGCCGTCTGCACGCGGTTGTTGACGTTGACGGTGTCGGTATCGGCGTTGGTGCCCGGCTGGAAGCTGACGGTAAGGTTGTAGCTGCCGTCGTTGCCGCTCGTCGACTTCATGTAGATCATCTTGTCGACGCCAACCACCTGCGCCTCAAGCGGCTGCGCCACCGTCGCCTCGACGACGGCGGCGGACGCACCGGGATAGGTTGCGGTCACCTGCACCCGCGGTGGCACGATGTCGGGGAATTGCGCCACCGGAATGCGCGTCATGGCGATGGCACCGGCGATGGTGATGACGATGGCGATGACGATCGCGAGCCGCGGCCGCCGCACGAAGACAGCGGAGATCATCGGGGCCTGCTCCTCGACCGCGAGGAGCCTGCGTCGACGTCTTTCTTAGCGCAGAGGACGCCGAGGCGGCGCAGAGGTCGCAGGGGCTCAGAGTCCATTGACCATCCTCGTTATCCCCTCGCGCATATGCGCCACATTGAAATCGAGGAGATATCCCAGCTTAAACTTGCCAAGGCGAAGGTAGCTCAAATGCTGGCCGCGATGAACGGCAAGAATGAGCTCCAGCGACTTCACCTCGACAACGACCCGATCTGCGACCAGAAGATCAATCCGATAAGCATTCTCGACAGCCAAATCATCGTAGCGCATAGCGACCGAAACTTGTCGGCGAGCCGGCACACCGTGTTTCGTCAGCTCGTGAGCCAAGCAGGGTTCATAAACATTCTCCAATAGTCCTGGCCCCAGCGCCGTATGTACTTTCATGGCGGCGGCGATGATCAGATGGCCTATCTCGTTCTCTCATCCTCCGCGTCCCCCGCGCTTCCCCAGCGTCCCTCTGCGCTAAATAGGCCCTTTGACCGAGGACTCGGAAGGCTGTTAGAGGCTTGAACCGTTCTCGGCGCACTAAGACCGGGACGCCGGCGGGGTCGTGCCGGTCGTGGTCGTGCCGGGCGGCAGCGTCGTGGGCGGCGGGTTGGCGGCGGGCGCTGCGGAAACGGCTTGGCCGGGGCGGACACGCTGGACGCCGTCGAGCACGACGCGGTCGCCCTCGCTGAGGCCACTTTGCACCACGGCCAGCGCCGGATTGGGCGTCGACTGGCCAAGCTGCACGCGGCGCTGCTGAGCCTTGTCGTCGCCGTCGACGACGAAAACGTAGTCGCCTTCCTGGTCCGTCAGCACGGCGGCGCGCGGCACGGTGAGCGCCTCCACCGGCTTCGCGTCCTCGAGGATGACGGTCACGAGCTCCCCGTCGATGAGCTCATGCGCCGGGGCATCGCCCGAGGCGTTGGCAAGGCGCGGATTCTCGATGGTGGCGCGGAGCGCGATCGAATCGGTGTTGGCGGCAACCGTATTGTCGACGAAGTCGAGCGTCGCCTGCTTGTCGTAGAGCCGCCCATCCGGCAACCGGATCTTGACGACGCGGTGGTCGTGCAGGTCGATCACGGTGCGGGTCGGCACGGAAAAGACCACATACATCGGATCCTGGCTCACGATCGTCGCCAGCGTGGCGACGCTCGGGTTCACATAATTGCCGATGGTGACGGCCGTGCGGCCGATCTTGCCGTCGATCGGCGCGCGTATCTCGGTGTAGTCGAGATTGATCTGCGACTGGGCGAGCTGCGCCTCCGCGCCCAGGACCTGCGCCTGCAGCGATTGCTGGCTGGCGAGCGCAGCATCGACGTTGGATTGCTGTCCCGCGGGCGTCGAGAGCAGCGCTTTGGCGCGCGCCAGCGTCACGTCGGCATTGCGCAGCTGCGCCTTGAACTGGGCGATCTGCGCCTGCTTCGCCTGGACATCGGCTTGGAAAGGCCCTTGCTCCAAGCGATAGAGCAGGTCGCCCTTCTTCACTTCGGTGCCCTCGGTGAAAAGGCGCTGGTCGAGGAAGGCGGCGACGCGCGCCACGAGATTGACGCGGTCCTTCGCCTGGATGCGGCCGACATACTCCGCGGATGGCGTGACCGGCGCGCGGGTCACGGGGACGACGCCCACAGCCGGAGGCTTTGCCGGGGCTTGCTGCGCGAGCGCGGGCGGCGTCGCGGCGACGAGCGCGGCAGAAAGCAGGAGCGAACGCAGACTGAGGCTTGGCATGCCGCACTCCCTGAGGATGCGATCTAATGGCCTGCCGGAATAGTTTCAATACGCCGCGGCTCAACCGAGAAGAAAGAAGGCCGCCGTTGCCGGCGGCCCTTTCTCCCCTGGAAGCGGTCGGTCAGGCGATCTCGAAGAGGCCCGCGGCACCCATGCCGCCGCCGATGCACATGGTGACGACGGCGTATTTGGCGCCGCGCCGCTTGCCCTCGATGAGCGCATGGCCGGTGAGGCGCGCGCCACTCATGCCATAGGGATGGCCGATCGAGATGGCGCCGCCATCGACGTTGAACTTCGCGGGGTCGATGCCGAGGCGGTTGCGGCAATAGAGCGCCTGCACCGCGAAGGCCTCGTTGAGCTCCCAGATATCGACGTCAGAGACCTTGAGGCCGTGCTTGGCCAGCAGCTTCGGCACGGCGAAGACCGGGCCGATCCCCATCTCGTCGGGCTCGCAGCCCGCGACCGCCATGCCGCGATAGATGCCGAGCGGCTGCAGACCGCGCTTCGCCGCGGTTGTCGCCTCCATGACGACGCAAGCCGAGGCGCCGTCGGAGAGCTGGCTGGCATTGCCGGCGGTGATGAACCCGCCCTCGCGCACCGGCTTCAGCGATGCCAGGCCCTCGCGGGTCGTATCGGGACGGTTGCCCTCGTCCTTGGTGAGGGTCACCGTCTCTGTCCAGGTCTTGCCGCTCTCCTTGTCGGTCATGAGCTTCACCGAGCTCATCGGCGCGATCTCGGCGTCGAAGCGGCCCGCCTTCTGGCCCGCCGCAGTGCGTTGCTGGCTCAAAAGCGCGAACTCGTCCTGCTGCTCGCGCGTCACCTGATAGCGCTCGGCGACGATGTCGGCGGTCTCGATCATGCTGAGATAGATGTCGCGCTTGTGCTCGAGCAGCCACTCGTCGGCGAAGCGGTGCTTGTTCATGTTGTATTGGACGAGGCTGATCGATTCGACGCCGCCGCCCACCGCGCAGTCGATGCCGTCCACCATGATGCGCTGCGAGGCGATGCTGATCGCCATGAGGCCCGAGCTGCAGAAGCGGTTGATGGTCTCGCCCGGCACCGTCACCGGCAAGCCGGCGCGGAGCGCCGCGTCGCGGGCGATATTGTGGCCAGTGGCGCCTTCGGGATTGGCGCAGCCGATGACCACGTCCTCCACTTCGCCAGGCTCGATCTTGGCGCGCTCGACCGCCTTCTGGATGACATGGCCGGTGATGGTGGCGCCATGCGTGTTGTTGAAGGCGCCGCGCACGGCTTTGCCGATGGGGGTGCGCGCGGTGGAAACGATGACCGCTTCTCTCATGGGGCCCTCCTCCGATTTGCGGCAGCCTCGCCGACGCCCCCCGGGGTGTCAACCCCTGGAGGCGCTGGACGGCTATGCCGAAGCGGGGAAGAATGGCGCGCTAAACTGAAGAAGGACGCGTTCATGCGCGAGTTTGCCGATGTCGGGGCGCTGAAGCAGGTCGTTGGCGAAGTCCTGGGCGAAAGCGAGTGGGTGACGGTGAGCCAGGAGATGATCGACCGCTTTGCCGCGGCGACGGGCGACTATCAGTGGATCCATGTCGACCGCGAGCGCGCGAAGGCGTCCGAGTTCGGCACCACCATCGCTCATGGTTTCCTGACGCTCTCGCTCGTCCCGCGCCTTCTCGACAAGGTCTACCGTGTTGGCAAGGTGGCGGCGCGGCTCAACTATGGCTGCAACAAGGTGCGCTTCACGCAGCCGGTTCCCGCCGGAGGACGCATCAAGGCGCGGGTCCGCCTCGCCGCCGTCGAGGAGACGCCCAAGGGGGTCCGCATCACCAACGAGGCGACCGTCACCCTCGAGGGCTCGGAGCGACCGGCCTGCGTCGCCGAACTCGTCGCGGTGGTGATCCCGGAAGCCGCCTGATCGCTAAAATGCCGGTAAAATCCCCGACGATAGTGCTCGCTTCCGGGCGCCCCGGGGGCCACATTGAGCTCTGATGGGCGATGCGCTCCTCATAGCCGTTTCCGGCCTGAACGCCGCCAGCCTTCGGCTGAGCACGGCCGCCAACAACATCGCCAACGCCAATGATACGGGGGAGCTCCAGCCCGCGCCCGGGCAAAGCCAGCCCTTCCAACCCCAGCAGGTGGCGCAAGAAGCCGCCCCCGGCGGCGGCACCATTGCGACCGACGTCCCGGTCACGCCGGCCAGCAACCCCTCGCCCGATCCCAACTCGCCCTTGGCCAACGCCCAGGGGCTCGTCGCCGTGCCCAATGTCGACACGGCGCAGGAGCTGGTCAACACCCAGGTCGCCAGCTTCTCCTACGACGCCAATCTCAAGGTGGTCGAGACCGCCAGCAAGATGCAGGGTTATTTGCTTAATATCTTCGCCTGAGCCGTGTCCGCCGGCGGCGCGACGGCGCTGTCGCGAATGCGCTTTAGGGTCTCGTCGCAATGATGCCGCTCCAGTAGGTCAAGGCGATAGCGGGCGACTTCCGCGAGCGTCCAATCGGCGTGCCGGCCCCGCGCCCAGACGAAGAAATCGCGCGTCGCATGCGCTCGCTCCTCGGCCGGAAGCGCCTCCGGGCAACGGAAGGCGGCGTCGTAATCGGGATCGTCGCTCATGGCGATGAACGACGTTTCGGCGCCGCCCGCGCTCTCGGCTCCGACCGCGGCAACGAGGAGCGCCAGCGAGGCCAGCGCTTTGCTGAGCGTCATCGAACTCTCCTCCGACCCGGCGCCTTAAGCGCCATTATTCCTCTTCCGCCAGCGCGCTCTCGTGCCAATGGCCGATGGCGCGCCGGGAGACCCAGCTTAGCACGCCGAAAATGGCGATGCCGGTCGCACCCAGCAGCACCAACGCCGCGAAGAGGCGAGCCTCCTGCAAACGG
>DATJAV010000285.1:0-4935 GCA_035515835.1 Allostellaceae bacterium
CGGGCGCCAATTCATGCTCGAGCAATGGTGGGTGGCGGCGATGCCGGGGATCGCCATCGCCGCGGTGAGCCTCGGCTTCAATCTGCTGGGCGACGGGTTGCGCGACGTGCTCGATCCGAAGCAGCGATGACGCCGCCGCTCCTCGACGTCGCCGATCTTCGCCTCCGCATCGGGGGTGCCGAGATCCTGCGCGGCGTCAGCTTCGCCATGGGCCGCGAGCGCCTCGGCATCGTCGGTCAATCCGGATCGGGGAAATCGCAGACGGCACGCGCCATCCTGCGGCTTCTGCCTGCGGGCGCGACGCTCGCCGCGGCACGGCTCGACTTCGACGGCATCGATCTCCTGGCGGCGGACGCCGCGGCCATGCGCGGCTTGCGCGGCCGTCGCCTCGGTCTCGTGCTGCAAGACCCGCGCTTTGCCCTCAACCCGATCATGACCATCGGCGCGCAGATCGTCGAGGCCTGCCCCGGCGCGGGCCGGCGCGCGGCGCGGGAGAAGGCGCTGGCGCTGCTCGAGGCGGTGAGCATCCGCGAGCCGCAACGCGTCTTTGACCGCTATCCGCATCAGCTCTCGGGCGGCATGGGGCAGCGGGCGATGATCGCCATGATGCTGGCCGCCGACCCCGATCTCCTCATCGCCGACGAGCCCACCGCGGCGCTCGACAGCGGCATCCGGAACGAGACGCTGGCAGTGCTCGACCGCGAGGTGAGCCGCCGCGGCATGGGCCTTATTCTCATCAGCCACGATCTCGATCTCGTCGCCGGATTTTGCGACCGCGTGCTGGTGATGGAGGAGGGGCGCGTCGTCGAGGATTGCGCGGCCACGGCGCTGGCTGCGGCAGCGCATCCCGCCACGCGACGGCTCTTGGCGGCGCGCGCGGGTCTGGCGCTATGATCGAGGCGCGCGACCTCAGTGTCCGCTTCGATACCGCGCTGGCGGTCGATCGCGTCTCCTTCGCGCTCGGTGCCGACGAGACCCTCGGCGTCGTCGGCGAGTCCGGCTCGGGGAAGTCGACATTGCTCCGCGTCGTCGCCGGGCTGCACCGGGATTGGTCGGGAAGCCTCATCGTCGACGGCGAGCCGCAGCAGCGCCGCCGCTTCGGACGCGCGGTGCAGATGGTGTTTCAGGACCCTTATGGCTCGCTCCATCCCCGCCATACCGTCGACCGCGCCTTGAGCGAGCCCCTGGGGATCCACCGCATGGCCGGCGCCGAAGCACGCATTGACGCCACGCTGCGGGCGGTCGGGCTCTTGGCGGCGCATCGCTTTCGCTATCCGCATCAGCTCTCGGGCGGTCAGCGCCAGCGCGTGGCGATCGCGCGGGCGTTGATCCTCGAGCCGCGCCTCTTGCTGCTCGACGAGCCAACCTCGGCGCTCGATGCCGCGGCTCAAGCGGAGATCCTGTCGCTGCTCGTCGAGCTGCGCCGCGCGCGGCGCTTCAGCTTGCTGCTGGTGAGCCACGATCTCGGCGCAGTGGCGGCGCTCTGCGAGCGCGTCGCGGTGATGCAGCAGGGACGCTTCGTCGAGACGCTGCCGGTCGCGGCGCTGCGCTCGGGTGCCGCGCTCCATCCTTATACGCAGGCGCTCGTCGCCGCGAGCCGTGGCTATCGCCGCGCGCTTGTCCCTGCCGCAAGCGCGCGGCTATCGTGAGCGCGGGGGAAGAAGGAGTAAATGCGTCCCTCGGCAGTTGTCTTTGATAGGCTCTTTGACAGCGCGGCATAGCCTTATGGATGACGCCCGCATCACGCGGTTTTTGGTCCGGATTGCCGGCCTCTTCATTTTCGTCTTTGCCGTCGCCGACGTGCCTCTGTGCGTGCCGGTCCGATCACCAATCGCATCCTTACCGCGCCCGTCGATCCCGGGCCCAGTCCCGACATGGCCAGGATCGAGAGTGCCGCGCTCTTGGTACTCGGCTGCTATATGCTTTGCGATGCGGTCTTCGATAGCGTCTATCTCTTCGCCAAGATAAGCCTCTACCGTGCACTCTTGGCCGAGGCACCCTATGGCAGGAATGCGCCCATGCTGCCGGAATGCTTCGGACGGCTATGCGCCGCCGCCGTAAAATTCGCCGTCGGGCTGTGCGCCATCCTGTTCTCGCGCGGTATCGTCGCCCTGAAGAACGGCTGCTCAGCCTGCGCGGCCCACTGCACGAAAAGTAATCACCGCCAGCGCTGGCGGAGCGCGTCGCGGTTCTCGGCGAGCCAATAAAGCGCGAGGAGGGCGATGGCGTTTTCGATCTTGCCGGCGCGCGCCCGCGCGATGGCGTCGTCGGCACTGGTTACGACCACCTTGATGTCCTCGTGCTCGTCGGCGAGGCCGTGGATGCCGCCGGCGTCGCCGGCATCGACCCGGCCGCAGAAGATGGCGACGGTCTCGGTGGTGGCGCCGGGACTGGTGAGGAAGCGATGCACCGGCACGAGTTCACCCAGCACGGTAACGCCCGCTTCCTCATGCGCCTCGCGCAGCGCGACCTCGGCCTCGCTCTCATGGGCATGGTCGACGAGGCCGGCGACGATCTCGAGCTGCCAGGCCGAGAAGCCGGCGAGATGCGCCGGGAGGCGAAACTGCTCGATCAGCACCACCGCATCGCGCCCGGGATCGTAGAGAAGGAGCCCCACGGCGCGGCCGCGCTCGAGGATCTCGCGCGAGAGCTCGCCGCTCCAGCCGCCGTCGTAGCGGCGGTGGCGCAGGCGGTACCGGTCAATGCGAAAGAAGCCCTGATAGGCGACCGAGCGGTCGATGATTTGAAGGGCGTCGTCGCTCATGGCGATACGCCAAAGGAAAAGGCCGTGTCTGGCACGGCCTCCACTCTAGAGACGCGGCGAGGGCGGAACAACCCGCCGGGATGCGCTCAAGCGCCGATGCGTCGGCTCCGTTCCTCCCCGTCATCGCCGGTGGGCGGGTTCTCGGCAGTGGCTTCCGCCAGCCTTACGCGCAAGGCGGCGGCGCAGAGCGCCAGCGGCGCCGTGGGCGCCGGATTGCTCGAGGGGTAGGGGATCATCGCATCGCGCGCGCGGTAGACCTCGCCGATCCACCCGCCGAAGCCTCCCTGGCAATCGGTCAGCTGTCCCAAGCGGTGGATCGTCCAGCCCTCGGGCAGCAGCGTCAGCGCCGCATCGATCGAGCGCGTATAGAGCGGCACCGGCTTTGCCGTGCCGAAGAGGCGCTGGACAGCGTAGTCGAGATACTCGCTGCCCTCCTTGGCGCCTTGCACCATGGCTACGAGCTTTGCCAGCTCCATTGTTCGATCCACCTTTTCGCGTTGCGCGACCAAAAGGCTAGCCGACGCTATCCCAAAGACGAGGGTCAATTATGTGTCTGATTGTATCCGCCGCGCGCCTTGGTTGGATTGACGCCGAGCCGCGCGACCTCGGCGAGGGGAAGACGGACGCGCATCAAAAGCCCGTTGGGGCGGCGGTTCTCGGCTTGAATCGAGCCGCCGAGCGCTTCGACGTTGCGCCGCGCGATCCACAGGCCGATACCGAAATGCGTGTCGTGGCTGTCGCCCTGTGTCGGCATGCGCTGCGAGTAGTAGCGGTCGAAGATGCGCGATAGATTCTCGGGAGCGACGCCCGGGCCGCTGTCGCCGATGAGGAGCTCGGCAAAGCCTTCCTTGGCCTCGAGCCGGACGCCGATGTTCTCGCCGGACGGCGAGAAGGAGACGGCGTTGTCGAGCAGGTTCTCGACCACGGTCTCCACCATTTCCTCATGCGCATGAATAAGAACACGGGGCGCGATGTGGCCCTTGAGCGCGAGGCGCCGCTCGTCGAGCGCGCCGGCGTGAGCGTGGAGAAGGCGGCCCAGCACACCCGAAAGATCGACATCAGTGCGCGGCATCTCCATGACGTCGGCGGTCGCCTCGTCCAAGCGCCGCGCCGAGGCGACGAGACCGTCGAGCTTGTCGAGCGACGTCTCGATGAGGCCGACGGCGCGCAAGCCGCGCTGGTTCTCCGGAGCGAGCGCGCGCCGCAGCGGCTCCAGCGACTGGCGGATGACGGCGATCGGCGTCTTGAAGGCGTGCGCGTTGTCCTCGGCGGCGCGGCGAATGTCGCGCGCCGAGGCGTCAAGCACCTCGACCATGTGGTCGAACTCCTCGGCGACGTCGGCGAGCTCGGGTATGTCGTTCTGCGCGCGGAAGGAGCCGCCGCCCTCGCGCCGCTCGCGGATGGTGCGCGCGCGCTCGGCAAAGCGCCGGAGGCCGCGCCTGACGCTCCAGAAGGTGGTGATGGTGAGCGCCACCATCGCGAGGTAGATGAAAGCGGCGATGCGAACCTCATCGCTCGCCCAATAGGGTCGGCCGAGATTGGATCCCGGCACCGAGAGCGCCGAAGTCGAGGTGACCGCCACCCAGCATCCGGCCGGCGTCTTGAGCGGCGTCACCGAGGTCACGATCTCGTCGTCGCCCTTGGGCGTGCGGTAGCGCACCGCGTAGGGGAGATCGCCGTTGCACGTCTCCGAGAGCCGGTCGAGGATGCCCTCCTGGAGCAGCGTCTCGCGCTCGGTATCGAGTTGCGAGCGCGACGCCTCGGGCCAGGACGCGACATAGTAGAAGCCGTCGGTGTTGGCCGGCTGGAAGAGCAGCTTCAGTTTGGTGAAGTCGTCGGAGAAGCGCGCCAGCTCGCGGCCGAGCAGCGGCAGCGAGGGGCGCTCGTTGGTCGAGAGCAGTGGCGCCATCGCCGCGGCAACGACATGGCCCTGCTCGCGCACGCTGCGCAGCAGCACCTGCTTCTGCGCGTCGTCGGCGGCGCGGAACTGGTCGTAGACGATGAGCGGCACCACCAGGAAGATCAGCGCCAGCACCGCCGCCTTGGTCGAGAGCGAGCGATAGAAGCGCGTCCGCGGCAGACGCTGCGGCTGCGGCGCGAGCTCCTGCTCCAGCCGGCTATGGGCCGGCAATCCAGCGGTAGCCGAATCCGGCATAATTGTGAATCTGGTC
>DATJAV010000286.1:0-4448 GCA_035515835.1 Allostellaceae bacterium
CCGCACCGGGCCTTCCTGCGCATCGGCGCGGATGCAGGCATTGACCAGACGATGATTGAAGCGCTGGGCCTGTTCGGGCGTATCGAGCGGCACGGCAAAGCGCGCGGCGCCGGGCGTGCCGAAATCATTGGTGACGCTGCCGATGGCGATCACCAGCGTGTCGTAGCCGATGGCGCGCGGCGGCGTGATCTCGCGGCCTTCGTCGTCGCGGGTGGCGGCGAGACGAACCTCTTTCCGGCGCCGATCGAGGCCGATCATCTCGCCGACGCGGTAGCGGAAGTGATGCCAGTGCGCCTGCGCGAGATAGTTGAGCTCGTGCTCGGCGGCGTCCATGCTGCCGGCGGCGACCGCATGGAGCAGCGGCTTCCAGAGATGGGTGCGCGAGCGGTCGACCAGCGTGATCTGCGCTGCCCCGCGCTTGCCCAATCGGTCGCCGAGGCGCGTCGCCAGCTCGATGCCGCCGGCGCCGCCGCCCACGACGACTATGCGGTGAGGGGCTGGAGCCATGGCACATCGTAGCGAAGCGCGTCGCTGCGAGAAACCGGGAGAGCGCCGGGCTCGGCTGGTCCGTTGGGCCCGGATTGTGGTCGCGCCGTCGACCTCGCTAGTCTAAGTCTAAGTCTAGTCGCCAAAGCGGAGGATCGGGCCACAATGAAAGATTTTTCCGGCAAGACCGCGGTGATCACGGGCGGCGGCACAGGCATGGGGCGCGAGCTGGCGCGCCAGCTCGTCGCCGCGGGCTGCCACGTCGCGATGTGCGACGTGTCGGCCGAGGCGATGGCGGAAACCAAGCGGCTTGCAGAGGCCGATCGGCTGCCGCAGGGCTTGCGCATCACGACCCACGTCGCGGACGTCTCCGACGAAGCGCAGGTGCTGCGCTTTCGCGACGAGGTCGCCGAGCGGCAGGACACGGATCGAATTCATCTCCTCTTCAACAATGCCGGCATCGGCGGCGGCGGCAGCATGCTCACCGATGCGCGCGCCCAATGGGAAAGAACCTTCAACGTCTGCTGGGGCGGCGTCTACTTTTGCACGCGCGCCTTTCTGCCGATGCTGAGAAAGGCCAACGAGGCGCATATCGTCAACACCAGCAGCGTCAACGGCTTTTGGGCGAATGTCGGCCCCAAAGTGCCGCATACGGCTTATTCGGCGGCGAAATTCGCAGTGAAGGGCTTTACCGAGGCGCTGATCACCGATCTCAGGGTCAATGCACCGCACATCAAATGCTCGGTCGTCATGCCGGGCCATATCGGGACCTCGATCATCAGCAACTCCCGGAAGATCCAGAGCGGCAATGCGAGCGACGCGCTGACCCCGGAGGAGACCCGGCAAGCGCGGACGCGGATGGCGGCCATGGGTATCGACATATCGACGCTTTCCGACGAGGACGTTCAGAAGCGTTGGGCCGAGCGTGTGCGGCGCTTCCGCGAGGAAGCGCCGACCACTGCGGCGGCTGCCGCGACGATCATTCTCGACGGCGTCAAGGCCGGGCGTTGGCGGATCCTGGTGGGAAGAGATGCCCACCGTCTCGATGAGCTCGTCCGCGAGGATCCGGAGCATGCCTATGATATCGACTTTTTCGAGAACGCCGCAAAAGAGGTCGGCTGGCGCCTGGGCAACTAGCGTTCCGCGTTCGAAGGGCGAAGTGAAGGGACGGGAGTCCGGCGGCGCTCTTTGAGCGATGCAGCTTCGGCGCACAGAAAAGCATGGTGCCCTCAACCCGGCCGTTGCTATGTTGATTGCGACGAGCACGACAGGGGAGGCGTGATCATGAGGGCGCGAGTTCTCGGCGCAGTGGCGTTGTTGGCCCTGTTGCAGGCGGCTCCGGCGGCAGCACAAGCGCCGGTGGTCGGAACCTCCTTCCCTGACGGCTTTCCGACGATCGAGAATTTCTATCTCGGCGTGCCCGTCCTCGGCTTCGGTTCGGACGAGGGGCGGATCGAGCATGTTCCGGTCATCTTCCTCCATGGCAACAACGACACCCCGTTTCCGACGACGTGCAATCCCTTCGGTCACATCCATGACTTCGCGCAGTTCTTCGTCGATCACGGCTATCACCCGAGCGAGTTGTGGGCGCTCGGCTATCAGGGCGATCAGTGCGACCTGGCGGCCGACGAGACCATACGCTCCGGGGTCTCGCACAGCACGGCGGCGGCGGTGCCGCTTTTGCGCCAATTCGTGCATGCGGTCATGGCATTCACCGGCGCGCGGCATGTCGACATCGTCGCGCACAGCCTCGGCGTGACGGTGGCGCGAGAATGGATGCTGCAAGACGATGCCTTCCATCTCGTGCGCGGCTTCGTCGCCATCGACGGCCCCAATCACGGCATCATCGACTGCTCGCCGAACCCGGCGAACTTCTTCCAGCAGCCGGCCGAGGGCGGCTTCGTTCCCGACAGCGCCGTCTGCGAGGAATACGGCTCCGACCACACGCCGTTGCTCACCGTGCTGAATGCGGCCGGCGAGACACCCGGTCCGACCAGGTATCTCGTCATCCGCAACGTCTTCGAGGCCAACCCCGAAAGCGGCGATTTCGTTTATCTGCCGGAGCAGGACGGGTTAATCCCCGGCGTTCCCGCCGAGGATCGCGACGGCAACCCGCACGACTTCTCCGCCAGCGCGTTGCTGGCGGGCGCCCCGTCGCTTGACCTGGTGGGGCAGGGCCAGTTCGACAATGTTCTGGGAACCGCTCATCTCGGCATCCTCAATTCACCGACGACGCGGCAGGCGGCGCTGACTTTCCTACGCTCGCTCGGCGACGGCGACGAGCGTTAGGTCGAGGCCGCGCGAGAGTGCCGCGCCTGTCCCGTCGGCGCGTTCCCGGCTAGGCTCCCCCGCTTAATGCGAGGAGGAGAGGATGGCGGACGAGGTCTTGATCGCGCGCGAGGACGGCATTGCCACGGTGACGCTGAACCGGCCGGAACGGCTCAACGCCCTTACCTGGGCGATGTGGGAAGGCGTGGGCGCGGCGATGGCGACGCTCGAGACCGAGGACGACATCCGCTGCATCGTGCTGCGTGGCGCCGGCGAGAAGGCGTTTGCGCCGGGCGCCGATATCGCCGAATTCGCCGAGCGCCGCTCGAACGCGACGCAAGCGCGGAACTATGGCCGCCTCATGCATGAGACGATGGGCCGCATCGGCGAGTGCCGCCATCCGACGGTGGCCCTCATCCAAGGCATCTGCGTCGGCGGCGGGCTCGAGCTCGCCATGCTCTGTGACATCCGGATCTGCGGCGAGGGGAGCCGCTTCGGCGTGCCGATCAACCGGCTCGGCGTCACCATGGGCTATCCCGAGATCGCCGCGCTCATCGAGCTGGTGGGGCGGCAGACGGCGCTCGAGATCCTGCTCGAGGGCCGCGTCTTCGGTGCCGTGGAGGCGAAGGAGAAAGGGCTCGTCAGCCGCGTCGTGCCGGATAGGGCGGTGGTCGAGGAAGCCTATGCCACGGCGCGGCGCATTGCCGCCGGCGCGCCGCTGGTCAATCGCTGGCACAAGCAATTCGCGCGGCGCCTCAAAGACCCACGCCCGCTCGATGCGCGCGAGTTCGACGAGCCCTATCAGACCTTCGATACCGAGGACTTCAAGACCGGGTATCGGAGCTTCCTCGATAAAGAAACGCCGCAATTCCGGGGACGGTGAGGGGGCTTTCGTTGCGCGAGAAGGAGCTGCGCATCTCGCTGGTATGCTTCGGCGGCGTCTCGCTCGCCGTCTATATGCACGGCATCAGCAAAGAGATCCTGAAGCTGGTGCGGGCGTCGAGCGCGCTCCACGCCATTCCCGATCGGGCGGCGCGGCTGCGGACGGAGTTCGCCGAGCGGCCGGAAGCGCATGGCCGGGACCAGGACACGGAGTCGATCTATTTCGAGCTGTTGCGCGAGATCGGCCGCAAGATCGACCTTCGCGTCATCGTCGACATCATCGCCGGCGCCTCGGCGGGCGGCATCAACGGCACCATGCTGGCGCGCGCATTGGCACATGACCTGCCGATGGATGCGCTCCGCGAGCTCTGGCTCGAGGAAGCCGACGTGACGCAGCTGCTGGCGCCCGAGGCGCGCGCCAAGACCTGGAGCAAATGGTTCCTCATCCCGTTCATCTGGGGTTTCTCGGCGGTGCGGCTCCTGCGCGACATCGCCGATCGCGAAGTGCGCCGCAAGGTCTCGCTTTTCGTGCGCTCGCGCTGGTTCAAGCCGCCTTTCGACGGCCGCCGCATGGCGCGGCTCATGTACGACGCGGTCGCCAGCATGGGGGAGCCCGCCGACCCCACGCGCTCGCTGCTGCCGGCGGGGCAGCGGCTCGATCTCTTCGTCACGCTCACCGACCACTACGGCTACCGGCAGATGCTGGAGACGCATGATCCGCCGGCGATCGAGGAGCGCGAGCACCGTCACATCCTGCAGTTCAGCTATCGCCGCTGGCCCAATGGCGAGGTCGAAACCGATTTCGATTTCGC
>DATJAV010000287.1:0-3064 GCA_035515835.1 Allostellaceae bacterium
AAGTCGGTGCGCGCGGTGGCCAACAACCGCGAGGCGGCCGAGCTCGTGGGCATCCCTTCGACGCGCGTGCTGTCGCTCGCCTTCGGGCTCGGCGTCGCGCTGGCCGGCGTCTCCGGCATGCTGATCGGCACGCTGTTCCCCTTCACCATTCTTTCCGGCGACGGCTATCAGCTCAAGAGTTTTGTCGTCACGGTTCTCGGCGGCTTCGGCAATCCGGTCGGCGCACTGATCGGCGGCGTCGCGCTGGGGCTGCTTGAGGGCGCCGTGACGCCGTTCGTACCGGTGAGCTGGACGCTCGTCATCGAATTCGTTCTGTTCGTGCTGGTGCTGATCGCGTTTCCCGCCGGCATCTTCGCGCGCCGGCGGTCCTGACGTGAGCCGCATCCGACGCACCGCCAAGCCCGGCGCGCGATGATACTCCGCCGGCCGACCTTCTGGCTCATCGCGCTGGTCATCGCCGCCTTCGCGGTGGCGCCTGAGATCGGCAACGACGTCGAGCTGCGCGAGAGCCTGCTGCTCGCCGCCGTCTACATCACGCTCGCCAGCAACCTCAACATCATGCTGGGCTATTGCGGCTATATCAATTTCGGCAGCGTCGTCTTCTTCGGTCTGGGCGGCTATATCTGCGTCTACCTGATGAGCGCCAAGGGTTGGCCGCTGCCGGCAGCGGCGCTCATCGCCGGCGTCATGGTCAGCGCGTTTGCGCTGCTCTTCGGTCTCGGCATCCTGCGCTTGCGCGGCGCCTTCTTCGCGCTCTCGACCATCGGCATCAACGAGGCGGTCCAGGCCTTCGTCGCCAATTTCGATCCCTGGGGCGGCTCGGCGGGCCTTTATCTCTCGACCGAGCTGTTTCAGCCCCTGGGCGGCCCGGCCGAGGCGCTCTGGATCATCTATTTCCTGCTCGTCGCCGTGATGGGCCTCTCGCTCTATCTGAGCTATGCCATCAAGAACTCGAAATTCGGTCTCGGCCTCCTCGCCATCGGGCAGAACGAGGACGCGGCCGCTGTGCTCGGCGTGCCGACGCCCATCTCTAAGGCTCTCGCCTACAGCATCTCGGCCTTCCTCCCGGCGGTCGCCGGCGGGCTTTATTTCTTCAAGGGCGCCTTCATCCAGCCGTCGGACGCCTTCGACCTGACGCTGTCGACCGAGGCCATCGTCATCGTGATGCTGGGCGGGCAAGGCTCGATCGCGGGTCCCGCGCTCGGGGCATATCTCTATGAAGAGCTGCGGGGCTTCCTCCTCACCTCGGAGACCTTCTCGGATTTCCAGCTCGTCATCGCCGGCTCGCTTCTCCTCGCGATCGTCTCATTCGCGCCGGGGGGACTGATCGGCACGATCTGTGGACGCTGGCCGCGCCTGCGCCGTGTGCTGGAATGACGACGCTGCTTGCGATCGAGAACCTGGTGAAGCGCTTCGGCGGCGTTGTTGCCATCGACCAGCTCAGCTTCACGCTGGAAGCCGGCGAGATCCTGGGTCTCATCGGGCCGAACGGGGCCGGCAAGTCGACGCTCTTCAACCTGATCAACGGCATCTTCGCCGCCGATACCGGCCGCGTTCTCTTCAACGGCCGCGACATCACCGGCGAGCCGCCCTACCGCATCGCGCGGCTCGGTCTCGCGCGCACGCATCAGATCGTGCAGCCGCTCGCCAACATGACGGTGCTGGAGAATTGCACGGTGGGCGCCTGCTTCGGGCGCGAGAACCTATCGATGGCGCGGGCGCGGGTCGCCGCGCGCGAGAGCGCCGAGCTCGTCGGCCTTTCCGATCGTCTCGACCTGCCCGCGGCGCAGCTCACCATCGCCGGCAAGAAGCGCTTGGAGCTCGCCCGCGCGCTGGCGGCGCGGCCGACGCTGCTGCTGCTCGACGAGGTGCTGGCCGGCCTCAACCCGACCGAGGTCGAGCATATGATCGGGGTCATGCGCCGGATCCGCGAGCGCGGCATCACCATACTGATCATCGAGCATCTGATGCAGGCGATCATGTCGCTCTCCGACCGCATCGTCGTGCTCAACAGCGGACGGCGGTTGGCCCTTGGCACGCCCACGGAAGTCGCCAACAATCCGGCCGTCATCGAGGCCTATCTTGGCGATCCCGCGCTGGCGGCAGCGCTCGCGAGCGGTTCCTGACATGGACGACAAGGTTCTGGAGATCACGGGCCTCGAGGCCGGCTACGGCGAAGTGCAAGTGCTTTGGGGCATCTCGCTTGCGGTGTCGCGCGGCCGGCTGACGACGCTGGTGGGCGCCAATGGCGCCGGCAAGACGACGACGCTCCGAGCCGTCGTCGGCAGCATCGCGCCCTGGGCCGGTCGCGTCGTGCTCGAGAGCGAGGAGGTGACGCGTCTTCCCGCTCACGCCAAGGCGGCCCGGGGTCTTGTCCTGGTGCCCGAGGGACGGCAGCTCTTCAGCGCCATGTCGGTCGAAGAAAACCTCGAGATGGGCGCCTTCCCGCCGCGCGCCCGGCGCCGATCGGCCGACCGGCTGGAGCGGGTCTTCGCGCTTTTTCCGCGGCTCGCCGAGCGGCGGCGGCAGAAGGCCGGCACGCTCTCCGGCGGCGAGCAGCAGATGCTGGCGATCTCGCGCGGCCTCATGTCCGATCCCGAGGTCCTGATCATCGACGAGCTTTCTTTGGGTCTGGCGCCGGTCGTCGTCCATCAGCTCTTCGCGACGTTGAAGCAGCTCAAGGATGGCGGGCTGACGATTCTCCTCGTCGAGCAGAACGTCCATCTCGCCTTTGCCGTGAGCGACTACGCCTATGTCATCGCCGAGGGCCGCGTCTTCACCGAAGGCCTGCCCCGCAGCCTCGCCGCCATGCCGGAAATCCGCCGCGCATATCTTGGGCTTTAGCGGGTTAGGTATCCGGCGGCGTTTTCGATCCCTCGCGTTCCCGCCTCGTCGGCCACCGCACGTCGAAGCACGCCGCGTGATTTGCATCACAGCAGCCGCGGCGGCGCAGGCGATTTGTGAACAAATTCACCGTGGCCACCGAGGCGACGTGCGACCGTGACCGCGCTGCAGAGCGACCGGTTAATGGAGATTCAGCGATGACGCGCTTCTCGGCATTCAC
>DATJAV010000288.1:0-10970 GCA_035515835.1 Allostellaceae bacterium
CATTTGCCGGCGCGGCTCGATTGGCGTCGCGAGAACGCTGCGCTCGAGGCCTTCCTCGCGCGCATGCCGTTTCGCGTGCCGCTCGGCGCGCGCGTCTCCGCCCTCTCGGCGGGCGAGCGGCAGAAATGCGAGATCCTGAAGCAGCTCTATCTCGAGCGCCGCTTTCTCATTCTCGACGAGCCGACCTCGGTGTTGACGCCGCAAGAGGCGGACGAGATGCTGGGCTTGCTGCGCGGCATGGCGCTGCGCCAAGAGATCAGCATCCTGATGATCACGCACAAATTCCGCGAGGTGATGGCGTTTGCCGACGAGGTCACCATCCTCCGTCGGGGGCGCGTCGTCGGCCGCGGCCGCGTGGCCGATCTCACGCCCGACGAGATGGCGCGCAGCATGATCGGCGCCGAGGAGTTGATGCCGTCGCCGGCGCGGAGCGGCGAGTTCGGGCCGGCGCGCCTCGAGATCGACCGGCTCGCGGCGCTAGACGACGCCGGCCAGCCGGCGGTGCGCGGCTTGAGCCTCGCCGTGCGCGCGGGCGAGATCGTCGGCGTCGCCGGCGTCTCCGGCAACGGCCAGCGCGAGCTTGTCGAGGTGCTGGCGGGACAGCGGCAAGCCGAGAGCGGCGCCATCCGCATCGCCGGCGACGCCTATCACGGCACGCGCGCGGAGATGCGCCGCCATCATCTCTCTTGCCTGCCGGAAGAGCCGCTCAAGAATGCTTGCGTCGCGCGCATGAGCGTCGCCGAGAACCTCGCTTTCCGCGACTTCGACGAAGCGCCTTTCGCCCAAGCCGGCTTCGTCGCCCGCGCCCGCATCCGCGACGCCGCCGAGGCGAAGATCGCGCAATACCGCATCCGCACGCGCTCCCCCGAGACGCCGGTGGGCGCGCTTTCCGGCGGCAACGTGCAGCGCGCCGTGCTGGCGCGCGAGCTCGGGCCCGGTGTCGAGCTCATGGTCGCGGCCAATCCCTGTTTCGGCCTCGATTTCGCCGCGGTGGCGCAGATCCACGCCGAGATCTTCGCCGCGCGCAACCGCGGCGCGGCGGTGCTGCTGGTGAGCAACGATCTCGACGAGATTCTCGAGATGGCCGACCGCGTCGTCGTCATGTTCAACGGCGCGCTGGTGCATGAGACGCCGATCGGCGTAGCCGACCTCACCGAAATCGGCCGTCACATGGCCGGACATTGAACGCGGCGCTGATCCTCGCCGAGGCGCTCTCGAGCGACCGCCGCAACCTCGCCTGGGTGCCGTTCCGGGACGGCATCGACGTCGCCTGGCTCTACCGCAACGGCGAGCACGGTCCCGCCGCGGCCTATCTCCGCTACGCACCCGGCGCGCGCGTGCCGCTTCACCTCCATGCGGGCTACGAGCACGTGCTGATCCTCGAGGGCTCGCAAAGCGACAAGAACGGCCTCCACCGCGCCGGAACGCTGGCGATCAATCCACCGGGAACCTCGCATGAGGTGCTGAGCGAGGGGGGCTGCCTCGTTCTCATCATCTGGGAGCGGCAGGTGGTGCTGTTGGAATCGCCCCTACCCCCGTGAGGGGGAGCTCGGGAGCGAGCACTGCCGGGAGGGGGGTGACGTAGGCGTGGTGCTTCAGCAAAGAGATTCTTTTCGCGCGCTGCCGCGCGCGCTCCCCCACCCCGCAACGCCTGCGCGTTGCGGACCTTCCCCTCAAGGGGGGAGGGTTTTCTTTTCGCGTGAGTTCCACGGTTGCGCCCGCCGCATCACTGCCATAAGACCTCGGATGAACCCGGGAGAAGCGACGCATGGCGCGCAAGGAAGTGCGGTCCGAGGTCAGCGGCAAGGTCTGGCAGATCGAAGTCAAGGTCGGCGACCGTGTCGCCGCCGAGGACGTGCTCATCATCCTCGAATCGATGAAGATGGAGATCCCCGTCCTCGCGCCCATCGCCGGCACCGTCGCCGAGCTGCGCGTCGCGCTCGAGCAAGCGGTCGAGGAAGGCGCCGTCGTCGCCGCCATCGAAACGTAAGCCCGCGCGGCGCTCAGACGTAGCGGAAGAGCACCATGAAGCCGAAATCCATGTGCAGCTGCTGGTGGCAGTGGAAGAGCGTCATCCCCGGATTGTCGGCGACGAAGTCGAATTCGAGCTCCTGGAATCCCCCGAGCATGACCACGTCCTTGATGACGCCCGCGGTCGGCTTCCCGGCGATCCGCGTCAACTCGAAGCTGTGCCGGTGAAGATGGAGCGGGTGAACGTCGTCGCTGGCGTTGCGGAATTTGAGGCGATAGCGGCGGCCTTGATGAAGCGAATAGATCGGCTTCATCGTCGCCATCGAGAAGGCCTCGCCATTCAGCGTCCATTGATTGAACCCGGCGAGCGCGGCGTTGTGCTTGACGATCTCGATCGCGATCGTCTCGTCGGGCGCGGCCGGCGCGGGCGTCGCATCGCCGAAGCGCGTATAGTCCCAGCGGAAGGGCTTGGGTTTCGCCCATTGCGGCTTCCCCTTGGCGCCGGCATA
The DNA here is from genome assembly GCA_035515835.1 of Allostellaceae bacterium. Classification (GTDB taxonomy): domain Bacteria; phylum Pseudomonadota; class Alphaproteobacteria; order ATCC43930; family CGMCC-115725; genus DAHUYF01. The sequence goes on from DATJAV010000288.1 coordinate 2,481, forward strand.
TTCGACGACGATCCCCATGCCGTGCCGGCGGTCGTCATCGGCGAGATCGCCCATGACCCAGACGCCGGGATGCTTCATCTCGACAATGGCCGAGACGCGCTCGGCGGTGCCGAGCCACAGCACCGGCACCTCGGCCGGCCGCGGCACGGGGTTGCCGTCGAGCGCCACGACGCGGAAAACATGTCCGGGGAGCGCGAGGCTCCTGATCTCGGTTGCGCTGGCATTGAGCACGTGGAAGAGCACACGCTCGCCCGCTTTGACGCGGATCGGCTCGCCATGCCCCAGCATCCGGCCGTTGATGCTGAAGAAGTTATATCCGACCTCGAAGCCCTTGGTCTTCACCGGCGCCGCGGCGTCAGCCGCCTTTCCCACATCTTGCAGCGCCGGCACGGGGGCGCCGGCGAGCCCTTCCACGTCCATGTCGCCGCCGCGGCTGAAGCTCGGCCCGAACTCCTTCAGCACGAGAAAGACCTCGCGGTCATAGGCGCCGGGATCGTGCTTGGGCTCGATGTAGAGCGGCCCCGACTGGCCGGTATAGGTGCCGCGATTGAGGTCAGCTCCGGCGACGACATGCGTGTGGTAGAAGCGAAATCCCGCGGGCTTCGGCACGAACGCGATGCGGCTTCTGCCGTGCGCCGGCACGAAAGGCGAGCCTTCCTCGGCGGCGCCGTCGACATCGCTCGGGATCATCTGTCCGTGCCAGTGAACGAGCTCCGGCGTATCGGTGTCGTTGACGACATCGACGACGACGCGCCGCCCTTCCGTCATCCGCAGCAGCGGACCCGGAAATTGCCCATTGTAAAGCGTGGTCGAGACGAGATGCTCGGGCGACAAATCGACAAGACCCGTCGCGATCCTGAGCGTGTAGTCCGCCTTCGCCTCGTCGGCTGCGCGGACGATGCCGGGCGCGCCCGCCAGGATCGGAACGAGGCCGGCGTATTGCAAAAGCGAGCGACGGTCGATCATGGTTCAAGACCTTGGGATGCGCAGCCCTGCCGTTAACGTCGCTCACATCGCCGAATTCCCCACCGCTTCCTAGAAAGGATCCACGGGATGCTTCCGCGCCGTCCGCGGGGGCGGCGGCGCCAGTCGCGCCAGCGTCTGCGCCAGCACCCGGCGCGTCTCGGCCGGATCGATCACGTCATCGACATCGAAGCGGCCGGCGGCGGCAAGCGCGGTGTTGGCGCGCTTCAGCGCATCCGTCTTCTCGCGATGGAATTGCGCGCGCGCGTCCGTGTCGGCGATGCCTTCGAGCTCCTTCTTGTAGATGATGTTGACCGCGCCCTCGAGCCCCATGCCGCCGAACTCGGCGGTGGGCCAGGCGATCAGCAACGCCGGCTCCAGCGGCCGCGAGCCCATCACGTAATATCCGAGCCCATAGGCCTTGCGCAACACCACCGTCATAAAGGGCGTCGTGGCATGGGTGAGCTTGGTCAGGAAACGCGCGCTCCGCCGCACCAGGCCGGTGCGCTCCGTCTCGGGCCCCACCATCAGCCCCGGCGTGTCGCAGAGGAAGATCATCGGCACGTCATAGGCGTCGCAGAGATCGATCATCCGCGCCGCCTTCTCCGACGCCGGCGCGTCGATCGCGCCCGCCAGCACCATCGGCTGGTTGGCGATGAAGCCCACCGGGTAGCCCTCGATGCGGGCGAGCGCCGTCACCAGCGCCTTGCCAAAGGCAGCCTTGATTTCGAGCACGCTGCCGCGGTCGACGATATGCTCGATGACGCGCCGCGCGTCATAGGCGCGGCGCGGATTCGCCGGCAGGAGATCGCGCAGCTTCTCGACTTCGGGCGCTTCGCCGGCATGCTGCTTGCCGAGGAAATAGCGGAGATAGTGGCGCGCGATCTCGTTCGCCCGGTGCTCATCCTCGGCCAGCACGTCGATGACGCCGCTCTTCAGATGGACCTCGAGCGGACCGATCTCCTCCGGCGCGTATTTCGTGCCGAGCGCTGCCTCGACCAGCGGCGGTCCCGCCATGCCCAGCACCGCTTGCGGCGTCGCGATCAGGAGATCGCAGAGCCCGGCGAGATTGGCGTTGCCGGCAAAGGCGCGCCCGGCGACGATGCCGATGGTCGGCGCCAGCCCCGAGAGCTTGGCGAAGGCGACGAAGGTCTGCGTGCTGACGCGGAGCCCAACATTGAGGTCGTGCGGCCGCGCGCCGCCGCCTTCGAGCCAGCAGATCGTCGGCAGCCGCTGCTGCAGCGCCAAGTCGAACATCCGGTCGATCTTGATGTGGTTGACGGCGCTCTGCGTCCCGGCATGGACGGTGTAGTCATAGGCGACGACCGCGACCGGCAGCCCCTCCGCCGTCCCGGTCCCCATCACGAGCCCGTCCGCCGCGCCTTCCATCGTCTCGCGCGCCGGCCGCGCCAGCATGCCGTATTCGACGAAGCTGCCGGGGTCGAGAAAATCCGCGATGTTCTCGCGCGCGGTGAGCCGGCCCTGCTTGTGCCGCGCCACCGCCTCGGGCCGCGCCGCGTCGAGCTGCGCCTCTCGCAGCGCCCGCAGCGCCTCCAGCTTCGGGACCTCCGTTTCCCCGTCCGCCATGCCGTCCTCTTTTCTCGGGCGATCCTAGAGCGGGGCCCGGACAAAAGGAATCGCGCGCCTTCAGGGAAGCGAAGGTGCGACCTTGCGCAGAAAGGCGGTCACGGCACGGGCGATATCATCCGGCTTCTCGGGGAGGAGCGCGTGCGCCGCGCCCTCTTCAGTGCACCGCCTCGCTCGGCGCCGGCTCCGGTCGCACGATCTCTAAGACAGCTTCGCCCACTTGACACCACAGCAGCAGCCGCTCGTCTTCCGCGTCTTCGCGGTCCAAAGCCGCCAGCCGGTCGGCGAGAGCATCGGCCGCGTCGAAGCCGTGCTTGTCCACCATCAAGGCGGCGATGATCCAGGCGTCGCGTCCCATGCCCGAAATCTAGCCCGGGCGGGCTTACCGGAGCGTGAAGAGCGGGCACCGGCTGGCGAGCGCCGCGCCCGTTCATCGGCCGTAAACTCCCCCGCGCCTACGCTGCGCGTGCCGGCCGGGTCCCCCCGCCGGCGCGTACCTTGAAGAGAGCCCCGCCGCCCGCGGCGGCGGGGTTTCTTCGCCGGCTGACATGGAGCGGCGCATAGGATCGGGCAGGCGCCCATCCGGCGGGTCTAGGGGTCGTGTCCGAATTCGGGAGCGGCGGCAGGTCATGAGCAACGGTCGCGGCGATGCCCGTGCCTGTCATCTCCGCAGCCGAAAGCGGACCTCGCGGCGGTCGACAGAGAGGGCGGCTTCGTGCCGATCGTGTTGCAAAACGCCGCAGCCGTCGATCGGCTGAGCAATGTTCCTTCGAAGGGAGATCGATTTCGAGTCTTTCCTTCCATGCCAACTCCGGCAAACGAATCACGCCTCCGCGTTACGTCGTCGGGAAAGACTTTTGCAACACTATCTGCCAGAAGCTTAAAACCTCTGTGCAGTGGTACAAGCCGGATGTCTGATATGGTGCGGGTGCTAGAGAGGCCAGCGGTTCCGGATAGGCTTCATTCCCCGTAGCGGAGGTTCGCATGTCGCGACTGACGGTTTTCCTGGCGCGGTTCATCGGCGTTTTCACCCTCTTGCTCCTGATCGGTTTGCTGACGCGCGGAAGCGCGACGATTGACGCGGCCGTTGCCGACCAGCCGGTCATGCTTGTCTATGCCATCATCAGCCTCGCGACCGGTCTGGCGATGATCCTCGGGCACAATGTCTGGTCGGGCGGCGCGCTCCCGGTGGTGGTCACGCTGGTCGGATGGTTGATCCTCGTGAAGGGTCTACTGCTCTTGGCTCTCTCGCCCGAGGCGATGACCGGGCTCTTCGGGCAGATCCACTATGGAGAGCATATCTATGTTTACTTCACCCCCGCGTTCGTGATCGGCATTTACCTGACCTGGGCCGGGTTCACGGCGCCGCTGCAGCGCGGGCTCTAGCCTCCGCTCCGCGGTGCAGCAGCGCTGGCGCGCGTCAGTCGTTTTCGAGCTGGTAGCGGAGCCAAACGGCGCCGCCGTCCAGCACCTCGGTGTGCGCGAGCGTCATCGAGCCGAGAGCGGCTCGCGCGCCCGCATCCTCGTCGCGGGAATCGAAGACGCTGGGAGCGCCTTTCGCGCCGTCGATCACCGGGGAGATCGCGAGGCTGATCTCGTCGATGAGGCCGGCGCGAAGGAAGGCGCCGTTGGTGACGCCGCCGCCCTCGATCAGCAAGCGCTCGATCCCCAGCTCGCGGTTGAGAATATCCAAGGCGCGCCTGAGATCGAGATCGCGCTCGCCGGCGAAGATGTAGGAAACGCCGTCGGCGCGCAGTCCCGCCAGGTGGGCGTCCGAAACCTGCTCGGTCAAGACGACGACGATCGGATCGCCGCCGATATCGGAGCGTCCCCAGGCGATCTTGCCATGGGCATCGAGGACGATCCCATAGGCATCGGCGTCGCGGCGCGCGAGCCAGGGCTCGCGCGGATATGTCCGGTCGGTGCGGTCGGGGTAGGCCTCGCCCTTGGCGAACTCGCGGCCGGTCACGCGGCCGATGAGCCAAGCGTCGCCCTGGAGCTGCTCATGCAGCCGCTCGAAGAGGCCCGCGTCATGAGCGCCCGTGGGGCGCCACCGGCTCGGCAGGATCCGGCCGTCAAGGCTCGAGACCATGTGGCAGATCACGTGCGGCTTCATGGATGCTCCTGCGCGAGGCTTGCTTCGATCGATCCCGAGCCAAGCATACCAGCTTGCGTCGAGTTAAGAGCGGTACGGAGCGCAGATATCTCGATCTTTCTTCCGCGCGGCGACATCGTCCTCGCGTTGTGCGGTCGCAGGGATTGCTTCCTTCGATAGAGCGATACGCGCGCTCGATCGTGCCTCATCGGAGAAATCGCTCGCCGCTCCCGCCACCATGCCATAAGCTTGCTGCGTCTGGCATGGGGATTGCACCGCAAGGCTGCAGCGTCGATCAAAGCGAAAAGAGGAGGGGAGCACCTATGACTATGAAGCTTGGAGGATTTGCCCTGGCCGCGTTTCTCGCCGCCGCCGCGAGCGCTTCGGCCGCCGACCCCATCAAGATCGGCATACCCGTCGGTTTGAGTGGCGCCAACAGCGTCGTCGCCCCCTCGGTGGTGCAGGCGGCCGAGCTCGCCGTCGCCGAGATCAACGCCAAGGGCGGCGTGCTCGGCCGCCAGCTCGTGCTCGAGGTCGCCGATGACGGCAGCGGCGCCGCCGGGGCGCAGAAGGCGTTCGACTCGCTGATCTTCCAGAAGAAGAGCAACGTCCTCATCACCATGGAGACGAGCGCCGCGCGCAATGCCGGCCTGCCGATCGTGGCGCGCGGCAAGACGCCCTTCATCTATACGTCTTTCTATGAGGGCCATTCCTGCAGCCCCTATCTCTATGTCGATGCCTGGGTCCCCGATCAGCAGGTGGCGCCGATCGTCGACTATTTCATGCAGAAGAAGGGCGCCAAGACTTTCTTCCTGGTCGGCAGCGACTACGCCTTCGGCCGCGGCATGCTCGATTTCACGCGGAAATACATCAAGAATAAGGGCGGCCAGATCCTCGGCGAGGAGTACGCGCCGATGGACGCCACCGACTGGACGGCGATCATCAGCAAGATCCGCGCCGCCAATCCCGATGCGCTGGTGACCTCGACCGCGGGCGGCGCGCCCAACGTCACCTTGACGAAGCAGCTCCGCGCCGCCGGCATCAAGTCGCTCTACGGCAATCTCGCCGTCGATGAGGGCACCGCCAAAGGCATGGGCACCGACGCCGAGGGCATCTACATCTCGGCCTCATACCTCACCAGCATCGCCAGCGCCAAGAACAAGGACTTCCTGGCAGCAATGGAGAAGAAGTTCGGCGCCAATCTGAAGACACCCAACGACCTCTCGGTGCCGGAATATGAAGGGGTCTATCTCTACAAGGCCGCGGTCGAGAAGGCGAAATCGACCGATACGGCCGCCGTCATCAAAGCGCTCGCCGAAGTCTCTTTCGAGGGCCCGCGCGGCCTCATCCAGATGTCGAAGGAGCGCCACGCGCCGCTCACCATGTATCTGGGCCAGGTGCAAGGCGACGGCAGCGTCAAGGTGCTGGCGAGCTTCAAGGACGTCGATCCCGGCGACCAGTGCCCGAACTTGAAGTAGCGCCGAGCTAAGGCGGCGCGGGCATCCAGCGCCCACGCCGTCCCATCGCCCATGTCGGCGCAGATCCTCGATATCGTCACCACCGCGGCGATCTTCTATATCGTTGCCGCCGGGTTGCTGATCATCTTCGGCGTCATGAAGATCATCAACTTCGCCCATGGCGGCTTTCTCACCATCGGCGGCTACGCCGCGCTCATCGTCACCGAGCTCGGCCTCGGTCCGTGGCTGGCGCTCCCGGTGGCGGCGCTTATCGGGCTCGTCATCGGCGCGCTCGTCGAGCTCCTCGTCGTGCGACCGCTTTATGCCCGGCCGCTCGACGCCATTCTCGCAACCTGGGGACTCGGCATCGTCATCGGCCAGCTCATCACCATCGCCTTCGGCCGCGAGGTGCAGTTCGTCGAAAGCCCGATCCACGGCACCACCGAGATCCTGGGCGAGAGCTATTCGGAGTATCGCCTGGTCCTCGTCATCGGCGCCGTATTGCTCGCCGCGGCGATGGCGGCGGTGCTGCAAGGGACGCGACTCGGCCTCATGACGCGTGCCGTCATCATGAATGAGAGCCTGGCGCGCGGCCTCGGCATCAATAGCGGCCGCGTGCGCTTCTTGAGCTTCTGCGTCGGCTCGGCACTCGCCAGCCTCGCTGGCGCGCTCATCACGCCGCTCAGCAGCGTCGATCCCAATATGGGCGTGCCGTGGCTCGTCAATGCCTTCATGCTCGTTCTCGTCTCCGGCACTTCGCTCGTAAGCCTGGCGTTGGCGACGCTGGTGCTGGGCGGCGCGCAAGTGCTGATCAGCGCTTATGGGAGCCCGGTGCTGGGCGGGCTCACCATCGCGGTTCTCGCGGCGATCATCCTCCGCATCCGTCCGCAGGGCTTCGCGCGTGAGTAGCGCCGCGCGCCCGGCACCGCCGAACGAGCTTCGCCGGGTGCTCGTCTTCGTCCTGCTCGGGCTCGCCGCCGTTGGCGCCGCGCCCTATCTCCTCGACACCTACACCGTCAACATTCTCGTGCGCTCCTTGCTCTACGCCGCCATGGCGCTGACGGTCGACGTCCTCTGGGGCTATACCGGCATTCTCACCTTCGGCCAGTCGGCCTTTTTCGGCATAGGCGCTTATGCCTGCGGCCTCGCCTTCACTCATCTCGGCTTGAGCCCCGGCATCGCCATTCTCGCTTTCGTCGGTGGGCTCGCCGCTGCTGCTGCGACGGCCGCGCTGGTCGGCTGGCTCGCCTTCGGCTACGGCGTCTCGCCGATCTATGTCTCGGTCGTGACTCTGGTGCTCCCCATCGTCGTGACGCAGGTGATCTTCTCCGGCGGCACCTTTACCGGCTCGAGCAGCGGCCTCTCGGGCTTCCCCACCGCCGATCTCGATCTCGAGCCCTGGTTCTGGATCGCCGGCGGGGCTTTGGTGCTGCTCACGGCGGCGACCTGGATCTTCCTCAAGAGCGACGCGGGCCGGCTTCTCATCGCTATCCGCGAGAACGAGACGCGCGCCGAATATCTCGGCGTCAACACCGCGCGGCTGAAGATTCTACTGCTGGTCGCGGCCGCGCTCGTCGCCGCCGCCGCCGGCTACGCCTATGCCGCCTATACCGATGTCGTGGCGCCGGAGCTCGCCGGCTTCGTCTTCGGCACCGAGCTCGTCATCTGGGTGGCGTTGGGCGGCCGCGGCACGCTGATCGGTCCGGTGGTGGGCGCCGTCGTCATCGACCTCGTCAGCGCGCAGCTCAGCGGCGACCTTCCCTTCGTCTGGAAGCTCATCGTCGGCCTCGCCTTCGTTCTCGTCATCGTCGTCCTGCCGCAAGGCCTGGCGCCGGTGATCGGCGGGACCTGGCGCCGGCTGTTGCGGCGTCCTGCGCCGGCGATGCTCGTCCCCACGCTCGCGGCGGTCCCCTTGCGCGGCGTTACCGGCGGCGTGGGCGCGGCGGTGGCGCTCACCGGCGTCGCCAAGCATTTCGGCAGCCTGAAAGTGCTCGAAGGCATCGACCTCGCCGCCAAGCCCGGCGAGCTCTTGAGCCTCGTCGGTCCCAACGGCGCCGGCAAGACCACGCTCATCCGCTGCATCGCCGACGGCCATGAGCGAAGTGCGGGCCGCGTTCTCGTCCAGGGCCACGACATCGGCCGCCGCCCGCCGCAGGCCTGCGTCGCCTTCGGCATCGGCCGCAAGTTCCAGACCGCGACGGTGTTCGAGACGCTCACCGTCGCCGAATGCCTGCGCCTGGCGCGCAGCCGCCTCGAGCGTCTCTCGGTCTGGCGGCGCGATCCCGTCGTGGCCTTGCCCGAGCCCGCGCTGCAGGTCGTCGCCGCGACCGGCCTCGACCAGCAGCTCGGCGCGGCGGTGAAGCATCTCTCGCACGGCCTGAAGCAGGC
>DATJAV010000289.1:0-3996 GCA_035515835.1 Allostellaceae bacterium
CGATGGTGTAGGGCGGAACGTCGTGGGTCACGACCGCGCCGGCGCCGATGACGGCGCCCGTGCCGACGGCGACGCCCGGCATGAGGATCGCGCCGTGACCGATCCAGACGTCGGGGCCGATGGCGACGCGATGCGCGCGGCGCCAGGCGAAGACCGCAGCGTCGTCGGCGGCGCCCAGGTGGTGCGAGCGGCTGCGATAAGTGAAATGATGCTGGCTAGCGCGCTCCATCGGATGGTTGGTGGGATTGATGCGCACTGCCGCGGCGATGTTGCAGAACTTGCCGATATCGGCGTTGTAGATGTCGACGTCGCGCGCGGTATAGGCGTAGTCGCGGAAGTCGCTCTCGAGCAGCTGTGTGCGCGGACCGAGCACGGTCCAGGGGCCCATGCGGCTGTTGCGCACGAGGCAGGTGGGATGAACCATCGGCGCCTCGGTCATCCCGGCGCCCTCATGCCAGGGATGGTCGATCTCGCCGAACTCGACGGGGATCATAGTCAGGCGATGCGCTCGCCCAGACGCCAGGTGGTGCGCACCACCGGGAGATCATCGATGAGCGCCACGCGGATGAGATCAGCGCGCAAGCCCGGCGCGATGCGACCGCGATCCTCGAGCCCTACCGACGCGGCGGGATTGGCGCTCACGGTGGCGACGGCCTCGGGGAGCGCGATGCCGGCCTCGTCGCTGAGCTTGAAGGCGGAATGGAGCAGCGCCACCGGCACGTAATCCGAGGAGAGAATGTCGATGAGCCCGGCACGCGCGAGATCGAGCGCCGAGGCGTTGCCGGAATGGGAGGCGCCGCGCACGACGTTGGGGGCGCCGCCGAGCACGGCGATGCCGGCGGCGCGTGCCGACGCCGCCGCTTGTTGCGTCGTCGGGAATTCGGCGATGACGACGCCCGCTTCCTTCGCCTCAGCGACGTGCTCGGGCGTCGCGTCGTCATGGCTCGCGAGGCGCAATCCGCGCTCGCGCGCCAAGCCGATGACGGTGGCGCGGTTGCGCGGCGCATGGCGTTCCTGGTCGGCCTTGCGCTCGGCAATGAAATCGGCAAGGGCGACGTCGGAGAGGTTGTACTTTCCCTGATAATAGGTCCTGAACTGATCGAGGCTCACGAATTGCCGCTGGCCCGGGGTGTGGTCCATGAGCGAGAGGAGCCCGACCAGAGGATGCTCCGCCAGTGGCACAATCAGGTCTTCGAGCTCGGGATAGGAGAGCTCGCAGCGGAAATGGAGACGATGGTCGGCGCGGAGCATACCCCGCTGCTGCGCCGTGGCGACGGCGTTGACCATGGTGCCGAGCGTCGAGAGGCGAATGCCGCCGCGCTGAATGTCGCCGATCGCCAGCGCGTCGAAGACGGTGGTGATGCCCGAAGCCGCCATTTGCGCATCATGGGTGACGACGGCGGAGATCGCCGGCCAGCGCACTTGCGGCCGCGGCGACGCGTGCTTCTCGAGATTGTCGGTGTGGAGCTCGACGAGGCCCGGCAGCAGCAGGTCGCCGGCAAGATCGATCGCGCCTGGCGCCGCGCTCGGCCGCGGCGCCGGCGCGACCGCGGCAATCCAGCCGTCGCGGACGACGACGTCGCCCTGGAGCACGGCGTCGCGCGTGACGATCCGTGCGTTGGTGAAGATGGTCTCGCTCATGCCGCCCGGTTTCTCTCCCGCAGAGGATAAGGTCGCGTCGCAAGTGTATGGCGCGCCGCGGCGTCGTGGAAGATGCCGAGCATGGCGGTGCCGCGCGCGCGCCGCTCATCGAGGAGTGCTGTGACGCGGGCGCCGTTCTCGGCATCGAGCGCTGCCGTCGGTTCGTCGAGAAGGAGCAGCGGGTGCTCGGCAATGAGCGCGCGGGCAATGTTGACGCGCTGTTGCTCGCCGCCGGAGAAGGTCGCGGGCGCCAAGCCCCAGAGCCGCTCCGGGAGCGACAAGGCAGCGAGCAGCGCCGCCGCCCGGGCGCGCGCTTCGGGCGGTCTCGCACCGCGCTCGAGCAGCGGCTCGGCGACAATGTCAAGCGCCGGCACGCGGGGGATGACGCGGAGGAACTGGCTGACATAGCCGATGGTCTCGCGCCGGAGCTCGAGCAAGAGACGCGGCGAGGCGGCGGCGACGTCGACGACGGCGCCGCGATGGCGGAGCAATATCTGGCCGCGATCGACCCGGTAGTTGCCGTAGAGCGCGCGCAGCAGCGTCGACTTGCCGCTGCCCGAGGGCGCCTCGAGGACGACGCATTCGCCGGGAGAGAGCTCGAGGTCGACGCCGTCCAGCACGGCAAGCCGCACGCCTTGGGCATGGAGCGTGAAGCTCTTGGCGAGCCCGGCGACGCGAAGGATGGGCGCCTCCTTCATGCCGCCAGCACAGAGGAGACGAGGAGCTGCGTATAGGGATGCTGGGGATCGTCCAGCACCTGGTCGGTGACGCCGCTTTCGACCACGGCGCCGCGCTGCATCACCATGAGACGATGCGCCAAGAGCCGCGCCACGCCGAGATCGTGCGTCACCACCACCGCGGCGATGTGGAGGTCAGCCGTGAGCCGGCGCAGCAGGTCGAGCAGCTTCGCCTGGACCGAGACGTCGAGGCCGCCGGTCGGCTCGTCCATCAGCACGAGGCGCGGCTCGATGACGAGCGCTCGAGCGATCTGCAGGCGCTGCTGCATGCCGCCGGAGAAGGTGGTGGGGAGGTCGTCGATGCGGCCCCCCTCCATCTCGACGCGCGCAAGCCAGGCACGCGCGGCGTTGCGGATGGTGCCGTAATGACGGGCGCCGGCGGCCATCAGCGGCTCGCCGATATTGGCGCCGGCGCTGACATTGAGGCGAAGGCCGTCGCGCGGATTCTGATGCACGAAGCCGATCTCGTCGCGCAGCAGGCGCCGCCGCTCGGTCTCCGGCAGCCTCGCGAGATCGACGACGCGGCCGTCGCCCAAGCGGAAGCGGATGCTCCCGGCCGTGGGCGCGAGGCGGCCAGCGACGAGATTGAGCAACGTCGTCTTGCCCGAACCGGATTCGCCGACGATGCCCAGCACTTCGCCGGGCCAAAGCGCGAAGCTCACGCCGTGGCAGGCGGAGCGGTCGCCGAAGCGCTTGGTGAGGCCCTGGACCTCGAGCAGCGGCTCGTCGCTCATGCCCGCCTCTCGGCGCAGTGATCGGTATCGGAACAGATGAAGCGGCGCGTGCCGCGATCGTCGACCACGATCTCGTCCAGGAAGCTGGTGTCGGAGCCGCAGCGCGCGCAGCGCTCGGTCCAGCGCTCGATGGCAAAGGGATGGTCCTCGAAATCGAGGCTTTTGACCGGCGTATGGGGCGGCAGGGCATAGATGCGCTTCTCGCGGCCGGCGCCGAACAGCATGAGCGCCGGCGAGCGGTCGAGCTTGGGATTGTCGAAGCGAGGAATGGGCGAGGGCCGCATCAGATACCGCCCGTTCACCATCACGGGATAATCGTAAGCGGTGCTGATGCGGCCCAAGCGCGCAATGTCCTCGTAGAGCTTCACATGCATGCTGCCGTAATCGGCCTCGGCATGCATGCGCCGGCTGACGCGCTCGCGCGGCTCGAGCCAGCGCAGCGGCTCCGGGATCGGCACCTGGAAGACCATGATCTGGCCGGCGCGGAGCGGCGTTTCGGGAATGCGGTGGCGCGTCTGGATGATGTTCGCCTCGCGCGTCCGCGTCGTCGTCGCGACGCCCGCCGTCTTGGCGACGAAGCGGCGGATCGAGACGGCGTTGGTGGTGTCGTCGGCGCCCTGGTCGATGACCTTGAGGCGATCGGCGGCGCCGATGATCGAGGCCGTCACCTGGATGCCGCCGGTGCCCCAGCCATACGGCAAGGGCATCTCGCGGCCGGCGAAAGGCACCTGGTATCCGGGCACCGCCACCGCCTTCAGGATGGCGCGGCGGATCATCCGCTTGGTCTGCTCGTCGAGATAGGCGAAGCTGTAGCCGGCGTTCGCGGCTGTCGGTTCCATCGGCGCGGCGGTCATTCCGCGGCCTCCTCGAGCGCGGCATCGTTG
>DATJAV010000290.1:0-8080 GCA_035515835.1 Allostellaceae bacterium
TCCTCGACCATGAGCTGGAAGGCGCGGCTGAAGAGGAAGTCGCCGACCAGCACCGAGGATTTGTTGCCCCAAACGGCGTTCGCCGTGGCGAGGCCGCGGCGGAGATCGCTGGCATCGACGACGTCGTCATGGAGGAGCGTCGCGGTGTGGATGAACTCGACCGCAGCGGCGAGCGCGATATGCCGCTCGCCGCGATAGCCGCAAAGCCGCGCCGTCGCCAGCGTCATCATCGGCCTGAGGCGCTTGCCGCCGGCGGCGATGATATGCCCGGCGAGCTGCGGGATGAGCGCCACCGGGCTCTGCATCCGCTCCAGGATGAGGACGTTGACGCGGTCGAGATCGGCCCTCAGAAGCGCGATGAGACGGTCGAGGGACGCCGGTCTCTGACTCTCCTCGCCGCGGCTGCTTGCCACCAGGGCCACGGCCCACCTTCCCCTTTCCCCACCGCTGCGGCGCAAAAGGCGCTTGCTTGACGCCATTCGGGCCGCGGGCGAGCATAGAAGCCTAGGCAAAGGGGTCAAGCCCGCGAGGCCGATGAAAGAGCTGCTCCGCACCAACGATCTCGTCCGCTTGTCCTGGCTGCAGGCGCTCTTGAACGACGCCGGCATCGAAACCGTCGTCCTCGACGAAAACACCAGCGCCATCGAAGGCGGCATCCTCGCCTTTCAGCGCCGGCTGATGGTGCTGAGCGAGGACCATCGCCGCGCGCTCCGGGTGCTTGTCGAGGCGGGAGAAGCCGCGGGATGACGGAGCCCGTGCCCGAGCTCCCCTACAGCGAGGACGCGCTGTTGGGCGGCCGGGTCAAGCTTCGCCAGCCGCGCCAGGGCTACCGCGTCGCCATCGATCCGGTGCTCCTCGCCGCTGCCGTCCCAGCCGGGCCGGGCGACACCGTGCTCGATATCGGCTGCGGCGTCGGTGCGGCGATGCTGTGCCTGGCGCATCGCGTGGCGCAATGCCGCGTCACGGGCATCGATCCGCAGCGCGATCTGGTTCGGCTCGCCAACGACAACGCCGTCCTCAACGGCGTCTCGGCCCGCGCCGTGGCCGTGGTCGGCAACCTGCTGCGCCCGCCGCCGCGCCTCGAACCCGGCAGCTTCGCCCACGTCATGGCGAACCCGCCCTTTCTCGAAAGCGATGCGGCGACCGCGTCCCCCGATCCCGGAAAGGCGGCGGCCACGGTCGAAAAGGAGGCGGACCTTGCCGCCTGGGTGCGTTTTGCGCTGACGATGGTTCGGCCCAAAGGAAGCCTTACCTTCATCCATCGCGCCGACCGCATGGAAGAGCTCCTGGCGGAACTCATGGGGCGGGCGGGCGAGATCGTCGTCTTTCCGCTCTGGACCGGGCACGACAAAGGCGCCAAGCGCATCATCGTCCGGGCGCGCAAGGGCGTAGCGACGCCGACCCGCCTCACGCCCGGCCTCGTGCTGCATGAGAGCGATGGCCGCTATACGCCCAAGGCCGATGCCGTACTGCGCGCCGGTGCGGCGCTCGCTCTCTGACGGGTCTCCGGTCGTTAACCCTTCGTAGACTGTCGGCGGCGAAGCTTTAGCTCCCGATATCCGGCAAGCGTGCAGGGCAATGACGACCATGGCACACGCAGAAGCGGTGTCCGGCTCCAACAAGCAGATCGGCACCGGCTCGCTCGCCGTCGCCGTCGTGTTCTTCGTCTCGGGCATGCCCGCGCTCATCTATCAGCTGCTGTGGCAACGCGCCCTCTTCATCATGTTCGGCATCAATATCGAGGCGGTGACGCTCGTGGTCGCCGGCTTCCTCCTGGGTCTCGGCTTCGGCAGCTTCGTCGGCGGACGACTGTCGCGCCATCGCCGGCTCAACCTGCTGGCCGCGTTCGGCGCGATCGAGCTCGTCATCGCCCTTTACGGCGTATTCTCGCTCGGCATTATCGGCTGGATGGGCGAGCAGACGCTCCACCTGCCGACCCCCGCCTTGGCCTTCGTCACGCTGGGGCTGCTGTTTCTGCCGACGCTCTTCATGGGCGCGACTCTGCCCGTCCTCTCGGCCTATCTCGTGCGCCACTCGCGCAATGTCGGGCAATCGGTGGGGCTCCTTTACTGCGTCAACACAGTAGGCTCCGCCGCTGCCTGCCTGCTCTGCGTCGTCTTCCTGATGGACCGGCTCGGGATGCAGGGCGCGGCCACCGCCGCCGCCGCGATCAACCTCCTCGTCGGCACCTCGGCGCTTTGCGTGGCATGGCGTCGACGCGGCCGCGAGGCCGAAGCCGCGCCAGCCCGAGAGCGGGAAGCCCCGGCGATGCGCCGCTCGCCGCGGGAGCTTGTGCTCGCCGTGCTCCTGGCGGGCCTTCTCGGCTATGTCTCGCTCTCCTACGAGATCGTCTGGTTCCGCGCCTTCGCCTTGGCCAGCAACGCCAGCCCGGCCTTCGCGCTGGTGCTGGGCGTCTATCTTGCCGGCATCGCCAATGGCGCGATCCGCGTGCGCGGGCGCTTCGGCGCCGCGCTGCCGCAATCGCAAGCCGCATACCTGATTGCGCTCTGCATCCTGGGCGCCAGCATCCTCGGATTCTTCCTGCTGCCGCTCGCCGCCTACAGCGCCACCACGGCGCTCGGATATCTGGCGCCCATGCTGCTGATGATCTTCGCGCAGACGACGATCGGCGGCATGACCTTCCCGCTCATCTGCCACTACGGCGTCAGCCCCGATGACGATGCCGGCGCGGGGGTGAGCCTCATCTATCTCGCCAATATCCTGGGATCCGTCGCGGGCACACTCGTCACCGGTTTCGTGCTGATGGACGCCGTCTCGATCGCCGGCACCTCGGCGCTGCTGGGCGTCATCGGCGTCGGCCTCGCCGGCGCCGTCGCCGCGGTGGGAGGCCTGCCGCGCCGCCGCTGGCAGGCTGTGGCGGCGGTAGCCGGAATCACAGCGCTGGCGCTGCCTATGCTCTCAGGCACGCTCTTCGACCGATTCTACGACCACCTGCTGACCAACGGCGAGCTTAAACCCGGCGCGCATTTCATCGAGACGGTCGAGAACCGCAGCGGCGTCATCAATGTCGATGAGAAGCTCAACGTCTATGGCAGCGGCATGTATGACGGGCGCATCGCCATCGACCTGATGGACGACGAGAACCTGCTCATCCGCCCGTTCTCGCTCAGCCTCTTTCATCCCGATCCCGAGGACGTGCTGATGGTCGGCTTGGCGACCGGCGCCTGGGCGCAGGTCATCGCCAGCCATCCGCAGGTGAAGCACCTCACCGTTGTCGAGATCAATCCCGGCTACCTGCAGATCGTGCGGAAATATCCGGTGGTGGCGAGCCTCCTCGACAACCCCAAGGTGGAGATCGTCATCGATGACGGGCGGCGCTGGCTGAACCGCCATCCCGAGCGCAAGTTCGACGCCATCATTCAGAACACGACCTGGTATTTCCGCCCGAACGCGAACAATCTGCTCTCGGAGGAGTATCTGCGTCTCAGCGCCACGCATCTGCGCGATGGTGGGGTGATCATGTACAACACGACTGGCTCGGCGCGGGTGCTGCGGACGGGCTGCATGCTGTTCCCGGGCGTGCGTGTGGTCAACAATCTCGTCCTGAGCCCGACGCCGATGAGGCTCGATTCCGAGCGCTTGCGCCGGACGCTTGCGGCCTATCGCATCGACGGGCATCCGGTGCTCGATGTCGCCGTCCCGGCCGAGCGCGCGCGGCTCGACGAGATCATGTCTCTCCTGGCGCCGCCGCCGGCGGGAGAGCCGCGCGCCGCGGCGCCGATCGAGGATTGCGGCGGCGTTCTGGCGCGGACGAATGGATTGGCGCCGGTGACGGACGACAACATGGGGGAGGAATGGGGGCATCTCGCCATCGCCGATCAGCTGATGAAACGCGTCCAAGGAAGCCTGGGCATCACCGGCGGCGCGCACTGACGGTCTCGTGATTGGACGAGGCAAGGGGCGCCTACCAAGTTCTGCCTCAGAGACAGCCCTTCCGGGATGCGTTCCGTGCGACGATCGCTGAGGACGGTACTTTTGACGGTGGCGTGGCTTTGCGCCGCGGCGATGATGTTGAGCGGCTGCGCCGGCCATTCCGGATCCTGGCCCGGCCCCGGCGCGCCGCGCAACGGCGCAGGCGTGCTCGTCGATCCCGTTTACGGTACCTCGCTGCCGGGCGGCCCCCCGGAGTTTTGAGGGGCGGCGATGATGCGGTTCCTCGGGATAATCGCCGCGCTCGGGCTCATGCTTTTGGGCTGCAGCGCCGCGCCGCCGACCAGCCTTGGCCCCGGCTGGCCGCGCAACGCCGATGGCATCCCAGTCGATCTCCACTATGGTACGCCGCTGCCGGGCCGCCCGCCGATCTATTGAGGAAGCGCGGATGGCAAGGATCCTGGTGCCTGCTCTCTTCGCATTGCCCGTTCTCTTGAGTGCCCGCATGCCGGGGCGACCGCTCTACGGTCCCGATACGCCGCGCAACGGCGCGGGTCTGCCAGTCGACAGCCATTACGGCACCACGCTGCCGGGTGTCTACAAGTGGGATTGACGGGGATCGCCGGGGCGCTTGCCAAGTCCCCTCGGTCGTCCCCATCTTGAGCGTTATGGCTCTTGTCCAGGAGCTCCTCGGCAAACTGCCGATCGAGCGATTTCGCAACCCGCCGCCGCAAGTGGCGGTACTGCGTCTCGATGGGCTCATCGGCATGCGGGGCCCGCGCAATCTCTCGCTCCGGCGCTTTGCCGCGGCGATCGAGCGCGCCTTCTCGCTCCCCCATCTGAAGGCTGTGGCGCTCGCCATCAACTCGCCGGGCGGGGCACCGGCGCAATCCTCGCTGCTCTTTCGGCGCATCCGGCAATTGGCGACGGAAAAGGACGTGCCGGTCATCGCCTTCACCGAGGACGTGGCGGCATCGGGCGGCTACTGGCTGGCGCTCGCGGCCGATGAGATCTTTGCCGAGGAGACCTCGCTCCTGGGCTCGATCGGCGTCATCAGCGCGAGCTTCGGCTTTGCCGAGGCGATGAGGCGGCTCGGCATCCAGCGGCGGCTCTATACGGCGGGCGAGAACAAGTCCCTGCTCGACCCCTTCCTGACCGAGGATCCGAATGGGGTCGAGCGGCTGACCGCGCTGCAGCGCGACATGCACGAGACCTTCAAGGACATGGTGCGCGCGCGGCGCGGCGCCCGGCTCAGCGGTGACGAGGCGACGCTCTTCAGCGGCGAGGTCTTCACCGGCCGCCGCGCGCTGGCGCTGGGCCTCATCGACGGCATCGGCGACCTCCGCGGCACGCTGCGCGAGCGCTATGGCGAGACCGTCCGGCTGCGCGCGATCGAGCCGGAGCGGCGCCGCTTCTCGCTCTGGCGCCTCGGCCTGCCGCGCCGGCCCGACATCGGCGATATCGCCAGCGAACTGCTCTCACGGCTCGAGGAGCGCTTGATTTGGGCGCGCTTCGGCCTTTGAGCCGGCTTGACCCTCCGCGACAGCGCTTCTAAACCAGCCCATGCTCGGCTTTTCCTTCGCCAAGCTCCTCGTCTTCGCCGCCGTCGTGGGTGTCATCTGGCTCGCCTTTCGCCATGTTGGGCGCGTCGAGGCGATCCGCCGCGCCCTCGGCGAGGAGCTCCGGCGGCGCCAGCGCGCCGAGCGGCAACGGCGACAGCCGCTCGCCGCCGAGGATCTGGTCAAGTGCCGCGTGTGCGGCGCTTATGTGGCGGCGCGCGGCGCCACCGCATGCGGCCGCACCGACTGCCCCTGGGGACGGTGAGAGCATGTCGAAACCATCATCGCTTCCGCTCGCGGCGCTGGTGACCGCGACCGGCATCGCGCTGCTGCTCGGCGGCTGCAGCCTGCCGCCGCCCACGCCGATGTGGGGGCCCGATTCGCCCCGCAACGGCGCGCTCCAGCCGGTCGATCCGGTCTATGGCACGCCAATCCCAGGTTATCCTACGATAAACCGACCCTAACCCGCGGGCTGCCTTGCCCTCGATGCGCGTGGCCCTTATGGTGCGCCGCACCCCCACATTCTATCGGACCGGCGATGGCGGCAGCGAGCGGGAGCAGCTTCCAAGAGCTCATTCTGAAGCTCCAGGCGTATTGGGCCCGGCAAGGTTGCGTCATCCTGCAGCCTTATGACGTCGAGATGGGCGCAGGCACCTTTCATCCCGCGACGACCTTGCGCGCCCTTGGCCCGCAACCCTGGCGCGCCGCCTATGTGCAGCCCTCGCGCCGCCCGACCGACGGGCGCTATGGCGAGAACCCCAACCGGCTGCAGCAACACTACCAGTTCCAGGTGATCCTGAAGCCGGCACCGGCCGAGAGCCAGCAGCTCTATCTCGAAAGCTTGGTGATGCTGGGCATCGATCCCAAGCGCCATGACATCCGCTTCGTCGAGGACGATTGGGAGAGTCCGACACTGGGCGCTTGGGGCTTGGGCTGGGAGGTCTGGGTCGACGGCATGGAGGTGTCGCAATACACCTACTTCCAGCAAGTGGGCGGCATCGAATGCGACCCGGTCTCGACCGAGCTCACCTATGGCCTCGAGCGCCTTGCCATGTATGTGCAGGGTGTCGAGAACGTCTACGACCTCGACTACAACGGCGCCGGCATGACCTATGGCGACGTCTTCAAGCGCGCGGAAAAGGAGTTCTCAGCCTACAATTTCGAGCACGCCGACACCACGCTGCTCTTTCGCCATTTCGCCGATGCCGAGCGGGAATGCCAAGCGCTCCTTGCCCGCGACCTGGCGCTGCCCGCCTATGACCAATGCGTCAAGGCGAGCCACGCCTTCAACCTCTTGGATGCGCGCGGCGTCATCTCGGTGACCGAGCGCGCCGCCTATATCGCCCGCGTGCGGGCGCTCGCCAAGGCCTGTTGCGAAGGCTGGTTGGCGCAGCCGCGGCGTGCTGCCTGAGCCGATGGCCGAGCTGCTCTTCGAGCTGCTGACCGAGGAGATCCCCGCGCGCATGCAGGCGCGCGCGGCGGAGGATCTGCAGCGCCTCGCCGCCGAGAAACTGGGCGACGCCGGGCTCGCTTTCGCCAAGGCGGAAAGCTTCGTCACACCGCGCCGCCTGGCGCTCGTCGTGGAAGGCCTGCCGCAGGGGCAGCCCGACACGAGCGAGGAGCGGCGGGGACCGCGCGTCGGCGCGCCCGCCAACGCCGTCGAGGGCTTCCTCAAGTCGGCGGGTCTCTCGTCGCTCGCGCAATGCGAGGAGCGCGACACGGGGAAGGGCGTCTTCTATTTCGCCGTCATCCGCCGTGCCGGCCGGCCGACGGGCGAAGTATTGCCGGAGCTGCTGCGCCAGATGGTGCACGAGCTGCCCTGGCCGAAATCGATGCGCTTTCCCGCGGCTCGCTTCCGTTGGGTGCGGCCGCTGGCGAGCGTCGTCGCGCTCTTCGACGGCAAGCCTCTGACGCTGGCGCTTGACGACGTGCCAATCGGGAACGTCACGCGCGGCCATCGCTTCCTCGCGCCCCAGCCCATCGTCGTCGAAAGCGCGGCCGACTATCGCCGCAAGCTGCGCGAGGCCCATGTCGTGCTGCGCCGCGAGGACCGCGCCAAGGCGATCTCGCTGGCGCTTTACGAGAAGGCGGCCGAGGCACAGCTCACGATGAAGGACGACCCGGCGCTGCTCGAAGAGGTCACCGGCCTCGTCGAGTGGCCGGTGGTGCTGATGGGCGCGATCGATCGCCAGTTCCTCGACCTGCCGCCCGAAGTGCTGACGACGTCGATGCGCGCGCATCAGAAATATTTCGCCTGCCTCGATCGCGCCGGCCAACTCGCGCCGCGCTTTCTGCTGGTCGCCAACATAATCGCCGATGACGGCGGCAAGGCGATCGTCGCCGGCAACGAGCGCGTGCTGCGCGCGCGTCTCTCGGACGCGCGCTTCTTCTGGGAGCAGGACCGGAAGCTGCCTCTCGCCGCCCGCGTGCCGAAGCTCGCGGAGCGGGTCTTCCACGCGAAGCTCGGCAGCGTTCTCGACAAGGTGGGGCGCGTCGAGCGCTTGGCGACGGAGCTGCTCCCCTTCATCCCCGGCGCCGACAAGATCGACTCGCTGGTCGGATTCTTCTCGATCGACGAGAAGCCGACGGGCTCGAAGGATCCCTTTGCGCTGCGCCGCGCCGCGCTCGGC
>DATJAV010000291.1:0-3662 GCA_035515835.1 Allostellaceae bacterium
TCTCCCAATCGTAAGGCGGCCGATAGGCGAGGGTGAGCGACACCGCCTCGGCGGAATGGCGCTCGCCGCGGCGCCGGCGCAATGCGGCGGGCGGGCGCGCGAACAAGCGCTGGAAGGTCTCGTTGAAGCGTCGCACGCTGCCGAAACCGGCGGCCATCGCCACCCCGGCCATCGGCAGCGTTGTCTCGTGGATCAGCTGCTTCGCCAACAGCACCCGTCGCGTCTGCGCCACGGCAACGGGCGAGGCGCCGAGATGCTGGTAGAAAAGGCGGCGCAGCTGACGACCGCCCAAGCCCAGACGCTCCGCCAGCGTCTCGATGCCGGCATCGTCGAGCGCGCCGCGGTCGATCAGCGCCAGCGCGCGGGTGACGGTGTTCGCGGTGCCGTGCCAGACCGCAAGATCGGGTGAGGTCTCCGGGCGGCAGCGCAGGCAGGGCCGGAATCCAGCTTGCTGCGCCGCCGCGGCGGAGGCAAAGAAGCGCGCATTCTCGGGCTTGGGCGTGCGTGCCGGACAGATCGGCCGGCAATAGATGCCCGTGGTCGTGACGCCGACGAGGAAGCGCCCGTCGAAGCGCGGGTCGCGAGCAGCAAGGGCGCGGTAACAGGCGGCGTGATCCAAGTCCATGCCGGCGATGATCGCCGAGCGCGCCGCGCTTGTCTCGCGGTTTTCGGACATCATCACACGCGGCTCAGCGGCCGCGGTCAGGGCATGATCAGGTGGTGGAGATGCTGGGCCGCGGGATCGCGGTGGTGTTGCAAGAGCTCGACGAATTGGCTGCGTTGCTCGGGTTTAAGGTCGCCGAGGAAACGTGCCATCGCCACCGCCATCTTCTTCTGATAAGCGCGGCGGTTCTCGCTGGTTTGGTCGATGACCTGCCCGATCAACCCCTGATCCGGGCTAGGCTTCGCCATCTCCGCCCAGGCGCGTTGCAGGAGCGGCAGGTTGCCATCGCGCAATTGGCGGGTGTTGCGGCGCATCTCGATGAGGAATTGCTGGAAGGCGTCGTGCTGATCAGGGGTGAGCTGCAGCTCCTCGGCGATCGCTTCCATTCGCTGACGCGGTGTCGGCATCACCGGCACATTGGCGCGGACCCAGACCATCGCGGCGAGAAAGAACACGTTCACGATCAGCGACAGGATCAGCGCCCACAACAGCAGGCGCCCTCGCGCGCGGGGCTCGGCACCCTCTTGCGCGAGGCTTGTCACGTACTGGAGTCCTCGTCGAGCTCGTTGAAGAGCCCTGTCGGCGGGTCGAGCAGCTCGAGGCTGAGCGCCGGCGCGCTGCCCCCCGCCAAAGTGACGAAGGTGTCGTTGCCCATGGCAAAGCCGACGAAGCTCGCCACCAACACGCTCGCCGCCATGGCGCCGATGCGAAGGGCCTCGCGCCAATGGCGGCGCGATGGCGACGGACGGCGGAAGGCGAGAACGCTGACCCCGTCGGCAACCCCGACGAGCGCGGCGGCGCGGTCGATGACGTGGGAGGGAGCCACAGGCAGCGGTATCCTGAGCGTCCGCCGTGCGGCAACAATGTCCTGCGCAGCCAGTGGATTGGCCGCCAGCCAGTCCTCAACCGCCTCGGCACCGTCGACCGACAGCCGGTCCTCGGCATAGGCGGCGAGCAACAAGGGATCGGGATCCGCCGGGACGGCCGCGCCCGTGGCACCGGCGGTGCGCCAACGGCGCCAAAGCGCCGCCTCGTCGGAGTCGTCCAGCGGTCCAGCCATCTCCAGCTCCTCAGTATATGCTAAGCGTCGGTGCACGCCACCATCCCCGTGGGTCCAGCCGATTTTCACCTATTGTTCCGCCGCGAAGTGCTCACGGAGCTTGAGCATCGCCTTATGATGGGTGCTGCGCACCGTCTGCGGGTCAACTCCCAGCGCTTGTGCAATCTCGGCGACCTCCATGTCGCGGTCATAAAGCATGGTTAAGACGAGCTTCTGCCGCGGCGATAGCAGCCCATCGGGCAGCTTGAGCTTCTCCGGCGGTGCGGCATCCGTCGCCAGCTGTGCCTCGGGCACGGCGTCGATGGGAGTCACCGCCAACTGGCGGCGGCGGAGCGAGTCGCGTGCGGTGCTGCGGGCGACGATGGTGAGCCAGGTCGAGATGCCGGCTCGGCTCGGATCGTAGGTCTTGAGCAGGCGGAAGCCATCCTTGCAGAGGCGAAAGAACACGTCCTGCACGAGGTCCTCGACGTCGGTTCCCTCGTGTGATACGCCCCGGACGGCGGCGACGACGAGGCCGGCGTAGCGCCGGACGAAGCCGTCCCACGCCCCTTTCTCGCCTCGGCTTAACGCCTCGAGGTCGATTTCCTGCGCCACGCGTCGTCCCTTCGACCATGCTACGGCCGATCGCTTCGCTCCATCCCTGGCCGGGCCGCGGTTACCGTCAGGCGAGCTTCGCGAAGAAGTCGTTGCCCTTGTCATCGACAACGATAAAGGCAGGAAAGTCTACCACCTCGATCCGCCAGATCGCTTCCATGCCGAGCTCGGGGTATTCGAGCAGCTCGACTTTCTTGATGCAGTCCTGGGCGAGGCGCGCGGCGGGGCCGCCGATCGAGCCCAGATAGAATCCGCCATGCTTCTTGCAGGCCTCGCGCACCTCGGCGCCGCGGTTGCCCTTGGCGAGCGTGACGAAGCTGCCGCCCGCGGTCATGAACTGGTCAACATAGGAATCCATGCGCCCGGCGGTGGTCGGGCCGAAGGAGCCCGAGGCGTAGCCCGCCGGTGTCTTCGCGGGGCCTGCGTAGTAGATCGGGTGGTCCTTGACGTATTGCGGCAGGCCCTCGCCGCGCTTGAGGCGCTCTTTCAGCTTCGCATGCGCGATGTCGCGCGCCACCACCAGCGTGCCGGTGAGCGCGAGCCGGGTCTTGATCGGGTGCTGCGAGAGCGTCCGCCGGATCTCCACCATCGGCTGCTTCAGGTCGATCTTCACCACCGCGCCGCCGAGGCTCTCGGCATCGATGTCCGGCAAGTATTTCGCGGGGTTGGTCTCGAGCTCCTCGAGGAACACGCCCTTGGCGTTGATCTTGCCGAGGATCTGCCGGTCGGCGGCGCAGGAGACGCCGATGCCGATCGGCACGCTGGCGCCGTGGCGGGGCAAGCGGATGACCCGCACGTCGTGGCAGAAATACTTGCCGCCGAACTGCGCGCCGATGCCCATGCCGCGGGTCAGCGCCAGCACTTCCTGCTCGAAGCCGCGATCGCGGAAGGCCTGGCCCCATGGGTTGCCCTCGCCGGGCAAATTGTCGAGATAGTGGGTGCTGGCGAGCTTCACCGTCTTCAGGTTGTACTCCGCCGAGGTGCCGCCGATGACGATCGCCAAGTGATAGGGCGGGCAGGCGGCGGTGCCGAGCGTCTTGATCTTCTCGTCGAGGAACTTGATCAGCGACTTCGGATTGAGCACCGCCTTGGTCTGCTGATAGAGAAAGCTCTTATTGGCCGAGCCGCCGCCCTTGGCGATGAAGAGCAGCTTGTACTCGTCGCCTTCCTCGGCATAGAGCTCGATCTGCGCCGGCAGGTTGTCGCCGGTATTGACCTCCTCATACATCGAAAGGGGCGCCACTTGGCTGTAGCGCAGATTGGTCTCGGTGTTGGTCCGGCGGATGCCGGCGGCGATCGCCGCGGCATCGCCGCCGCCGGTCCAGATGCGCTGGCCCTTCTTGC
>DATJAV010000292.1:0-6040 GCA_035515835.1 Allostellaceae bacterium
GGCTTGATGTCGCGGAAGAAGAACGACTCGTTGGTCGTCATCGCCTCGATCACGTCGCGCACCAGCTCGCCTTCGGGCCGGCCGCGCAGCAGCGCGATGAGCTCGTCGAGCGACTTCATGTTGCGCTTGCGCGCCACGGGCAGAAGTCGGCTTTCGAGCAGATAGGCCTTATCGCGCGTCAGCACCAGGCCCGAGCGGTCTTTCAGGAGGCGGCAGAGGAGATCGAAGTCTTCGTTGGTCATCTGGCCGCCCGTACCGCAAGCTTGGCGATCGCCGGCGCGATCTCCTCGAGCGCCACCACCGCGCTGCAAAGGCCCGCCGTCGCCACCGCGCCCGGCATGCCCCAGACGACGCTCGTCGCCTCGTCTTGGGCGACGATCGTGCCGCCGGCATTCACCACCGCGCGCCCGCCATTCAAGCCGTCATGTCCCATGCCGGTGAGGATCATCGTCAGAACGCGCGGGCCATAGACTTGCGCGAGGCTGCGCAGCATCGGGTCGACCGACGGCCGGCAGAAATTCTCGGGCGGCGCCTTGGTGAGCCGCACCACCTTCTCGCCGCGGTCCCGGCTCTCGACCACCATGTGGAAGTCGCCGGGCGCGACATAGATGCGGCCCCCCTGCACCGGCTCGCCGTCGACGCCCTCGGCGGTGGGATAGCCGCTCGCGCGCGCGATGTGCTCCGCCAGGATGGTGGTGAAGGTCGCCGGCATGTGCTGGGTGATGAAGATCGGCTGGCGCAGCGCGCCCTTCAGCTGGCCCAGCACCTTGAAGAGCGCCTGAGGTCCGCCGGTCGAGGAGCCGATGGCGACCACCTCGGGAAACTCGCGGGAGGGCGGTCGCAGCGAGACGACGCGCCGGCGCGGATCGGGCGCCGCCTCGTAGACGGACGCGACCTGCGCCGGCGAGGGCGCGCGCGCCTGCGGCGCGGTCGGCTCCGGCGCCGCCAGGCCCTGGGCGCGGCGGCGGGCACCGCCGATCGCCTTCACCTTGGCGAGGAGATCGCGCTTGAACTCGTCGGCGCTGGTGAGCTCGGAGGCCACCGGCTTCGTCAGATAGTCGTCGGCGCCGGCGGCGAGCGCGCGCATGCTGATGTCGGCGCCGCGCCGAGTCAAGGTCGAGGCGATGATCACCTTGATGCCGGGCTTCGCCGTCAGCAGCTTCGGCAGCGCGGTAAGCCCGTCCATCACCGGCATTTCGATGTCGAGGATGACGATCTCGACGTCGTAGCGGGCGAGCGCGTTCACCGCCATCTCGCCGTTGCTGGCGGACGCCAGTACTTCGACCTCGGGATCGGCCTCGAGCGAGCGCGTCAAGAGACCGCGGATGACGGCGCTGTCGTCCACCACCATCAGCCGGTAGGGCTGACGCGCGCGGGTCACCTGGATTCGTGCCGCGCCTGATGCTTCGGCATTTCTCAAAGGAGCCCCACCTGCGCGAACTTCGCCGCGAGAATGTCGCTGTCGAACGGCTTCATGATGTATTCGTTGGCCCCGGCGCCGATCGCCTCCTGGATGTGCTGGAGGTCGTTCTCGGTGGTGCAGAAGACCACCACCGGCGCGCCGCCGCCCGGGGCGCTCCTGAGCTGGCGCAGGAAATCGATGCCGTTCATCACCGGCATGTTCCAGTCGAGCAGCACGACATCCGGCATTTTCTTGAGGCAGGCGTCGAGCGCGAGCTTGCCGTCGGCCGCCTCCTCGATGGCGAAGTGCAAATCCTCGAGGATGCGCCGCGCGACCTTGCGCACGACGCGCGAGTCGTCGACGATAAGACACGACTTCATGGCGTATTCCGTGCTGCCCCTCATGGCGTCACCGGGGCCGTCACGCTGCTTCCGGGCGCGTCGAGAAATCGAGCACGCGGGCCACGTCGAGAACGATGAGCAGCGTCTTGTCGAGGCGATAGATGCCCTCGGAAACGTCGCGCCAGATGGGATCGAGCGTCGCGGGGTTGCGCTCGGCCATCTCGGCGGGGAGGCTCAAGACCTCGCCGACGCTGTCGACCATGACGCTATAGAGTTCGCCGCCATGGTCGACGACGACGCTCATGCCGCTCTGGCCCTTGGGCTGCGGCGGCAGGCGAAGCCTTGTGCGCAAATCGATGGCGGTGACGATGCGGCCGCGCAGGTTGAGCGAGCCCGCGACCTCGGGCGGCGCCAGCGGAATGCGGGTAATGCGCTGCGGGCTCAGCACGTCCTGCACTTGCAGCACGGGGATGCCGAAGAGCTGGTTCGCCACCGTGATCGAGACGAACTCGCGATGCTCCTCGGCGACCGCCTTCACCGCGGCGGGAGCGGCAGCCATGTCGCGGTTCATGCGGCACCTCTCTCAGAGCTGAGCGCTTCCGACAGCGTGCTCAGCAGCGCATCGCGATCGAACTTCGCCACGTAGTCGCTGAAGCCGGCGGCGCGGCCGCGGTCCAGGTCGCGGGGCGTCGCATGCGAGCTCAGCGCGACGATCGGCGTATCCTTCCAGCGCGGCGTCTTCTTCACCGTGCTGGCGAACTCGAAGCCGTTCATCCCCGGCATCTCGATGTCGCTGATGATGACGTCGAAGTCCTCGCCGGCCTCGCACAGGCTGAGGGCGCGATCGGCCGACTCGACCGTCGTCACCTCGTAGCCCGCGACCGAGAGCAGCGGCGTCAGGAGATTGCGGAAGAAGGGGCTGTCGTCGACGACGAGCACGCGCTTGTTCTTCTCGTGGAGGTATTCGTCGGCCTCGCGTGCGCCGAACCAGTCGCGATAGGCCTGCGTCAGGTAGAACCCGGCGTCGATCAGGTCCGTGGCGCGGCCGGCGATGATGGCGCTGCCGATCAGGCCCGGGCGGTCCACCGCCACCTCGATCTTGAGATGCTCCTCGACGATGTCGACGATCTCGTCGACGACGAGGCCCATGGTGTGCTCCTTGTCGGCGAACACCAGGATGGGCTGACGCCCTTCCTTGCCGATCTGATAGGCGGGGTCGATGGTGACGAGCGGCATGAGCTTGCCGCGATACTGCACCACCGGCTTGTCGTGCGAGAACTCGACCGTCGCCAGATCGATCTCCTCGAGCCGCGCGATGAGCGCGAGCGGCACCGCCTTGGGCGCGCCGAAGCCAGCGCGGAAGAGCAAGAGGCTGGTCACGTCCTCGCGCGCCCGCTCCTTGGCAGCGGCCTGCTCGGCCACCAGCGCGCTCTCGGAGACGGTGATCTCGCCCGTCGCCGCGGCGATGCCGTTGGGATCGAGGATCATGATGACGCTGCCGTCGCCCAGGATCGTGTTGCCCGAGAACATGGTGATGTCGCGCAGGATCGGCGCCACCGGCTTCACCACGATCTCCTCGGTGTCGAAGACGCGGTCGACGATGATGCCGAAGGTATATGTCCCGACTTGGGCGACGACGATGAAGGTCTCGTTCGGCTGCTCGCCGCGCTTGCCCAGCCGCAGCAGCTCCTGCAGCGAGACCAGCGGCAGCAGCCGGTCGCGCAGGCGCAGCACCGGCGCGTTGTTGAGCCACTCGACCGTGGTCTCGGCGTTGGCGGCGGCGCGCACCAGCTCGATGACGCTGATCTGCGGGATGGCGAAGCGCTCGCCGGCGCATTCGACGATGAGCGCCGAGACGATGGCGAGAGTGAGCGGGATCTTGATGACGAAGGCCGAGCCCTTGCCGCGGTAGCTCTTCATCTCGACGGTGCCGCCGATCTTCTCGATGTTGGTGCGCACCACGTCCATGCCGACGCCGCGGCCGGAGACGCTGGTCACCTTGGCGGCGGTGGAGAAGCCGGCCTTGAAGATGAACTGATGGATCTGTTGCTCGGTCATCGCCGCGAGATCGCTCTCGTTGGCAAGCCCGGTGGCGAGCGCCTTCTGCTTGATGCGCTCGAGGTCGAGACCTTTGCCGTCATCGGCGATCTCGATGATGATGTGGCCGCCCTCGTGATAGGCGTTGAGCGTGATCGTGCCGGTCTCCGACTTGCCGGCGGCGGCGCGCTCGGCCGGCATCTCGATGCCGTGATCGGCCGAGTTGCGCACCATGTGCGTCAGCGGGTCCTTGATCATCTCCAGGACCTGGCGGTCGAGCTCGGTCTCGGCGCCGTGCATCTGCAGGTCGATCTTCTTGTGCAGCTCATGCGAGAGATCGCGCACGATGCGCGGCAGCTTCGCCCAGGCGTTGCCGATCGGCTGCATGCGCGTCTTCATGACGCCTTCCTGCAGCTCGGTCGTGACATGGGAGAGGCGCTGCAGCGGCGCGCCGAACTCGCTTTCCTTCTGGCTGCGCAGGATCTGCATGAGCTGGTTGCGCGTCAGCACCAGCTCGCTCACCATCGTCATGAGGTTCTCGAGGAGATCGACGTTGACGCGGATGCTCTGCGCCGCGACCGCCGATTCCTTGGCCTCGACCGCCTCGCCGGCCGGTTCCTTGCCCTTTGCCTCGACGGGCGTCGGCGCCTTCGCGGGCGCGGCCGCCGCTGCCGTCGGCGCGGGCGCCGGTGTCGGCTCGGGCTTTTTCTTGGGTGCGGGAGCCGGTGCCGCGGCCTTCGCCGGAGCGGCCGGCCTCGGCGCCGCGGGCGGCGCCGGGGCACCGCCAGCGAGCTGGCTCAAGCGCCCGATGAGCTCGCTGTCCTCGCCCGCCGGCTCCGCCTCCTTGGCTTCGAGCTGCGCCAGCAGCATCTTGATGCGGTCGAGCGATTCGAGAATGAGGCTGACCGCCGCCGGCGTCGCCCTCATCTCGCCGTCGCGGAACTTGCCCAGCACATTCTCGAGCGCATGCGCCACGGCCTCAAGGCGCGGCAGGCCGAGGAAGCCGCAGGTGCCCTTGATGGTGTGGACGATGCGGAAGATGTTGCTGAGGAGCGCTGGATCGTTGGGATTCTGCTCCAGGCGCACCAGCTCGAGATCGAGCGTCGCCAGGCTCTCATTCGTTTCGGTCAGGAATTCGCTGAGAAGATCATCCATGCCGGTTTCCTCGCGCGCGCCTGCGGCGCCTACCCGTTCGCCCGCGGGACGGACGGAAAATTGGCCTAAAAGATCGCGGATATTCTTTAAGAAGGGGTTAGCGATAGCAGAAGTTAATCAACCCTTGCGCTTTACTTCCTCGATACTTAGCTTGCAGCGGCATGAAGCACGACGCGCTGCGGCCCGATCTCGGCGAGGAGCAGCTTGCCGCCGAGCTCTGCCGCCAGCCGCGCCGCGAAATAGGCATGCACGCTCCGCGATGTCAGCTCGGCAACGGCGATCGCCGGATCGAGCGCCGTGCGCAGCTCGGCGGCGACATTGACGCTGTCGCCCGACGCCGCCACCTCGACGCCGGCGGCGCCGAGCGGGCGCACCGTCAGCTCGCCGCCGCGTGGCAGCGCTTCACTCGCCAGCACCACCATGTTGCAGGCGAGACGCTGCCACAGCACCGGGAGCGCCGCCGCCTCGGGCGACCAGTCGCAGCGCACCTTCCCGCCCTCAAGGAGCCCCAGCGTTAGCTCACGGCCATTGCTGGCGCCGCTTCCTCCCGTCGAGGCCGCCGCCGCCGTGCCGTAGGCGAAGCGATAGAATTGCAGCTTCTGCCCGGCCTTGCGGGCGCTCTGGCCGATCAGCTTGATGGCGTCGCGAATGAATTCCGGATCCTCGTCGTCCAAGAGCTCGACGCCGTTGTTGATGGCGCCGACCGGACTGACCAGCTCATGGCAAAGCCGGGCGTTCAGCAGCTCCAGCACGCGCAGCTCGATCAAAGCGGCCATTTGCCATCCTTTCCCGCGCTCTCAATCTAGCATAACGGGACGTCAGCCGCGGGCGAAAGACGCCTCGAGTGTCGCAGCGAGCCGCTCGGCCTCGGCCAATTCCTCGGGGTAGTTGAGGTTGAAGAAGGGATCGACCGGCCTTGCCGGAAAATCGACCAGCCTCAAACGATAGCGTGCCGTCCACTGGTCCACTTTGCGGAGCCCCTCCTCCGTCACCGCGCTCCGCAGCGCGAAGCGGAGCGCGACCGGCCAGAGCCCGAAGACGGGATGCGCCCGGCCGAGCGAAGAGGCCGCGGCGAGATCGCTGCCGTCGGCGAGCGCGTCCGCGA
>DATJAV010000293.1:0-4561 GCA_035515835.1 Allostellaceae bacterium
GGTAGACTCTCGCCCGACGACCACGACGACGTCGGCTCCCGGCGGATCGGCATAGAGCCGCTCGACAAGAGCCGCGCGGTTGCCGAGGACGGCGCGCTGGTTGATGTAGCCCTTGTCGGTGATCTCGCCGCGATCGATCGACGGCGGGTGCTCCAGAAAGAGCGCACGGGCGATGCGGTGCGAGCTGCCGCCGGCGGTGGCGTTGTGGCGACCGAGCGCCGCGGCGAGCGCGTCCCGCACCGCCGGCGCCGCAATCAGCGCCGGCAGCGGCGCATCGGTGGCAAATTGCGGGCAGAGGCCGCGGCAACCGGCGAGGCTGGGGAAGACCAGGAGACCGATCTCGTCGCGGTCGTGGCCGGCGATGACGGCGTCCTCGATGATGGGGGTGCAAGCCGCGACCAGCGCGACGCGCAGCGCGCCGACGCTGACCCACGTGCCTGACGAGAGCTTGAAGTTCTCGCCGAGCCGGCCGTCGAAGACGATGCCGCGTCGGGGCTCGGCCGGGTCTTCGAGCCGTGCCGCATCGCCCGGACGATAATAGCCATCCTCGTCGAAGGCGGCGGCGGTGAGGTCGGGACGCCGCCAATAGCCCGGCGTGACGTTGGGGCCGCGCACGCGGATCTCGAGCTTGTCGCCGGCGGGCACCAGCTTGATCTCGGTGCCGGGGATGGGGAGGCCGATGTTGCCGGCGCGCGCAATCGGATAGTGTACGACCGTCGCCGCCGGCGCCGTCTCCGTCGTACCCCAGGCGGAGACCATAGCGACTTTCTCGCCGATGGTGCGCAGCGACAGCGCCTCGAGCCGCTCCCAGAGACTCTGCGGCAAGGCGGCGCCGGCATAGAGGATGAGATCGAGCTCGCGAAAGAAATTGCGCGCGAGATCGGCGTCGCGCTCCAGCGGATCGAGCATGAGGCCGAAGGCGCGTGGCACGTTGAGATAGAGCGTCGGCGCGACCTCGCGCAAATTGGCGACGCTCTTGTCGATGAGCCCCGGCACCGGGCGGCCGTCGTCGATGTAGAGCGTGCCGCCGTTGCGCAGCAGCATGTTGAAATCGGAATTGCCGCCGAAGGTGTGGTTCCATGGAAGCCAGTCGAGCAGCACCGGCGGGCGCTCAGCGATGAAGGACCAAAGGAGCGCATAGGCCTCCTGGTTCGAGCACAGCATGCGCTGCGTGTTGATGACGCCCTTGGGCTCGCCGGTCGATCCTGAAGTGAGCAGGATTTTTGCCACCGTATCGGGACCGAGCGCGGCAAACGCGACATCGACCGAGGCGGTGGGCCGCATCGCGCGGAGCTGGGCGAAATCCGTCGCCGGCAGGCAGCGCGGCGGATTGGATGTCACGACGAACTCGGCATCGCCGAGCCCGATCGCTGTCAGCGCCGCGGCATAGCGCTCGCCGTCATCGGCGAAGATAAGGCCGGGCGCGACAAGATCGCGCGCCGCGCGGAGTCGGGCGAAGTCGCGCGAGATGCGCGAATAGGCGGTGGAGACCGGCACGACGGGAATGCCGACATGCATCGCCGCCAGCATCAGCAGCGCGTGATCGATGCCATTGTCGGAGAGGATCATCACCGGGCGCCCAGGACCGAGGCCGCGATCGAGGAGCGCCTGGGCGATGGCGCGCACTTCGCCCAGCGCTGCCGCATAAGCGATGCGGCGCCAACCGCCGCTGCCGTCGCGCTCGGCAAGGAAGAGCCGATCCGGTGCGCGAGCCGCCCAGGCTTCGAGCCAGACGCCGACGGCACGGGGATAGGCGCCGAGCGGCTGCGGCGAGCGCAGGATCATCGTGCCGTCGGGCCGATGCTCGACCGCGACGGCGGCCTCGGCGAAGCGCGGCGGGCGCCTCAAGCGTCCGGTTTCGGGCAAGGTGATCCTCCCTGTTCCGACCTTCCCGCTCCCATTATGATCGCGCCCGATCAGGGAGGAAAGAAATGCTCGAGACCACCATCGCCGGGAGCCTGCCCAAGCCTTTCTGGCTCGCCGAACCGAAGAAGCTCTGGGCGCCTTGGGCACAAAGCGGCGCGGCGCTGGCCGAGGCGAAGCGGGACGCCACCTTGCTCGTGCTCAAGGAGCAGGAAGATGCCGGCATCGACATCGTCAGCGACGGCGAGCAATCGCGCCAGCATTTCGTGCATGGCTTCCTCGCCGAGATCGATGGCATCGATTTCGAGCGTCGCGTCGCCATGGGCATCCGCAACAACCGCTATACCGCCGAGGTGCCGACGGTGACGGGGGCGCTGAAGCGGAAGCGCCCGGTGCATGCGACCGAGGCGGCGATGGCGCGCGCCCATACCCGCCGCAAACTCAAATTCACCCTGCCGGGACCGATGACCATCATCGATACCGTCGCCGACGCGCACTACGGGGACCGCGTCAAGATGGCGATGCGCTTTGCCGAGATCCTGAACGAGGAGGCGCTCGAGCTCGAGGCGGCCGGCGTCGACGTCATCCAGTTCGACGAGCCCGCCTTCAACGTCTACATGGATTGGGTCAAGGACTGGGGCATCGAGGCGCTCCATCGCGCGCGCCAGGGATTGCGCTGCACGACCGCGGTCCATATTTGCTACGGCTACGGCATCCAGGCGAATATCGACTGGAAGGCGACGCTGGGCAGCGAATGGCGGCAGTATGAGGAAATCTTTCCCGCGCTGGCGCGAAGCCGCATCGACCAGGTCTCGCTCGAATGCATCAACTCGCGGGTGCCGATCGAGCTCTTGAAGCTGCTCGACGGCAAGGACGTGCTGCTGGGTGCGATCGACGTCGCCACCGACAAGGTCGAGACCCCCGAGGAAGTCGCCGCCACCATCCGCCGCGCCGCGAAGTTCGTCGCGCCCGAGCGCATCCAGCCCTGCACCAATTGCGGCATGGCCCCGCTCGATCGCGGCGTCGCCTACGGCAAGCTGCGGGCGCTCGCGGCGGGTGCGGCGGTGGTGCGGAAGGAGCTGCGGCCGTAGGCGAGGGCCGTTGCGAGGAAGCCACTACCGATCGCTTTCCCAGCACGAATCGAGTTTGCCGTTTGTTTCGCCTTTCCCGGGCGTATATATGAACGCGTAGCGCGGCAGCTCATTCGGGGGGGCACGATGCGTTGTGGCAGGACGCTTGGAGTGTTTGCCGTGGCGGCCGCGGCGCTCGTCGCTGCCAATCGGGCTTCGGCCGATGGCTGGCGCATCGCCTCGCCCTTGGACATCCCCGAGACCCGCACCTATATCGACATCGAAGGCGGCGCCGAATGGCAGAGCCTCCCGACCTGGACCTTGGGCAACCACCCCGGCACGACCACGCCCTACTATTCTTACAACGCCACGGCCACCGGTCCCGCGGGCGGATTCGCGTTGGGCTACCGCCCGCCGGGCGGCTGGATGGGGCTCGGTCATAACGAGCGCGTCGAGGTCTCGGGCGATTTTTTCGGTCTCGACGACAGAACCAATCGCGGCCTCGGACCGGTCAACGTCAACGACCTCTGGAATCCGGTGGGCGGCGGCGGCGCGCTTCTCACGGGCGGCGTCTTCTCCGCCAGCACCAACACACAGCAATATGGCGGCGAGCTCGCACTGCGCCTCGCGACCGACATCGACCTCTCGCCAGGCTTTGCGGTCACGCCCGCAGTGGCGATCTTCGGCGGCCTCGCGCGGCGCACCGTCGACTACAGCGACTTGCAGCAATGCAGCTTCGTCCCCGGCACGGTCTGTTTCGACGATCAGGTGAACGAGGCGCTGGATACGCGGCAGATCGGGCTCGGCGTCTCCGCCGGCTCGCGGTATATGCTGGGCGGCGGCTTCGCCTTCCTGGCCGGCGGCGGCGCAGCGCTCGTCGGCACGCGCTCGTCGCTCCATGCCAGCGACTGTTTCGATGAGAACAGCGCGGTTGCGGGCTGCCAGCCCTTGGCGGCCATCCCCAACAGCGAGACGAGCGCGAAGCGCGGCCGCACCGACATCGGCGCGCGGCTCGAGGGGCAGCTCGGCATCCGCTACATCCTCGCCGGCAATGCGACGATCGACCTCTTGGGCGGCCTGCGCTTCGACAGCGCCGTGCCCTCGATCCGTAATCCCACCTCGGCGACGCAGACCGTGTCGCTGGGCTCGAGCGGTCAGCTCGGTGAGACCGTGATGCTGCGCGCGAGCTTCCCCTTAGGGCGCTGAGATTCTCACGCCTTGAGCGGTATCCAGATCTCGATGGTGCCCGTGCCCTTGTCCGGATCGAAATTCTCGTAGAGCTCGAAGTCGGGCGCATCGGCGACCTCGTGCCCCGATTCCGGCAGCCATTTGTTCCAGATGGTCATAATGGTGCGGCGGATGGTCGAGACGTGATCGCGGTGGGAGAAAACGGCGTAGCGTTGCGCGGCGATGCGGACGCGGGCAAGCTCGGCCGGGAGATCGGAGAAGCTCTTCACCTCGACGCCGCAGATGTAGTCGAAATTGCCGTCGTCGTCGCTGTTGCAGCAAGCGCCGTAGGTCGTCCAGCCGACCTGCCCGGGGATGTGGCCGATCTGCGGCATGAAGCGCTGCCATTGCGCAGGAATGCCTTTGCTGGTCTCGCCGTTGTAGCGCTCACGCAAGCCGGC
>DATJAV010000294.1:0-27090 GCA_035515835.1 Allostellaceae bacterium
CGAGAAGCGAGAGGAAAAGAATGCCTCGCATCGCAGAAGCATACGCGACGCCTCATTAATCAACGGGTAAGTTGCACATATCCCGCCGGCCACCGGTCAAGTTCGAACCCGTCCACCGAGCGGAGAAGACCAGCCGCCGCCGCGCGGGCGCGGCGGTAATCGGGCGATCGTCCTCGGCGAGGTAGCGCTCGAGCTCCGCCATCACGCGCGGCCGGTCCCAGCCGACGGCGCCCACCACCGAAGCGACGATGCGGCCCCTGGGGTCGATGAGAATGCTGGTCGGGATGGCGTGCACGTCGAAGGCGCGCCACGCCTCGTTGGGGGCGTCGAGAAACACCTCGAACCGCAGCGGCGGCCGCACCGCAAGGAACGGTCCCACCGTTCTCGCCGGTCTTGTCCTCGGCGATCGCCAGCACGCTGAGGCGGTCGCCCAGTTTCCGCTGCGCGCGATCGAGCGAGGGCATCTCGCGGACGCAAGTCGGACACCACGTGGCGCAGAGGTCGAGCAGCACGAATTTGCCGCGGAAATCGCCGAGGTTGCGCTGCTCGCCGTCGCGCGTCAGGAAGGGGAAGAAGGCCGTGGGCTTGGGCCGGTCCATCTCCTCGAACGTGGCGCCGAAGATGGCGCCCCGGAAAAAATCGCGCAGGGGATCGAAGAGGGCTTGCGCTTCCTCGGGCGACATCGCCGGCGCCGCGGCGCTCGGTTTCTCGGCGGCGAGCGAGGCCGGCGCCAGCGCCAGAAAGGCGACAAGAGCGCCGACGCAGGGAGAGATGCGCATTGTCGCAGAAGATTAGGAAGGGCGACCTTAATGAAGGGCCAAGCTCGTCACGCGCTGACCGCTCCGCTTCGCCGAGGAAGAACCCCTCTCTGCCTCGACAGCGGGCGGAGAGGAGAGGGGCCTGAGACCAAGGCGCAGCCTTACTTGTTCGCGGTGCCT
This sequence comes from Allostellaceae bacterium, assembly GCA_035515835.1. Taxonomy (GTDB): domain Bacteria; phylum Pseudomonadota; class Alphaproteobacteria; order ATCC43930; family CGMCC-115725; genus DAHUYF01. The sequence continues at coordinate 939 of DATJAV010000294.1, forward strand.
TTGGGGCTGCCGTGGCCGGTGCAGAAGCTCCAGGGGCCGAGCGCGAGATAGCCCTCATAGGGGCCGCAATCGCCGTCGGTGAGATTGTTGAAGCCGGCGGTGTTGCCGTAGATCGCGGCGAGCTCGGTCGCGGTCGAGGTGTAGAAATGCCCGGACGCGTTGACGATCCCGGCCCAGACCGGCGCCGCGACGCTGGTGCCGCCGACGATCCACCACTCGCCGTCGGCGAAGACCCAGACGCCCGTCGTCGGGTCGGCGACCGCGGCAACGTCGGGCGTCCCGCGATGCGAGCCCACCGTGCCGGCAAGCGCTGCCTGGTAAGCGGGACGCGGCTCGAAGGCCGACGGCCCGCCACCCGTCTGTTGCCAGGCAAGCTCGCCTTGGAAGTCGCCGGTGCTGGGCGCGCGGCTGAGCGCAGTGCCGCCGACCGAGATGACATTGGGCGAGGCCGAGGGCCAGATCACGCCTCGCGAATCGCCCGCCGAGGCGAGATAGACCACGCCCGGCGTGGTGAAATAATGGTCGAAGGCGCTCTCGCCGTTGAACTCGCTGGCGCCCCAGCTCATCGACACCTCGCCGCCGCCGGCCTTGGCCACGAGCTGGCTCGCCGCGCTGACCGCGGCCATGAGGTCGCCGATGCTGTTCGATGCCGCCTCGACGAGATAGATCTTGGCGGCCGGCGCCATGGCGTGCGCCCATTCGATGTCGAGCGCCTCCTCGAGCTGCCAACCGCCGTTGAAGGCGGGCCGGCTGCCGCTGGCGTAGACGACTTGCAGATTGGGCGCGGCGAGGCCGAACTGGCTCGAGAAATGCGCGAGGTCCGCGGCCGCCGTCGGATCGTCATAGGCGTCGACGATGGCGATCGCGCGCGACCCGCCGGTCGGATTGACCGTCGTCTGATAGGGATTGCATCCCGCGACTTCCGATACGACAAGGCCGTAGACGCAGCCGAGCGAGGCCGGCGTCTCGAGGAAGAAGTATCCGCCATAGGGCACGACCTGCCGCCCCGCGCCGCTGCCGAGCTGATGGAGCCGCGGCGGCGCGACTTGGTCCATGCCGCCCGCCGGAATGAAGGCGCGCACGTTGCTGTGCACGCGGAAGCCGATATCGCCGACGTTCTCGATGCTGCTGTCGGGGACGATGACTTGGCCGCCGCGCACCGGCTGGCTCGCCGCTTGTGCGTGAGGCGCAAGCGGCAGTGCACTGGTGATGGCGATCGATGCGATTGCACCCTTCAACAGCGAATATTGCATTCGGCTCACCTTTACCTCAATTGCGATGAGCTCGATGCTAGGACCGGCAAGTAAAGATGCAATTAAGTGGAGAAATCGCTGAATGTTTGTCTTGGATTTAGATAAAAGTGAGGTGGCCGTTTCGGCAAAGCGGCGCGGCTCTTTCGCGCCGGCCAATGCGCGTGGAAGTCGTGACGGGCGCAGCTTTCGGCGGGGCGCTGTTACCCCCCGAGGTGACAGAAATAGGAGGCTCGTTGTGAAAGGACTGACGCTCGCTCTTCTCCTGACCCTCGCCGGTTTCAGCCTGGCGGGCTGCATCGTCGATGAGGGCCACGGCCATTGGCATCACCACGACTGGCGCTGAGCGGGGTCGCGCATGAGGCTCATCAAGCTCGCTCTGCTGCTGCTGGCGCTCGCCATCGGCTCCCCAAGCTTGGCGGGCTGCGTCGTCCATGAGCACCATCACGGCTTCAGCGTGCGTCCGCTTTAGCAGGAGCGCGCCGCGTCAGGAGGCGACCGCCGCCTTCAGCTCGCGCAAGCTTTGCTCCGGTGTCTTCCCGGCCGTGTCGACGGTGACGTCGGCCTTGGCGTAGAGCGCGTTGCGGCCGGCGAGGATGCGGCGCAGATCCTCCATCGCCTCGTCGTTCTCCGCCATCGGGCGGTGGTCGCCTTGCGCCACGACACGGCTCATATGTTCCTCGGGCGCCGCGGTGAGCCACACCGTGAAGCAGGCCGAGAGCAAGAGATCGAAGGTCGCGGGCTCGGAGACGATGCTGCCGCCGGTGGCAATGACGGCGCGGTCGTGACGCTCGATCACCGTCTCGAGCGCGCGGCGCTCGTAGCGGCGATAGGCGGCTTGGCCCAAGAGGTCGAACACCTCCGAGAGGCTTGTGCCACTCTCGCGCTCGATCTCGCGGTCGAGCTCGATAAAGGGCACGCCCATTGCCTTCGCAAGTCGCGCGCCCAAGGTCGATTTGCCGGCACCGCGGAGCCCGATGAGCGCGATGCGATGGCGCCGCTCGCTGGCGACCGCGGCACCGAAGGTCTCGGCCAGGAGCCTCCGCGCCTGCACCAGATCCTTCGCCTGGAGCCGCGCCAAGGTCTGGATGAGGAGCGTGAGCTCGACCGGCCGGTCGGGCTCCTCGCGCACGAGATCGGCCAGTGGCAAGCCCATGGCGTGCGCCACCTGGCGCAGCAGCGCGATCGAGATGTTGCCTTGGCCCGCCTCGAGCTGCGCCAAGTAGCGCTCGGAGACCTTGGAATCGCGCGCCAGGATCTTGCGCGTCATGCCGCGCCGGGCGCGGGCGTCGCGGATACGGTCGCCCAGCAGGCGGAGATAGGCCGCCTCGCCACCGTCCGCTTGATCCTTCCCGCCTTCGGCCACGGCTTCGTCCGTTCCCTCAAGTCGCGAAACATGTATTATAATGCTTGATTAGCCACTGACCTGCATTATATTCGCTCGCCGCGGGCAGAGCCAGCCCGGAAACGGCGCAAGTTAAGGAGGCGGGGTGGAACTGCGCCTGACCATCCTGGTCGGAACCATGACCGGAACCGCCCAGCTGGTGGCCGACGAGGTCGCCGACGCGCTCACGGCGCGCGGTTTTGCCGTCGAGACGCTGGCGATGGACGGGCTAGACGCGGGTGTGCTCGACCGGTCCGGCGCTTACCTCGTCTGCACCTCGACCTATGGCCAGGGCGACGTGCCCGACAACGCGCAGAAGCTCTTCGCCGATCTCGCGCAGAAGCGGCCTGACCTGTCGCGGGTCGTCTACGGCGTGATCGCGCTCGGCGATCGTACCTATGCGCAGACCTTCTGCTTCGGCGGCAAGCGCTTCGATGCGCTATTGCACGAACTCGGCGCGCGCCGCATCGGCGCGGTCATGCTGCATGACGCTAGCGCCGGCACCATTCCCGAAGAGGTGGCCGTCGAATGGATCGGACCCTGGGCCGAGGAATTCCGCGAGGCGCGCGACAGGGCGGCGTGAGGCGCTGGGCGCTGGCGCTTCTGCTGCTCGCAGCGCCGAGTTCTTTTATCCCGAGCGAAAACCGTGCGCACTTCGACGCGCTGGTGGCGATGAGCGCGACGCTGACGCCGGCGGTGCCGAGATTTTGATGCCGACGGCTCAGCCCCAAGGACCGTGATGCGGGGGTGGCGGCGCGGCCTCGTCGGAACGCGTCGTCGGGCTGATCGGGATGCCGCCGAGATTTTGCAGGCGGGCGATGCGGTCTTCGAGCGGGGGGTGGGTGGCGAAGGCGTTGTCGTAGAAGCTGCGGATGGGGGCGATGCAAAGCGCCGCCACCGGGGAATCCTCGCGCGTCATCGCCGTGTCGCTCTGCTGCAGCCGCTGCAGCGCGTGGATGAGGCCCACGGGATTGCGCGTCAATTTCACCGAGGTGGCGTCCGCCAGGTATTCGCGCTGACGCGAGATGGCGAGCTGCACCAGCTTTGCCGCCAAGGGCGCGATGAGGGCGAAGACGAGGACCACGGCCATTACGACGAGCGTCAGCAAGCCGCGCTGGCCGCCGCTGTCGTCGTCGCGGCGCCCTCCCGAGGGCATCGGACCCCAGCGCGCCATGTTGAGGAGCAGATGCTGCAGCATGACGGTGACGCCGGCCATGGCCGCCACCACCGTCGCATAGCGCACGTCGAAATCGAGCACGTGGCTCATCTCGTGGCCGATGACGCCTTGCAGCTCTTCCCGCGTGCAGGTTTGCAGGATGCCGGCCGTGGCGGTGACCATCGCGCGCCCGGGCGAGGAGCCCGAGGCGAAGGCGTTGAGCGCGGCGGTGTCGACGACCATCGGCCGCGGCATGGGGAGGCCGGCGGCGATCGACATCTCCTCGACGACGTCGATGAACTGCTTCTCGAGCGGATTGGCGGGATCGGCGTCGCGCGCGCCGATAAAGGCGGAGAGAATGCGGGCGCCGGCGTAAAGCGTGACGAGGCCCCAGCCGACGCCGAAGGCGATCATGGCGAGCGTGCCGATCACGGCCTCGCGCCGCGGCGGCAGATGGAAGAGATCGGCGAGCACCCCGCCCGCGGTCAGTCGGCCGAGCGCGCGCGGTGGCAGGCTCCAGATCAGATCGAGCATGCCCCAGGCCCAGCCCAGCACATACCCCAGCACCGCCGCGATCAGCGTCAGCACCACGATCAGAATGACGGTGTTGCGCTTGTTGCGCGCAATCGCCGCCTCGAAGTCGGTGTTGACGATCTCCGGCGCGACCTCGGTCATGGCGCGCTCGATCTGTCGGGCCTTAGGAGAACTTTACCTCGGGCGCAGCGTCGATCGCGGCGCGCTCGGTCTCGGGCACCTGGAAGAGCGTCTCCGCGTGGAAGCCGAAAGTGCCGGCGAACAGCACGTTGGGGAAGCTCGCAATGCGGATGTTCTGGTTCTGGACAGCGTCGTTGTAGTGCTGGCGGGCGAAGGCGATCTTGTTCTCGGTCGACTTCAGCTCCTCCATCAGCGAGGCGACGCCCTCATGCGAGCGGAGCTGCGGATAGGATTCGGCGACGGCGATGAAGCGGCCGAGCGCGCCGGTCAGCACGTTCTCCGCCTGCATCGATTCCTGCGGCGTCTTGGCGGCGACTGCGTGGCTTCGCGCCTCGATCACCGCCGTCAGCGTGCCCTTTTCGAAATCCATCTCGCCTTTCACCGAATTCACCAGGTTCGGGATGAGGTCGTGGCGGCGCTTCAGCTGCACGTCGATCTGCGACCACGCGTTGCGCACTTGGGCGCGGCCGGAGACGAGGTTGTTGTAGATCATGACGGTAAGACCGACGAACGCGACAATGACGACAAGGACAATGATCGTGCCGGTGGACATGGACCTCTCCAGGGGAATGGCGGCCAAGCGTCAAAGTGGTGGCTGACGCGCGCGCGCGCAAGGTGACCTTGCCGCGGGGGGGTGAAGGCGTGGTTGCACCGCGCGCGCCTTTTTCTCCAGCAAGGGCATTGAATGGCGTTCGCCCTGCGCTTAATTATCCTTTAACCAATGCCGGCCGATCCTTGCGGGAGCCGCGCTAAGACGTCTGTTTTATTGTGCAATGCCGCAAATTAACTTCGGTGACCCAAAGAAAGATGGACGGACGCGGAAGAGAAACCGGCGTAACGTCGTTGTCGCGTCAAGGGGCAACGGCGCGCCATCGCGCCTGAGCGCGACAGGAGGAGCGCAGACGATGAGTGACGAGCGGACCAAGAAAGAGGTCGCCCCCAGCGAGAGTGATCGGCGAGGGGCGGGCGCGCGGCTCAAGACCGAGCGCGACCAGCGCCAGGCGGTTGAGCGGAAGCCGAGCCCGATCGAACGGGAGTGGCGCGGCTCCGGCGTGTGCGGCGACCGGCATACGGACTAACGGCGTCAGATAGCGGTCAACGTCGCGGCGCGCGGGTGAAGCACCTGCGCGGTCGCGGGAACGCGCGCAAGCGCACTGTCGTTTGCCGGAAGGCAACGCAGGAGCGCCGCATGAGCAGCAAAGCCGTCATCGGGATCGTCATCGCCGTCGTGGGTGCGGTGCTGCTCTATTTCGGTCTCACCAGTTCTCACTCCTTCGTCGACCAGGCGTCGCAAACCTTCACCGGCCGCTTTACTCAGCAGACGATGGTGTACATCGTGCTGGGCATCGTCGCCCTCGTCGCGGGCGCGCTCACCGCGATCTCCAGCAGGCGCTGATCCATCTCCGAGAACTGCACCGGCTAAACTGTTGGTACAATTCTCTCAACCGCGTCATCCTGAGGAGCGAGGCGCAGCAAAGCGCAGCATCGCGTCTCGAAGGACGCACCTTGCCGATGCCATCCCGCCACAACAACTTCGACGCGTTGCGCCTCGTCGCGGCGACGGCGGTGATCTTCTCGCATGCCTTTCTGCTGAGCGAGGGGACGGAAGCGCATGAGCCGCTGAAGTGGCTGACGGGGCAAACCATTCTCGGCATCGTCGGCGTTTTCGTCTTCTTCGTCATTTCGGGATACCTGGTGACGCAGAGCTGGGAGGCGACGGGCTCGGCCTCGCGCTTTGCCGTCAAGCGGGGCTTGCGCATCTGGCCGGGATTGGCGCTCTGCATTCTGCTCTGCGGCTTCGTGCTGGGACCGCTGGTGACGCGGCTTGCGCTGGGCGCCTATCTCGCGAGCGACGGCACCTGGGATTTCGTGCTGCAGAATCTCGTGCTCAACGTCGAGCACAACAACCTGCCGGGTGTGCGCTTCAGCGGCTACGACGCCTTCGGCACCGCCGTCGACGGCCCGCTCTGGAGCCTTCCCTGCGAGGTCGTGATGTATGCGATGGTGCTGGCGCTGGGCGCGGCGCGGCTGTTGCGGCTTCCGGTGTTGTTGGCACTGCTGGCGCTGGGCTTGGCGCGGCTCATATTCGATCAGGCGGTCAACGACCTCGCCCAGAGTCGCGGCTTCGTGCTGCGCTTTGCCGCAGACACCAGCTGGCTGTTGGCGTTCTTCGTCGCCGGCATGATTCTTTATAAGCTTCGCCACTATCCCATCTTCGACGGCCGCGTTGCGCTCCTCGCCGCAATCGCGCTCGTGGCGAGCGCCGCGCTCGGCCGGCTGGTGCTGCTCTTTCCGTTCTTCGGCGCCTATCTCATTCTCTATCTCGCGCAAACGCCGTGGCTGCCGCCATTGCCGGCGGCGCGGTATGGCGATCTCTCCTATGGTCTTTACATCTATGGTTGGCCGGTGGAGCAAACGCTGCTCTATGCCACGGGCGGCGCGCTCGCCTGGTGGCAGCTCTTTCCGGTGGCCTTCGTAATGAGCGCCGCGCTCGCGTTTATGTCGTGGCATCTCGTGGAAAAGCGCGTGCTGCGCTTGAAGCCGACCGGCCGAAGCGCGAGGGGATGAATCGCCGGGACGCCCCCTATCTTTTGTCATCGACGGTGTCGAACATTCGCTGCAACGGGCGTGTCCCCCGCACCGCTGCAGCGTAACGGCCCCAGGTGCTCCCCCGCCTGGGTCCACAGGCGGCGGCGCTCCCTCCCGCGCCGCCGCCGGCATTGGCGTTTCGGCTCGCCCGTTGTCTCCTCTTCGTCATGGCCAGAAGACGCGGACGGCCGGGACTCGGCCTTCGGCCCCTCCGGCCATGACGACCAGGGAAAGCAGACTCTGCGCTTTCCGGCACTATAACGCCGCTTTGACCCCGTACATGCATAATAGTGCTTGACGGCAGGCTTTCGCCTGCGGCACCTATGGGGTCAAGATCGGCGGCGAAGCCGACGCGTCTGGGCAGGGAGCGGGAGGAGAGCATGGCCGCCGACGGCACGGCAGGCACGGCGCCGCACATCGTCATACCGCGCGACTACAACGCCGCGGTCGATCTTATCGAGCGCAACCTGAAGGCGGGGCGTGGGGCGAAGATCGCCTATATCGACGATCGCGGCCGCTATAGCTACGCCGATCTCGCCGAGCGCGCCGACCGCGTCGCCAATGCGCTGCGCGCGCTGGGCCTCGAGCCCGAGCAGCGCGTCATGATGGCGCTGCTTGACGGCATCGATTTTCCCGCCCTCTTCCTCGGCGCCATCAAGGCGGGGATCGTGCCCATCGCCATCAACACGCTGCTCACGACGGGGGACTACGACTTCGTGCTGCGCGACAGCCGCGCCCGAGCGCTCGTCGTTTCGGAGGCGCTCTATGACCGCTTCGCGCCGATCCTCTCAAAGCAGCCGGCGCTGAAGCAGGTGGTGATCGCCGGTACGCAACCGGTTGACGGACGGCATCTGCTGAGCGCGCTGATGGCGGCGGCGTCGCCCCGGGCCAAGGCGGCCCAGACCTGCGCCGACGATGTCTGCTTCTGGCTCTATTCCTCGGGCTCGACCGGGACGCCCAAAGGCGTCGTCCATCTCCACTCGCATCTGATTTTGACGGCGGAGCTCTTCGGCAAGCCCATTCTCGGCATCACCGAGAACGACCTCGTGTTCTCGGCCTCGAAGCTCTTCTTCGCCTATGGGCTTGGCAATTCGCTCACTTTTCCGCTCGCCGTCGGCGCCACCGCCGTGCTGATGGCCGAGCGGGCCACCCCCGCCGCCGTCTTCCGCGTGCTGAAGCAGAGCCAGGCCACGATCTTCTATGGCGCGCCGACGCTTTATGCGGCGCTGCTCGCGAGCCCGGATCTCCCGCCGCGCAACGCGCTTCGCCTGCGTCTTTGCAGCTCCGCGGCCGAGCCACTCCCCGACAATATCGGCAACCGATGGACGCAGCATTTCGGCGTCGACATTCTCGACGGCATCGGCTCGACCGAGATGCTCCATGTCTATCTCTCGAACTGCCCCGGCGAGGTGCGCTACGGCACGACGGGAAAGCCGGTGCCGGGCTACGAGATCCGCCTCGTCGACGACGAGGGGCGGCAGGTGGCGCAAGGCGAAATCGGCGAGCTCCAGGTCAAGGGACCGACCGCCGCCGCCGGATATTGGAATCAGCGCGAGCGCTCGCGCCACACTTTCATCGGCGAGTGGACACGAAGCGGCGACAAGTATCTCGAGGATCACGAGGGCTATTTCGTTTACTGCGGCCGCACCGACGACATGCTGAAGGTGGGCGGTATCTATGTCTCGCCGGCCGAGGTCGAAGCGGCGCTGATGGCTCATGAGGCAGTGCTCGAAGCCGCGGTGGTGGGCCAGCTCGACGAGGAGAAGCTGGTGAAGCCCAAGGCCTACGTCGTGCTGAAGCCCGGCGTTGCCGGCTCGTCGGCGCTGGCGCTGGCGCTCCAGGAGCACGTGAAAGGGCGTCTCGCCCGCTACAAGTATCCGCGCTGGATCGAGTTCATCGACGAGCTGCCCAAGACCGCCACCGGCAAGATCCAGCGCTTCAAGCTGCGCACGCGCTCGACCGGGTGAGCGGCGCGCCATCGTCTTCGGGAGGGAGAAGCATGAGGAGCACCATCATCGCCGCTGCCGCCGGTCTCGTTCTGCTGGCGGCGCCCGCACTCGCCGCCGAGAGCGTCAAGGTCGGGTTCATCACCACGCTGAGCGGGCCGCAAGGCGTCATCGGCAAGCACATGAAGGACGGGAGCGCGCTCGCCCTCGAGATGCTGCATGGCAAGCTCGGCGATGTGCCGGCGGAGATCGTCTATGGCGACGATCAGTTCAAGCCGGATGTCGGCCGCCAAGTGTCCGAGGAGATGCTGCAGCGCGACAAGGTCGATTTCATGACCGGGTTCATTTGGTCCAACGTGCTGCTGGCGTCGTATCAGCCGATCCTGAAATCGGGCATCATCCTAATCGGCGCCAATGCCGGGCCGCATGAGCTCGCCGGCAGCGCCTGCGCGCCCAACTATTTCTCCGCCTCCTGGCAGAACGACCAGACGCCGGAAGCGATGGGCAAGTTCATGAACGACCAGAAGATGGACGACGTCTATCTGATCGCGCCCGACTACGCCGCCGGCAAGGACATGATGGCGGGGTTCAAGCGCTACTTCAAAGGCAAGATCGCGGCCGAGGTCTATACCAAGCCCGGGCAAAGCGACTATCAGGTCGAGATCAGCCAGATCCGCGACGCCAATCCCAAGGCGCTTTTTATTTTCCTGCCGGGCGGCATGGGCATCCAGTTCGTGAAGCAATTCGTGCAGTCCGGCTTGCGCGAGAAGATCCCGCTCTATTCCGCCTTCACCGTCGACGAGGTGACGATGCCGGCGATCGGCGACGCCGCCGACGGCAATTATGAGGTGGGCTTCTGGTCGCCCGACCTGAAGAACCCGCGCAACCAGGAATTCGTCGCCGCCTTCCGCAAGAAGTACGGCTACATGCCGTCCTATTACGCGGCGCAGAGCTTCGATGCCATCAACATGATCGATGCGGCGGTGCGCGCGGTGAAAGGCAACCTCGCCGACAAGGCCGGGATGATCGCCGCGCTGCAGAACGCGGACTTCCCCTCGGTGCGTGGCCGGTTCAAATTCAACACCAACCATTTCCCGATCGAGAATTTCTATCTCCTCAAGGTCGAGAAGGACGCGAGCGGCCTAGAGGTGCGCAAAGTGCAGAAGGTGGTCTTCGCCGACCATGCCGACGCCTATGTCGGCGAATGCGGAATGAAGTAGGCACGAGTGGGTGCGGCTGCGGTGCTGCCACACTCCAGGCGCCCAATAAAATTTAGCCCCTCTCCCCCCGCTCTTGCGGGGGGAGAGGTAGGGTGAGGGGGGCGTCTACGCGTGACGATGAGCGCCGAGCAAGCTGAGACACCCCCTCACCCTACCCTCTCCCCCACTTCGTGGGGGCGAGGGGGAAACTTTTCTGATGATGTGGAAAAGTTGGGGAGCGTGCGAGCGCAGAAAGCGCAGGCGCGGCAAGCGCGCCGCCCTATCCCATGATCAACGCGCTCGAGCAGGTGCTGAACGGGACGCAGTTCGGCGTGATGCTGTTCCTGATGGCGGCGGGCCTCACCCTCGTCTTCGGCATCATGAACCTCATCAATCTCGCCCATGGCGCGCTCTACATGATAGGCGCTTACGTCGCGGCGTGGACCTTCGGTGCCACCGGCTCGTTCCTGCTGGCGCTGGTGGCGGCGATCGCCGCGGCGCTGCTGCTGGGCGTCGCCATCGAAGTCATCGTCTTCCGCCGGCTCTATGCGCGCGACCACCTCGACCAAGTGCTCGCCACTTTCGGGCTCATTCTCTTCTTCGACGAGATGGTGCGCGTCATCTGGGGCGCGACCGCGCTTTACATGAGCGTGCCGGCTTTCTTGAGCGGCCGCGTCGAGCTGCTGCCCGGCGTTCCCTACCCGACATACCGGCTCGCCATCATCGCCGTGGGCCTGCTGGTGGCACTGCTGCTCTATCTTGTGATCGGCAAGACGCGGATCGGCATGCTGATCCGCGCGGGGGCATCGAACCGCGTCATGGTGGGCGCGCTCGGCGTCAACGTCGTGCTGCTCTATACGCTGGTCTTCGCGCTGGGCGCGGCGCTGGCCGCGCTGGCGGGCGCCATGGCGGGGCCGATCTTCACCGTCGAGGCGGGGATGGGCGAGAACGTCCTCATTCTCGCCTTCGTCGTCATCGTCATCGGCGGCATCGGCTCGATCCGCGGCGCCTTCGTCGCGGCGCTGCTGGTCGGCATCGTCGACGCCGTGGGACGCGCCTTCCTGCGCCCTCTGCTGGCGCTGTTGATGAGCCACGCCGCCGCCGACGCGGCGGGTCCGGCGCTCGCCTCGATGCTGATCTACATCCTGATGGCAGCGGTGCTGTTCGTCCGCCCGCAGGGGCTCTTCCCGCCGCGGGGACGCTGACGTGCCGCGCTCGCGCCGCGTCGTCGTCACGCTGGTCGCGCTCGCCGCCCTCTTGGCGGTGCCGGCGCTGTCGCTGACGGCGGGCCAGCCCTTCTATATTGATCTCTTCACCCGCATCATGGTCTTCGCTATCGCCGCGCTGAGCCTCGATCTCATCCTAGGCTATGGCGGCATGGTGAGCTTCGGCCATGCGGCTTACCTCGGCATCGGCGCCTATGCGGTCGGCATGCTGAGCTTCCACGGCATCGGCAACGGCTTCGTTCACTTCGGCGTCGCGATTCTCGCTTCGGCGCTGACGGCGCTCGTCATCGGCTTCATTTCGCTCCGCACCAGCGGCGTCCATTTCATCATGATCACCCTTGCCTTCGCGCAGATGCTCTACTTCCTCGCCGAGAGCCTCAATCTCTATGGCGGCGATGACGGCCTCAACATCGCGCGCGCCAGCAGCTTCGGCGGCTCGATCGATCTCGGCGACCCGGTCGAGCGCTATTATTTTGTCTTCCTTTGGCTCTTGGCGTTTCTCTATCTCGGCCATCGCCTGGTCCATTCCCGCTTCGGCCTGCTGCTGCAAGGCGTCAAGTCGAATGAGCGGCGGATGGCGGCGATCGGCTTCCCGACCCTCCGCTACAAGCTCGCCGGCTTCGTCATCGCTGGCACCGTCTGCGGCGTGGCGGGCGCGCTCTACGCCAACGCGCTGCTTTTCGTCTCGCCCTCGATCATGCATTGGACGCGCTCGGGCGAGATCATGATGATGGTGATCCTGGGCGGCATGGCGACGCTGACGGGACCGGTGCTAGGCGCCGCGCTCTATCTCATTCTCGAAAGCGTGCTGCCGCGCGCGACCGAGCATTGGCAGGCGATCCTGGGGCCCATCCTCGTGCTGGTCGTGTTGTTCTCGAAGAGCGGTCTCCTGGGGCTTCTCGCCGACGGCGTGAAACGGCGGAGCGGCGCCCGTGCCTGAGGCGCTGCTTGAGACCGAGCGCCTGGTGAAGCGCTATGGCGGGCTCGTCGCCACGAATGCCGTGTCGCTCGCCATCGAGACGGGGGAGCTCCACGCCGTCATCGGTCCCAACGGCGCCGGCAAGACGACGCTCATCGCCGAGCTTGCCGGCGAGATCGCGCCCGACGCCGGTAGCATCCGCTTCGCCGGCGCCGACATCACGGCGCGGAGCGTCGCCGAGCGCGCCGCCCTCGGCATCGCGCGCTCCTTCCAGATCACCAGCATCTTCCGCGAGTTCAGCGTGCTGGACAACGTCGCACTCGCCGTGCAGGCCCGCGCCGGCCACAGCTTCCGCTTTTGGCGGCCGGCGCGGAGCGATCCCCGCTTGCGCGATCCCGCGCGCGCCATCCTCGCCGAGGTCGGCCTCGAGGCCCGCGCCGGGCTCCCCGCCGCCTCGCTCTCGCATGGCGAGAAGCGCGCGCTCGAGATCGCCATCGTGCTGGCGACGCGGCCGCGATTGCTGCTGCTTGACGAGCCGATGGCGGGCATGGGCCCGCAGGATTCTGCCGGCATGGTGCGCCTCCTCGCGGGGCTGAAGCGCCGCGTCACCATCGTCCTCGTCGAGCACGACATGGACGCGGTCTTCGCGCTCGCTGACCGCGTCACCGTCCTCGTCTATGGCCGCGTCATCGCCACCGGCGCGCCGGCGGCGATCCGCGAGGACGTCGAAGTACGCCGCGCCTATCTCGGCGAGGAGGGGTGATGCTGCGCGTCGCCCGCCTCGAGGCGAGCTATGGCGAGAGCCAAGTGCTGTTCGGTGTCGATCTCGAGATCGGCGCCGGCGAAGTGGTGAGTCTCATGGGCCGGAACGGCATGGGCAAGACGACGACGGTCGCGGCGGTGATGGGGATCCTCCGCGCCGGCGCCGGCGAGGTGCTGCTCGAGGGCCGGCCGATCCTCCATCTCCCCGCCTATCGCATCGCCCAGCTCGGCCTCGGCCTCGTGCCGGAAGGCCGGCAGATCTTCCCCAATCTCAGCGTGCGCGAGAATCTGGTGGCGACATCAGCCAATCGCAGCGGCGCGGGCGAGCCCTGGACGCTCGCCCGCGTGCTCGATCTTTTTCCGACGCTGGCCGAGCGGCGCGAGAGCCTGGGCGGTCTCCTTTCGGGCGGCGAGCAGCAGATGCTGGCGATCGGCCGCGCGCTCATGACCAATCCCAAGCTCCTCATCCTCGACGAGGCGACGGAAGGCCTGGCGCCGCTCGTCCGCGCCGAGATCTGGCGGGTGCTCGCGCGGCTCAAGGCGGCGGGGCAATCCATCCTCATCATCGACAAGAACGTGGCGGCGCTGGTGGCGTTGGCGGAGCGGCACTACATCCTGGAAAAAGGCCGCGTCGTCTGGTCGGGCGGCTCGACGGCGCTCGAGGCGGACGTGGCGATTCAGCATCGGTATCTCGGGGTGTGAGGTGAGCCGAAGAATTACCACAGAGGCACAGAGGCACAGAGAAGGATTGGAACATTGGCGCGCTTCGCGCGCCCAACATCTTCTTCTCGGTGCCTCTATGCCTCTGTGGTTCATCTTGGACACGCCATGCCGTTCGTGACCGCGGGCGGACATCGCCTCGAATATGAACGGATCGATGGCAAGGCCGATCGGCCGACGCTCTTGCTGCTGCATGAAGGGCTGGGATCGGTCGCCCTCTGGCGCGACTTTCCGGCGAAGCTCGCGCAAGCGACGGGTGCGCCGCTCGTCGTCTATTCGCGCTACGGCTATGGACAATCGGAGGCGCTCGCGGCGCCGCGGGCGCCCCGCTACATGCATGACGAGGCGCTGGTGGCCCTGCCGGAGCTGCGCCAAGCGCTGGGCCTCGAGGAGGTCGTGCTGGTCGGGCATAGCGACGGCGCCTCCATCGCGCTCATCCATGCCGGGAGCGGCCGTTGGCCGGTGCGGGCGCTGGTGCTCGAAGCGCCGCATGTCTTCGTCGAGGACGTCTCGGTCGCCAGCATCGCCGCCGCGCACGAGGCCTATCGGACAACCGATCTGCGCCAACGCCTCCAGCGCTATCACGCCGATGTCGACAGCGCCTTTCGCGGTTGGAACGACGCCTGGCTCGATCCCGCGTTTCGCGACTGGAACATCGAAGAGTATCTGCCGGGCGTGCGCTGCCCGGTGCTGGCGATCCAGGGCGAGGGCGACGAGTACGGCACGCTCGCGCAGATTGCGGCAATCGAGCGCGGCGTCGGGGGCCCCTTCGAGAAGCTGGTGCTCGCGGGATGCAAGCACTCGCCGCATCGCGATCAGGAGCAGGCGGTCCTGAAGGTGATAGCGGGGTTCGTCGCGTCGGCATAGAGCAAGACCGTGAACCGCCCCACCTCGCCTTTCCCGCGAAAGCGGGGGACCAGGGCAAGCGATGGAACGGCAGCTCTGGGCTCCCGCTTTCGCGCGCTTTTCGCGAGAGTGGCGACAGAGAGTCGCGGTTCCGCTCACCGGCGGGGTTAACCATATCTCCCGGCTTGCCTTTCCCCGCCGGAACCCCAATTCTGTTCTGATGGGCTCCTTTGCCTCGGCCCCCCGCGTTCTGGCCGTTCTCGGCCCCACCAATACGGGCAAGACCCATCTCGCCATCGAGCGCATGCTCGGGCATCAGAGCGGCATGATCGGCTTTCCGTTGCGCCTCTTGGCGCGCGAGAACTACGACCGCGTCGTGCGCATCAAGGGCGCGCGCGCCGTGGCGCTCATCACCGGCGAAGAGAAGATCGTCCCGCCCAATCCCGCTTATTTCGTCTGCACCGTCGAGTCGATGCCGCTCGACCGCGCCGTCGATTTCCTCGCCGTCGACGAGATCCAGCTCTGCGGCGATGCCGAGCGCGGCCATGTCTTCACGCACCGCCTGCTCTCGGCTCGGGGGCGCTCGGAGACCATGTTGCTCGGCGCCGACACCATCAAGCCGCTATTGCGCCGCCTCGTGCCGGAGGCCGAGTTCATCAGCCGACCGCGCTTCTCGACGCTCCGCTATCTCGGGCCCAAGAAGGTGACGCGGCTGCCGCCGCGGAGCGCCGTCGTCGCTTTCGCCATCGCCGATGTCTTCGCGCTGGCCGAAGTGATGCGCCGCCAGCGCGGCGGGACCGCCGTCGTGCTGGGCGCCTTGAGTCCCCGCGCGCGGAACGCGCAAGTGGCGATGTTCCAGTCGGGCGAGGTCGACTACCTGGTGGCGACGGACGCCATCGGCATGGGCCTCAACATGGACTTGGACCATGTCGCCTTCGCGCGGCTTGTCAAATTCGACGGCGAGGCGCCGCGCCGGCTCGCCGCCGCCGAAATCGCGCAGATCGCCGGCCGCGCCGGCCGCCACATGAGCGACGGCACCTTCGGCACCACGTCCGAGCTCGGCGCCATCGAGCCCGAAGTCGTTGAGGCAGTCGAGAATCACCGCTTCGATCCCTTGACGCGGCTCTTCTGGCGCAATGCGCGGCTCGAGTTCGGCTCGACCGGCGCGCTCTTGAAGAGTCTCGACGAACGGCCGCCCGCGCCGGGCCTGGTGCCGGCGCGCGAGGCCGACGACCATCTGGCGCTCCGAAGCCTCGCCAAGCAAAGCGAGATCGAGGCGCTGGCGCGCCATCCCGCCGCCGTGCGCCTCCTCTGGGAGGTCTGCCAGATCCCCGATTTCCGCAAGGTGATGAGCGACACCCATGCGCGCTTCCTCGGGCAGGTCTATCGCCATCTCGCCGGCCCCTCGGAGCGGCTCCCGGCGGACTGGGTCGCAAGCCAAGTGGGGCGCCTCGACCGGCTTGACGGCGACATCGACAGCCTGATGGCACGCATCGCGCATATCCGCACTTGGACCTACATCGCCCATCGCCCGGATTGGCTGGCCGGCGCCGTGCAATGGCAGGAGCGGGCGCGCGCCATCGAGGACAAGCTCTCGGACGCGCTCCACGACCGCATCACCCAGCGCTTCGTCGATCGCCGCTCCGCCTTCCTGGTGAAGCGACTCGCTGCAGAGGAGGCGCTCCTCGCCTCGGTGAGCCAGTTGGGCGAGGTCAAGGTCGAAGGCCACTATGTCGGCCGCCTCGACGGCTTCCGTTTCGTTCCCGATCCGACCGCCGTGGGTGGCGAGGCGAAGACCCTGCTTGCCGCCGCCAATCGCGTGCTGCGCGGCGAGATCGCGCAGCGTGCGCGCCAGCTTGCCTCCGCCGATGACAGTACCTTTGCCTTGGGCGAGGACGGCAGTCTCACTTGGCGGGGCGGCGTCGTGGGGCGGCTGCTCCCTGGCGACGCACCGCTCAATCCGCGCGTCGAGGCGCTGCCCGGCGAGTTCCTCGAGGGCGATTTGCGCGAGGGCGTTCGGCGGCGGCTCGCAGCCTTTCTCGGCACGGCGCTGGCGCGCGGCCTCGAGCCGCTCTTCCGCGCCCGCACCGCCGAGCTCAGCGGCGCGGCGCGCGGCCTCGTCTTCCAGCTCGGCGAAGCGCTCGGCAGCTTGCCCGCCGCGGCGGCCGCCAATCAGCGCCGAGCGCTTGCGCAAAGCGACCGTCAGGCGCTGGCGCGGCTCGGTGTCCGGCTCGGCACCGACACCGTCTATATCGAGGCGCTGCTGAAGCCGCGCCCGGCGAAGCTCCGCGCTTTGCTCTGGGCGGTGGCCGAGCGTGCGCCGGTGCCGTCGGTTCCGGCGACGGCGGCGTCCCGCGATGCCGCCGTGCCCCAAGCCGCCTATGCCGCGATGGGTTGGCGCGTACTTGGGTCCCGCGTGCTCCGCGTCGACCGCGCCGAGCGGCTCGCGGCGACGCTCAGGCGCCTCGCCCGGCGGGGCCCGTTCGGCGTGACGCCGGCGCTGGCGCAGCTCGCCGGCGCTGCGCCCGAGGAGCTCCCGGCAATGCTGGCGGCGCTGGGCTACCGCGCGACGCCGGGCGAGGGCGGCGTCACTTTCGCGCCGCGTCCCGGTCATTCGCGGCGCATCGAGCGCGCGGCTCAGCGCAAGCACCGCATGCGGCGCGGCGATCCGGTCGCGGCCGATGGTCCTTTTGCCAAGCTCAAGGAGTTGCCGCTCGGACGATGACGGGGCTGCGCCTCGACAAATGGCTCTGGTTTGCGCGCTTCGCCCGCACGCGCTCGCTCGCCGCCAAGCTCTGCACCGCGGGCGCGGTCACCGTCGCCGGTGTCGTCATCGCCAAGCCGGGCCACCTCGTCCGCATCGGCGACGCCGTCAGCGTGCGCCAGGGCCGCGTGCTGCGTCAGGTCGCGGTGCTGGCGCTCGGCACGCGTCGCGGCTCTCCCGCCGAGGCGCGCCTTCTCTACGTGGAGCGCCAAGCGCCGGTGCCGCTGCGCGCGGTCGAGCGAGCGGCGTGGGAGCCGCTGCTCGAGGACGAGTGATCGCCGGCAGGAGTCTCGGCCGGTTTGTCAGGCCGCCAGTGCCGTCGTCCGGACCGCACGCTGGAGTTTTTCGAGCGCGCGCACCTCGATCTGCCGCACGCGCTCGGCGCTGATCTTGTGGCGCAGGCTGAGCTCAGTGAGCGGGGTCGGGGTTTCGCGCAAACGGCGCTCGGTCAGTATCTCACGCTCGCGTGCGTCCAATCCGCGCATGGCATCGCGCAGAAACTTGCGGCGCATGCCGAGCTGCTCACGCTCGGCCAGCGCGCTCTCCTGGCTCTCGGCATCGTCGACGAGCCAATCCTGCCACTCGCCGTCGCCCTCTTGGCGCAAGGGCGCATTGAGGCTCAAATCGGGGCCGGCGAGCCTCCGGTTCATGCTGATGATCTCGGCTTTGGCGACCCCGAGCCGGGTCGCCATCTTGGCGACCATTTCGCAGGCGAGGTCGCCCTCGTCGATCGCCTGCATCTCGCGCTTGAGCTTGCCTAGATTGAAGAACAGGCGCTTCTGCGCCCCCGTGGTGCCCATCTTCACCAGGCTCCAGCCGCGCAGCACGTATTCCTGGATGGCGGCGCGGATCCACCAGATGGCGTAGGTCGTCAGCCTGAAGCCACGCTCGGGGTCGAAGCGCTTCACCGCTTCGATCAACCCGAGATTGCCCTCGGAGATGAGGTCCTTGAGCGGCAGACCGTAGCCGCGGTACCGCTTGACGATTTTCACGACCAAACGGAGATGACTGGTGACCAACCGGTCCGCCGCCGCGACGTCGCCATGCCGCCGGCAGCGCCGCGCCAGCATGAGCTCTTCCTCGGGCGTCAGCATCGGAAACGCGTGAATGTCGCGGAGATACCGCGCTAGGCTTCGATCGGACCCGATCATCGGGCTATTGTCATCGGTCATCTTCCTCTCCTCGGTCCCGGCAAGACCCTCACCACGATGAATACGGGCCAGGGGAGGTTTTGGATCAGCGCGTGCCGCTCGATCTTGCTCAAACGCCGGTCAAGTTGCTCATTCCGGCGCTAAACCCGCTCGGGGTGGCCCCGTCGCGGGCCACCATTTGATCGGCGAAAGAGGGTGCTCCTCGGCAACCGACGTCACGAAGGCTGCGGTCGTGCTGGCGCCGGAGTAGGCTGGCCGTGCGCGGCCAGCCTACTCCGCCGTGTCGGAATCGCCACCGGGAGGGAACTGCGAACGATTGCCGCTGAATTTGAGTCGTCAGTGCGTCGTGCTCGAGGGCGGCACGAGCGGCGTATCGGCGTTGGGGAAGTAGCCGCTCTTCTCCTGCTTGGTCTGCGTGGAGTTTGGATTTGGCGTTGCGCCGGGCGTGTTCGGCGGCGTGAGAGGCGCGTCGGCCCCGCCCGGCTGCGTCGGCGGCAGCGTGCTGCCCGCATTCGGATTGTTCCCCGGAACGAGGGGGCCGCCAGCGGTTCCATATGCCGGGGTTGCCGGGTTCACGCTCTGCGGCGTCGGACCGGGCGAGGGCTTGTCCAACTGATTGCCGCACCCGCTTGTCGCGAGCGCCAGAAGACTGATGACTGATAGTGTGATCATGGATTTCATCGCCGTTGCTCCCGTGCCGTTCAAGGACGTTCGGATTGGCACCGAACGCGCTCGCACGAGCATAGTGATGGGGCTTGCGCGATCTTGTATCGTCCTGCCTGATCTTGCCGAAAGCGCGCGCGGCTTGGTGGGGCGCGCGCGTTTGCTGCTGCGGTTTTCGGAATTCTTCGGCATCATCGCAAGGGATCGATGCCTTCGCCACCATGTCGCTGGTCGAGGTCGCCCTCTCCGTCGGGTTCCAGATGCAATCGCACTTTACCTGCGTGTTCAAGCGCCTCGTCGGCGAGCGGCGGGTGCCTGGCGCCAGTCCCACGGACTAAGCGCTTGATCTTATAGTGCCGACGCGCATCGCGCGGTTCTTCTCGTGTCGCTGCCGCGCGTCGCGTGCCGTTGGTGGCATTCTCAACACGACGCTGGCGTGCTTCCGCCATCTGGCATACTCTGTTCGCGTATCGCGCGAGGTGTCGTTCTCCGGGTTAGCCGTCTGGGAGACCGCCATGACAGAAGCTTCTTCGATCAACGCTTCGAGCAATTCGGCGAGCCTTTTGCTCGGAAGGAAGCTCGATAGCATTCCGTTCAGCGCCTACCATGTGCTGGTAATCGTCGTGCTCGGGACGGTCGGCTTTGTCGAAGGCTACGATCTGGCCCTCGGCGGCTCGTTGCTGGTGCTGGCCAAGGGGCCGCTCCATCTGACCCCCGAGCAGGTTCGCTGGCTCGCGGTCGCCCCGACCTTCCTTGTCGTGGTCGGCGCCTACATGGCCGCAGCGATTTCCGACCGCTTCAGCCGCAAGACGGTGATGCAGATCGGCGTCATCGTCAGCACCTTTTTCACGCTGTTGATACCGCTCGCGCAGACCGGCACGCAGTTGATCGTCATCCGCGTGCTCACCGGCGTCGGCCTCGGATTTGCAATATCGGCGCCGTTCCCGATCGCGGCCGAACTTATGCCGGCTCAGCATCGCCGCACCTATGGCGCGATCTTCGAGGTCATGCTGGCGAGCGCCTTCACGCTGCTGCCTTTTGTCGGTTTCGTTCTCGCCGGCAATCCGGACGGCTTCCGTCTCATCGCGCTGCCGGGCGGTCTCGCGCTGGGCGTCGTGCCGTTGCTGGTGCATTTCGGTCTTCCGGAAAGCCCGCGCTGGTATTTGAGCAAGGGCGATGCCCGCGCGGCGGTCGACGCCGTCAATCGGCTGATCGCCCGCTGCGGCGGCCGCGTCCCGCCGCTGACCGTCGCGGCGCTCGGGAGCGATCTCAAGACCATGCGCGAGAACCTGCCGTCCTTCTTGACGCTGTTTCGCCGTGGCCAGCTGCGCTGGACCATTGTCGGCATCGTCTGCTACACCACCGCGGTCACCGCTTACTATTGCTCCGCCATTTTGCTGCCGAAGGCGCTGGTAGACCAAGGCGCCGCGGTCACGCTGAGCTTCGGGCTCAGCACGCTGCTCTTCATGGTGACCATCCCCGGCAAATTCTTCGCTGGCTTCATCATGGAGATCATCGGGCGGCGCTGGACGATCACCTATTGCCTCGGCGGCGCCATTCCCGGCTTGGCGCTGATGGGCTTGGCCCATCAGGCCGGGCCCTACGCAACGGTGGCGATGAGCGCCGGAGCGATGATCACCGGACTGACCGTGCTGTCCTCCTTCCCGGCGGTGCGCGTCTATCTCTCCGAGCAGTTCCCGACCGCGCTGCGCGGACGCGGCCACTTTTTCGGAGAAGCGACCGGGCGCATCTTTGCCGGCGTGCTGGCGCCCTTCCTGTTGGAGCCCTATACCGGCTCCGCCACGATATTCTTCGGCACCATCGCCGTCATCGTGGCCATCGGCGCCTGCGTCCCGCTGCTCTTCGGCAAGGAGACTGTCGGCCAACTCGAAATGGTGACCGAGGCGGTCCCGGAGCCGGGTCAAGGTGTGGCCGAACCCGCTCGGGCGGCCTAGGGGCTATACCGGCGCCGTGGTCCAAGCATTTGCAATCAGCAACAGCGGCCACGGCGGCGCCTTCAAACTCCGTCGATAGTTCCGCGCACCAAAAAAACGGTCCCGCCGCTGGCGCGTATGCCTACTGGGATTGAGCGCCTGGACGCCATCGCCGACGACCGCGCCAATTCTGCACCGCAAGTGGCTGCTTAGAAAGGCTCTCGCTGCGTTCTTTCGGCGGATTTGCCGGCTGGAGCGGCTATTTGGTCCAGCATGCGTACGCCGTTGCGGCATCACTTTGGTTCGGGCGCACAGCTGCGCCGTGGCTACGACCAGCGTATAGGGTCGACTTTACTTCAAGGTCAGCCTGCCTTCCTTCCGTTCAATATCGTGGGCGTTCGCGCAATGTCACTGTTGTTCTCATTCCGGCTCGGCTGATTTGACGCAAAGAGGAGACGGGCGCGATGAGCAGGATGACGACCAAGGACGGTGCTCAGATCTTCTACCGAGATTGGGGTTCGGGACAGCCCATTGTGTTCCATCACGGCTGGCCATTGAGCGCCGATGACTGGGATAACCAGATGCTGTTCTTCCTTCAGAAGGGCTATCGCGTCATTGCCCACGACCGGCGCGGACACGGACGCTCCACCCAAACCTTCAGCGGCAACGACATGGATACCTATGCCGCCGACGTCGCCGAGCTCGCTGCCGCGCTCGACTTGCGAGACGCGATCCATGTCGGCCACTCGACCGGCGGCGGCGAAGTGGTGCGTTACGTCGCCCGGCATGGCAAAGGCCGCGTCGCTAAAGCTGTGACCATCAGCGCCATCCCGCCGGTCATGGTAAAGAGCGAGAAGAACCCGGGTGGCACACCGGTCGCGGTCTTCGACAGCCTTCGGACGGCTCTCGCGGCGAGCCGCGCGCAGTTCTACCTCGATGTGGCAAGCGGCCCGTTCTACGGCTTCAACCGGCCCGGCGCAAAAGTTTCGGAGGGTTTGATCAGGAACTGGTGGCGCCAGGGGATGATGGGCAGCGCGTTCGCGCACTACGAGTGCATCAAGGTTTTCTCGGAGACCGATCTCACGGAAGACCTCAAAAAGATCGACGTGCCGGTCCTCATCATGCACGGCGACGACGATCAGGTTGTGCCGATCGGTGATTCCGCCGAGCTCGCGATCAAGCTCGTGAGGAACGGAACGCTCAAAGTCTACAAGGGCCTCCCGCACGGCATGTTTGCGAGTCATCCCGAGATCATCAACAAGGATCTGCTGGCGTTCGTTCGGACATAGCCCGTACTGGGGCGGCGAACACGAGAACGCGCAGCTCTGCATTCTTGCTGCGTGACCACCGTCCAATGTCTCAGACCCTAGGAGTTTGCAAATGGCAAAGGAAGGTCACGCTTCTCCGTCGCGCCGCGACTTGCTCGTTTGCGGGGCTGCCGCCGTGACCGCGGCGACGCTGTTGCGCTCGGCCACCGCCGAGGCGGCCGTGCCAGCGGCCCTCAAGCTACAGGCGACCGATACCGCGGTCGTGTTCATCGATCCGCAGAACGATGTGCTGAGCGAGAAGGGAGCGAATTGGGGAGCGGTCGGCGCGAGTGTCACCGAAAACCACACAGTGGAAAACATGGAACGGATTTTTAAGGCCGCGAAGAAGAACGGATATAAGGTTTTCATCTCGCCGCATTATTTCTATCCCACCGACAGCGGCTGGCATTTCAATGGCCCCCTCGAGACTGACGAGTTCCACACTCACTCATTCGCACGGAAGGGGCCGCTAACCTTGGAGGGATTTGCAAACTCGGGCGCCGATTGGTTGGATCGCTTCAAGCCCTATATCGAGGACGGCAAGACGATCGTCTGCAGTCCGCACAAGGTCTTCGGGCCGCAGACCAACGATGTGGTCCTGCAACTCGGCAAGCTCGGGATAAAGAAAATCATTCTCGGCGGCATGCTCGCGAACATGTGCGTCGAATCCCATCTGCGCGAGTTTCTCGAGCGAGGCTTCCAGGTTGCGGTCGTGAAGGACGCGGTTGCCGGCCCGCGGCATCCGGAGTGGGGCGACGGCTACCAGGCCGCCATGATCAATTACCGGTTTCTCGCGCACGCAGTGCCGTCGACTGATGAGATCGTCGAGGTCATGCATTCGGAATGACGCTCGTGTCGGCAACCGAAAGGAGTCCTTTGACCTGGCAAGAGAACTGCACATCGACATTCCCGTGAAGCTGACGTAAGTAAGGACGGCCTACAGCGTCGGCGATTGGCGTCCCAAGGGATCTGGCTGCGTCGCTCTTCCACCTTCAACTCGTCGAGAATGACATCGCCGGTTGGAGGGCCAAGTCCGAGGTCATCACCCGTGTTTCACACGAATGCCGACCACGTAACGTTGCATGATAGTCGGACTGCGATTTTAAGGAAGCCCGCGATGAGCGAGACGATAGCGGTGCGCACGGGGCAAGGCTCACCTGGCGCCTCGCCAACACGAGCGCGACGCGGCGGCGCTATCGGCGTGCTCCTCCGCCGCACCTCGTCGCCGACCACGTGCCGCGACGGCGGAAGAAGCGCTTTCACCCGACCACAGCGGACCAACGCCTGCGCCAGCCCCCTTGGTTGGACGGTCGCTATCGCCGGGCTTGGATTGGTTGCTTTTTGCCCTGCCGCGATCGCTCAGGTCGCCCCGCCGGCCCCGTCGGTGTCGGTCGTTCCCGTGGCAAGCCGGCAGGTGACGGAGTCGGACGACTACATCGGCCGCGTCACGGCGATCGACAAGGTCGACATCGTCGCGCGAGTCCCCGGCTACATCGAGCAGCGCAACTTCACGGAGGGGCAGCCGGTGAAGACCGGCGACCTTCTGTTCCGCATCGAGCAGGATACTTATAAAGCCGCCGTCGAGCAGCAGCGCGCCACGCTCGCCAAGGCAAAGGCGACGGAGGTCAACGCGGCGCTGCAGCTCGCGCGCAGCAAGGAACTCGTCCGCAACCAAAACATCTCACAAGCGGCCGTCGACCAGCGCGCGGCCGACGACGCATCGGCGCAGGCCGATATCATGGCGGCCCAGGCGGCGCTCGACCAAGCGGAGATCAATCTCGGCTATACGGAGATCCGCTCGCCGATCAATGGACGCATCGGCATCGCCAACTTCACGATCGGCAATCTGGTCGGGCCGTCCTCGGGCAGTCTGGCGACGATCGTCAGCCAGGATCCCATCTATGTGATATTTCAGGCGAGCGAGGGCGATGTCCTTGACTATAAGCGCAGGTTCGAGGAGGCGGGCGGCGCTAAGAACGGGCCCATCGCCGTCCACATCAAGTTGACCGACGGCAGCGTCTATCCGGAGCTCGGCGTCCCCAACTTCCTGGACATACAGGTCGACAACACGACGGACACGGTCGCTGTGCGAGCGCAGGTGCCAAACCCGCAGGGACTTCTGGTGCCCGGAGGATACGTCACCGTGAGCATCGACCGAGGCGCGCCGCGCGCTGCACTGGTCGTTCCCCAGTCCGCCCTTCTGGCGGATCAAGGCGGCCGCTATGTGCTGGTGGTCGACGAAGCAAAGAAGGTGGAGGTCCGACGTGTAACGACCGGCAGCGAACAGGGCAGCGACGTCATCGTGACGCAGGGGCTCAAAGAAGGCGACCTCGTCATCGTCGACGGCACACAAAAAGTGAGGCCCGGCCAGGTGGTGGCGGCCAGCGTCGTGCAAGGGAAGTGATCCGGTGTTTTCGGATATTTTCATTGATCGGCCGCGGCTCGCTTTCGTCATCGCTATCGTGATCACGCTGGCCGGCGTCATCGCCATCGCGACCATCCCGGTCGCGCAGTTCCCGGATATTGTCCCGCCGCAGGTGACGCTGACGGCAAACTACCCCGGCGCCGACGCCGAATTGATCGAGAAGACCGTGGCGCAGCCCATCGAGGAGCAAGTCAACGGCGTCGACAATGCGCTCTACTATCAATCCACGAGCGGCGCCGACGGCAGCTACACCCTCAACGTCACTTTCGCGCTCGCCACCAATCCCGACATCAACACGGTCAACGTGCAGAACCGCGCCAGCCTCGCGATACCCCAGCTGCCCGACGAGGTTGGGCGCGAAGGCCTCACCGTCCGCAAGAAATCCGCCGCACTGCTGCAGGTGATAGCGCTTTACTCGCCCAAACATACCTACGATGCCATCTACCTCAGCAACTACGCGACGATCAACGTCATCGACACGCTCTCGCGCATCAACGGCGTCGGCCAGGTCACTCTCTTCGGACCGCTCGACTACTCGATACGTGTCTGGCTCAATCCCGACCGCCTCACCCAGTTCAGCTTGACGCCGAACGACATCATCGCCGCCGTAGAGGGCCAGAACACTCCCGCCGCGCTGGGACGAGTGGGCGCGGCGCCGGTGGAGAAGGACCAGCAACTCCAGCTCACCATCAAGACCGAGGGTCGCCTGACGCGCCCGGAGGAGTTCGCCAACATCGTCCTCCGAACCAATCCCGACGGTTCCGTCGTTCGGATCAAGGACGTCGCGCGCGTCGAGTTGGGCGCAAGATCGCAGGATCGATACAGCCGTCTGAATGGATCGCCGGCGGCTGCCCTGGGCATCTACCAAACGCCCGGGTCCAACGCGGTCGACGTAACCCGTCGCGTCCGCGAGGCCATGAATGCGATGGCGGCACGATTCCCTTCCGATCTCTCCTACCAGGTGTTTTACGACTCGACGGTGTTCGTAACCTCGACCATCAATGAAGTCATTCGCACCTTGATCGAGGCGATCGCGCTCGTGGCGCTCGTCGTATTCCTGTTTCTGGGCCGGCTCCGAACGACGCTCATCCCCCTCCTCGCGGTGCCCGTGTCGATCGTCGGGACATTCGCGGTGATGCTGGTCATTGGCTATTCGGCCAACACCGTTTCCTTGCTGGCGCTCGTTCTCGCCATCGG
>DATJAV010000295.1:0-13492 GCA_035515835.1 Allostellaceae bacterium
ACAGTGGAGCCGGTTCTCGCCAGCCTTGGCGAGCGGAAGCCTGCGGCGCTCCTGGCGCATGACGATCGCGGCGCGCGCTATGCGCGGCAAGTGCTGGCACTGACGCTCGCCTATGCCGCGGCGCTGGTGCCGGAGATCGCGGACGACGTCGTCGCCGTCGACGAGGCGATGCGCTGGGGCTACACCTGGAAATGGGGGCCCTTCGAGCTCATCGATCAGATCGGCGCCGATACCGTGATCGCGCTCCTGAAAGAGGCGAAGATCGCCGTGCCGCCGCTGCTGCAGCAAGCGGCGAAGCGCTCCTTCTATCGCGTCCAAGAGGGCCAGCTCGAATTCCTGACGCTGGACGGACGATATGCGCCGGTGCGGCGCCGGCCCGGCGTGCTGCTGCTCGAGGACGTGAAGCGCAAAGGGAAGCCGCTGGCGCGGACCGGCTCGGCGAGCCTGTGGGACGTCGGCGACGGCGTCCTTTGTCTCGAGTTCCACAGCAAGATGAATGCCCTCGATCCCGAGAGCATGGCCATGGTGGCGCGCGGCCTCGACACGGTGAAGAAGAGCAACGGCGCCTTCAAGGCGATGGTGGTCTATAACGAGGGCGAGAATTTCTCGGTCGGCGCCAATGTCGGCCTCGGTCTCTTCGCCGCCCATATCGCCCTCTGGCCGGTCATCGAGGACGGCGAGGCCGCCGGGCAGAACACCTACAAGGCGCTGAAATACGCGCCTTTCCCGGTGGTGAGCGCGCCCGCCGGCATGGCCCTCGGCGGCGGCTGCGAGATCCTGCTGCACAGCGCCGCGGTCCAGGCGCATGCCGAGTGCTATATCGGCCTCGTCGAGACCGGCGTCGGGCTGGTGCCGGGCTGGGGCGGCTGCAAGGAGCTGCTGACGCGGCAATTCACCAATCCCAAGCGACCCGGCGGCCCCATTCCGCCGCTGATGCAGACCTTCGAGACGATCGCGCTCGCCAAGGTCTCGCGCTCGGCGGCCGAGGCGCGCGACAGCCTGATGCTGCGTCCCGCCGACCGCATCACCATGAACCGCGACCGCTTGCTGGCGGACGCCAAGGCGCGCGCGCTGGAGCTCGCCAAGGACTACCAGCCGCCGAAGCCGCAGCCGCTCAACCTGCCGGGGCCGACCGGCGCCGCGGCGCTGAAGCTCGGCGTCACCGAGCTCGTGAACCAAGGGAAGGCCACGCCCTATGACGCGGTGGTGGCGGAGAAGCTGGCCGAAGTGCTGAGCGGCGGCGAGACCGACATCACCGAGGAGACGAGCGAGGATCAGCTCTTGGCGCTGGAGCGCCGCGCCTTCCAGTCGCTCATCCGCCAGCCCCAGACGCTCGCCCGCATCGAGCACATGCTCGAGACGGGCAAGCCCCTGCGCAATTGATCGCTCTCATGCCCGACGGAGACCGCTTCCCATGACCATCTACAAGGCGCCTTTGCGCGAATACCGCTTCGTCCTGCAAGAGCTCTTCGATGCCGGCGAGCTGGCGACATTGCCCGGCTATGAGGAGGCGACCCCCGATCTCCTCCAATCCGTGCTCGAGGAGGGCGGCAAGCTCTGCGAGGAAGTGCTCTTCCCGCTGAACCGCAGCGGCGACGAGGAGGGCTGCACCTTCGAGAACGGCGTGGTGCGCACGCCCAAAGGCTTCCCCGAGGCCTACAAGCTCTTCCGCGAAGGCGGCTGGACCTCGCTCGCCTGCGATCCGGAGTATGGCGGGCAGGGGCTGCCGCACACGCTGCAATTCTTCGTCGAGGAGATGGTGTCCTCGGCCAACATGTCCTTCGGCATGTATCCCGGTCTCTCCAGCGGCTGCTACAGCGCCATCCACCGCCACGGCACGGCGGCGCAGAAGCGCAAATTCCTGCCGCATCTCGTCGACGGCACCTGGAGCGGCACGATGTGCCTGACCGAGCCGCAATGCGGCACCGATCTCGGCCAGATCCGCACCAAGGCCGAGCCCAGCGGGAAGGATGGCGTCTACCGCATCACCGGCACCAAGATCTTCATTTCGGCCGGCGAGCACGACCTCACCGACAACATCGTCCATCTCGTGCTGGCGCGCATCGTCGGCGGCCCGGCGGGCATCCGCGGCATCAGCCTCTTCATCGTGCCGAAATTCCTGGTGAAGGAGGACGGCACCGTCGGCCCGCGCAACGGCGTGCGCTGCGGCTCGATCGAGCACAAGATGGGGATCAAGGCGTCCTCGACCTGCGTCATCAATTTCGAGGACGCCGAAGGCTATTTGATCGGCGAGGCGCATAAGGGCATGCGCGCCATGTTCACGATGATGAACGCGGCCCGCCTCGGCGTCGGCCTGCAAGGCCTGGCGCTGGGCGAGACCGCTTATCAGACGGCGCGGCAATACGCCTTGGATCGGCTTCAGGGCCGCTCGCTCAAGGGCGACAAGTTCCCCGACAAGCCCGCCGATCCCATCATCGTCCATCCCGATGTCCGGCGCATGCTCCTCACCATGAAGGCCTATACCGAAGGCGCCCGCGCGCTCGCCGGCTGGGTCTCGCTGGCGCTCGACCGCGCCGAGCGCCATGCCGATCCCGAGGCGCGCGAGGAGGCCGAGGACTTCATCGGCCTCATGACGCCCATCATCAAGGCGATGCTGACCGACAATGCGTTCGCCGCGACCAATCTCGGCGTGCAGATCTTCGGCGGCCACGGCTATATCCGCGAATGGGGCATGGAGCAGCTGGTGCGCGACAGCCGCATCACCATGCTCTATGAGGGCGCCAACGGCATCCAGGCGCTCGATCTCGTCGGCCGCAAACTTCCCATGCATAACGGCCGCCTGTTGCGCCGCTTCTTCCATCCCGTCGACGCCTGGCTCAAGGCGCATGCCGACAAGCCCGAGCTCCAGGAATTCGTCAGCCCGGTGATGAAGGCTTTCGCCCGCCTGCAGCAGGTGACGGCGCTGGTGGCGCAGAAAGGCATGGTCGACCCCGACGAGGCCGGCGCCGCCGCCACCGAGTATCTCCGCGCCTTCGGGCTCGTCGCCATCGGTTTTCTCTGGGCACGCGTCGCCGAGCTCGCGCTCAAGAAGACCAATGGCGAGGAGCCGCTCTTCTACAAGGGGAAGCTCGCGACGGCGCGCTTCTACATGGCGCGCGTGCTGCCGGAGACGAACGCGCTCTTCGCCAACATCGCCGCCGGCGCCAAGTCGCTGATGGAGCTCGAAGCGGAAGCATTCTGACGGGAGGAGCGCGATGGCTGACCTCAAAGGCAAGACGCTCTTTGTCTCCGGCGGCTCGCGCGGCATCGGCCTCGCGATCGCGCTCCGCGCCGCCAAGGACGGCGCCAATGTCGTCATCGCCGCCAAGACGACGGAGCCCCATCCGAAGCTGCCCGGCACGATCTTCACTGCCGCCGAGGAGATCGAGCGCGCGGGGGGCCGGGCGCTCCCGGTGCAGACCGACATCCGCGAGGAGGACCAGGTGCTCCGCGCCGTCGAGCAGGCGGTCGAGCGCTTCGGCGGCATCGACATCCTCGTCAACAACGCCTCGGCGATCTCGCTCACCGGCACCTTGGAGACGCCGATGAAGCGCTTCGACCTGATGCTCGGCATCAACACGCGCGGAACCTATCTTTGCTCGCGGGCCTGCCTGCCGCATCTGAAGCGCGCCGAGAATCCGCAGATCCTGACGCTCTCGCCGCCGCTCAACCTCAACCCGCGCTGGTTCAAGCCGCATGTCGCCTACACCATCGCCAAATACGGCATGTCGATGTGCGTCCTCGGCATGGCCGAGGAGTTCCGCGCAGAGCGCATCGCCGTCAACGCGCTCTGGCCGCGCACCACCATCGCCACGGCGGCGCTGCAGATCATTCCCGGCGCCCAGCCCGAGGCCGGACGCACGCCCGAGATCATGGCGGACGCCGCGCATTACGTGCTGACGCGGCCGCGCGGCAGCCTCACGGGCCGCTTCTTGATCGACGAGGAAGTGCTGCGCGAGGCGGGCGTCAGCGATTTCTCGGGCTACGCTGTGAAACCCGGCGAGACGCTCCGCGTCGACCTTTTCCTCGACGAGCGGGCGTGAGCCGCGCGTCCGTTGTCGCCGATCAGCACCAGGGCGGCAGGTCTTCTCGGCGCCCTCTCCGGCAGCCTCGCCTGGGGCGTGCTCGTTCTTCTCGATGACTTCGACATCGATTACAGCTTGCTGCCGCACGACGACGTTCCGATCGTCCAGCCGCTAAGCACCATCCCGGGCCTGGTCTTCGGCGTCGTCTTCGGCACGGCGCTCCGGCGCAGCCGCGGCATCGGCGCCGCCCCTTTTCTCGGCTACGTGCTCGCCTCCGGCCTCGGCTACCTCGCCGCCTATCACGCCGCGTTCTTCACCGTTCTGTGGCTCGACCGCGACCACCCCAATCCGGACGTGCTCGCTTGGGCGATGGGCGGCTTGCTCGGCGGCCTCGCCGGCAGCCTTGTGCTGGGCATCGCCAGCAAATTTCTGCTGCGCGTTCCGGCGGCGGCGGTTCTGGGCCTGCCGGTCGTCTCGGGCACCCTCTTCGGCGTCTTGCTGCTGCTGGTGTCGTTCGAGACGGAAGGTCACGGCGTGCCCAAGAGCCTGCTCGTCTTCTTCGCCCTCTGGCAAGGCGCCTATGCTTTCAGCCTTGCGCCGCTGCTTCGGACGGCGCGGGCATAGGCGATAGGCGTCGAGCGCTCTATTCGAAGTCGTCCGCTTCCATGATACGGCGGCGTGACTTCCACCTCGGAACAGCATTAGAGTGGCCGTGACATACCCTTGGCATACGGCTCGATGCATGCACAAGATTTTGACGCAAGCCCAGATCGACCAGTTTTGGGAGCAGGGATTCGTTTCGCCGGTCAGGGTCATGCCGGCGGAAGAGGCGCTGGGATATCGGCGACGCCTCGAGCGCTTCGAAGCGGCGTCGGGCGGACCGCTCCGAGGGGACCTCCGGCACAAATCTCACCTCCTCTTCACTTGGCTCGGCGATCTCATCCGGCATCCGCGCATCGTGGATGCGGTCGAGGATCTCTACGGGCCGGATCTGCTGTGCTGGAACAGCAACTTTTTCATCAAGGAGCGGGAGAGCCCGTCCTTCGTCTCGTGGCATCAGGATTCGACCTACTGGGGTCTCAGCACCCCTGATGTCGTCAGCGCTTGGGTCGCCTTCACCTCGGCGAATTCCAGCAACGGAGCAATGCAGGTCATTCCCGGGACGCATCGCCTGGACCAGCTCCCGCATCGCGATACTTTTGCCAAGCACAACCTTCTGACCCGCGGCCAGGAGATCGCGGTCGAGGCCGACGAAAGCAAGGCGCTCGCGATCACGCTCGAGCCGGGCGAGATGTCGCTCCACCATGTGCGCCTCGTCCACGGCTCGCCCGCCAACACCTCGAGCGACCGGCGCATCGGTTTCGCCATTCGCTATATCCCGACGCATGTGCGCCAGGTCGTCGGCGAAGACAGTGCGACGCTCGTGCGCGGCCAGGACCGCTTCGGCCATTTCGAGCTCGAGCCACGGCCCGCCGCCGATTTGGATCCGGGCATGTTGGCGTTGCACAAGCGCATCGCCGAGAAAAGCGCGCGGATCCTCTACCGCGGCACCGGCGTCGAGAGCTACAACGACCCGCGTGGCGTGGGATTGCGTTAGGCGCGGCTGAACTAAAAGCTGATGACCCTGGTATCGGGCTGCTTCGCCGCCGCATGAAACTCGTTCATGCCGCCGAGCTTCACGCGCCGATCAAGCGAAGCCGGCGCAAGGCCCCGAGCATCGACGCAAGGGCGGCAAGCCCACAGCGTCACTTTGGCGTGAGCAGCCACTTCCTCGTAGCGGTTCGGCGGGCCGACCGGCACGAGCTTTGCTCCAGCCCCCTCGACCGCCATGAGGACGGCATCGTGAAATAGCATGAGCGTGACCGTGTCGCCGTCCTGCACGGCGGAAGCCGCAAAGATGAAGGGCAACATAGCTCGTGTCGGATCCGTCGGACCGGACGTGCCGGAGATGACGAAATGCATGGTACCTCCCGCGATTGGCTGGCTGAGGTCGCTCGCGAAATACCTGGCATCTGCCGTTGCCGGCGTCGTTGATCTGGATCAAACGCCGCGAACCACACCCTTCGCTTTACGTGCTGCCACTGAATGAAGGTTCGCTTCCCTTCACCCGCTCCAGCCGGATATATCCGAACCCGTCGATCGCCGCCGTGAAGAGCCGGCTCACCACCGTCGAGGTCTCGTCCTCGGCGATGACCGCGGGCCCCTTGACGCGCGCGCCGGGCTTGAGCTCGGGACGCCAATAGATCGGCACCAGGATCGCCTCGCCGGTCGCGGGATCGAAGACGCTGCGCTGCGTCTTGGGCGCCGGCGCGTAAGGCGTCTCCGTTGCGGGGACGTCGCCGCCGCCGACCGCGGGCGCGCGCACCACCGTGACCCAGCTCAGAACCTCGACCTCGACGCCGGGGATGATGCGGCTGTAGAGCGCGCGATAAGCCGCCTCGAAGGCGGCGCGCAGCATCGCCGCGTCCTCGGCGCGGTAGGGCCGGACCGGAAGGCTCACGGCGATCTCGTGGCCCTGCCCCTGGTAGCGCATGAAGGCCGAGCGCTGCTCCTCGAGCGCGGCATCGCCGGCGGCCTGGCGGACGATCGCCTCGGCCTCGGTGCGCATCTCCGCCAGCAGCCGGTTGGCCGCGGCGGCATCGAAGCGGCCGAGGCGCTGCAAGTGGCTGCGTACGATCTCATAGGCGGCGGGTGCGCGCAGGAAGCCCACCGCCGAGCCGACGCCGGCATTGGCCGGAATGAGAATCCGCGACATGCCGAGCTTCTCGGCGACGCGCGCGGCATGGAGCGGCGCCGCGCCGCCGAAGGCGATCAGCACGCGATCGCGTGCGTCCTTGCCGCTCTCGATGGCGTGGACGCGGGCCGCATTGGCCATGTTTTCGTCGACCATCTCGCTGATGCCGAGCGCCGCCATCTCCGCCGAGAGCTGCAACCTCTCGCCGATGTCGCGCCGGACCGCCGCTATGGCGCCGCCGCGGTCGAGGGCGAGCTTGCCGCCGGAGAAGGTCGCGGGATCGATCCGCCCCAGCACCAGGTCCGCATCGGTGACGGTGGGGGCGCTGCCGCCCCGGCCGTAGCAGACCGGACCCGGCTCGGAGCCGGCGCTGTCGGGGCCGACGCTGATGCGGGAGAGCGCGTCGACCCGCGCGATCGAGCCGCCGCCGGCGCCGATCTCCACCATCTCGATGACCGGAATGCGGAGCGGCAGGCCGCTCCCCTTCTTGAAGCGATAGACCCGCGCCACCTCGAAAAGCCGGCTGGTCTGCGGCCGTGCCTCGTCGATCAAGCAGATCTTGGCCGTGGTGCCGCCCATGTCGAAGGAGAGCACGCGGTCGAGCGCGCATTGGCGCGCGATGTGGCTGGCGAAAATGGCGCCGCCCGCGGGACCGGATTCGACGACGCGCACGGGAAAGCGGATCGCCGTCGCCACCGTGGCGAGGCCGCCGCCCGAGAGCATGAGCAGGAGCGGGCAGAGAAAGCCCGCGGCGGCGAGGCCGCGCTCGAGATCGGCGAGATAGCGGCCCATCAAGGGCTGCAGATAAGCGTTGGCGCAGGCGGTGGAAAAGCGCTCGTATTCCCGCATCTCCGGCGAGACCTCCGAGGAGAGCGTCACCGGAAGCTGCGGCAGGCGCCGCGCCAGGATCTCGCCGGCGCGCCGCTCATGGGCGGGGTTGGTGAAGCTGTGGAGAAAGCCCACCGCCGCCGCCTCGACCCCCTGGGCGGCGAGCGCCGCGGCGATGCGCTCGACATCCAATTCCTCGAGCGGCACCAGCACCCGGCCCTGGGCGTCGATGCGCTCGCGCACCGGGAAGCGGAGCCGCCGCGGCACCAGCGGCGGCGGCAGGTCGATGTTGATGTCGTACTGCTCGAAGCGGTTCTCGTGGCGGATCTCGATAGTGTCGCGAAAGCCCTCGGTGGTGAGGAGCGCCGTCTTCGCGCCCTTGCGCTCGATGAGGGCATTGGTGGCGAGCGTCGTGCCGTGAATGATGAGCGTGATCGCGGCGGGCGCGAGCCCCGCCTCGGCGAGCACGGCGTGGACCGCTTGGAGCACGCCCTCTTCGGGGGCGCGTGGCGTCGTCAGGGTCTTCGCGGTCCACCGCCGCCCCTCCGCCTCCAGCGCCACGTCGGTGAAGGTGCCGCCGATATCAACGCCGAGGCGCGCGGTGTCATCGAGCTGGGTCAAAGGGAGTCCTGGGCAAGACGGCGATGCCCGAGAGTCGTATGCGCCGCTTCCGCCGGCTGTCAATCTCGCCGCGGCCGGGAACGCACCGGTGCTGTCGCGCGTCTTATCGCTTGGTAGTAAGATCGGGCAACCAGAACGGTCGCTGCATCGGCCAGGGGAGCGCAAGCCATGAAAAAGCTTCTGATCGGGGTGGGCATCCTTGTCCTTCTGCTGGTTATCGCGGTCGTCGCCATTCCCTTCTTCGTCCCGGTCGACTCGCTCAAGGCCGAGCTCGTCACCAAGGTGAAAGAGGCGACCGGCCGCGACCTTCGTGTTGAAGGCCCGGTTTCCTTCTCGATCCTGCCCAGCATTGCGCTCGTGGCGCAGAACGTCTCCTTCTCCAATCCGCCGGGCGCCAGCAGCCCCGACATGGCGAGATTCTCCAAGCTCGATGTCGCCTTGAAGCTGATGCCGCTGCTGAGCCGCCGGGTCGAGATCGCCAAGCTGACGCTGGTCGATCCCGTCATCAACCTCGAGATCGACAAGCAAGGTCGGCCCAACTGGCAGTTTGGGGCGGCGGCTGCTGCCGCCAAGCCCACGTCACCCGCACCGGCCGCGCCGGCAACCCCTGCCGGCGGCGGCGGCGCCAGCCTCAGCGGGCTCGAGCTCGACGATGTCGGTCTCGATAACGGCACGCTGAGCTATGTCGACCAGCGCAGCGGCGAAAAGCTCGAGCTCGACAAGGTCAGCATGCGGCTCTCGCTGCCGGGCCTCGACAGCCCCTTCAAGGCTGACGGATCGGCGGTCTATCGCGGCGAGAAGATGTCGCTCACCATGACGGTCGCAGACCCCGGCAGTCTGATGCGGGAGAAAGGCAGCGCGGCGACGGTGAAGCTCGACTCGAAGCCGGTCGCCTTCGACTTCAGCGGCAGCGCCGCCGGCACCACGCCCTTGAAGCTCGACGGCACGGTCTCGCTCAAGGTGCCGTCGGTGCGCGGCTTGGCGCAATGGGCGGGAGTGGCGTTCAACGCCCCGGGCACCGGCTTCGGCCTGCTCGCGATCTCCGGCAAGGTCTCCTATGCCGGCAACAAGATCGGCTTCAGCGAAGCGAAGCTCTCGCTCGACCAGATCAATGCCCAGGGCGAGCTCGCAGTCGACACCGGCGGCGCGCGGCCCTCGCTCAAAGGCAAGCTCGACGTCGACAAGCTCGACGTCAATCCCTACCTCGCGCCGGAGACGGCCGCCAAAAGCAGCGGCGGCGGGGCAGGCTGGAGCGACACGCCGCTCGAGCTCGGCGCGCTCAAGGCGGCCGACATCGATTTCAATCTCACCGCCAATTCGCTGCTCTATCGCAAGCTCCAGATCGGCAAGAGCGCGCTCGCGATGCATCTGAAGGACGGGCGCTTCGAGGCCGATCTTGCCCAGCTCGCGCTCTACCAAGGAAGCGGCAAGGGCAAGGTCGTGGTCGACGGCAGCGGCAGCGTGCCCGCGATCGAGGCCCAGGTCGCTCTAAGCCAGGTGCAACTGGAGCCGTTGCTCAAAGACTACATGGCGATGGACCGCCTGAGCGGCGTCGGCGCGATCAATTTCAACGTCACCGGACATGGCAAGAGCGAGCGCGACATCATCGGCACGCTGGGCGGCAACGGCAATCTCAACGTCGCCAACGGCAAGATCAAAGGAATGAATCTGGTGGCCATGGTGAAGAACGTCGGCTCGGCCTTCGAGGGCGGCTCGAAGAGCACGCAGGAGACCGATTTCACCTCGCTGACCGGCACCTTCACCATCGTCAACGGCATCGCGCACAACAACGACCTGCAGCTGAAATCCGCGGATGTGCCGATGACCGGCGCCGGGACGATCGACCTGCCGCGCCGCACCGTCGATTACAAGGTGACGCCGCGCCTCGCCGGCGTCGCTGTGGCGGTGAACATCAAGGGTCCCTGGGACAATCTCTCCTATCAGCCCGACCTGGCCGGCATGGGCAGCGAGCTGTTGAAGGGCGGCGCCAAGGGCGTCGAGGGCGCCATCAAGAAGAACCCTGCGGACGCGCTGAAGGGCTTGCTCGGGCGATAGCCGCGGAGCGTGTGCCGCAAACCATGGCTTTGCCTCCGTCGCTCGCCGAGGCCCTCCATCATTGGCAGTCGGGCGATGCCGACGGTGCCGAAGCCATGTGCCGCAAGATCCTGGCGGCGGCGCCGCAAGAGGGGCGCGCCCTTCACCTGCTGGGCGTGATCGCGCGCGCTCAGGGCAAGCCGAGCGTCGCTCTCGATTGTTTCCAGCGCTCTTGCGCCGCCGCCGATGCGACTGCCGGCATGCTCGACGATCTCGCTGAGCTCTATCAGGGATTGGGGCGATTGGCCGAGGCGAAAGCGACGGCACGGCGTGCCTTGGCCGCGCCCGGCGCCTCGGCGGTCGCCCGCCACCGTCTGGCGCTCGTGCTCTTCGCGACCGGCGAGCTCGCCGAGGCGCGCGCCGCGCTCGAACAGGTCGTCGCGCTGCAGCCCGGATCGGTCGAGGCCCGCAACAATCTCGGCATCGTGCGCCAGCGCCTCGGCGATCTGCCGGCGGCCGTCGAGGCCTATGATGGCGC
This sequence comes from Allostellaceae bacterium, assembly GCA_035515835.1. Lineage (GTDB taxonomy): Bacteria > Pseudomonadota > Alphaproteobacteria > ATCC43930 > CGMCC-115725 > DAHUYF01. Next base: position 10,781 of record DATJAV010000295.1, read on the forward strand.
GCTCGCGCTCGACGCCGAGAATACCGCGGCGCACAGCAACTTGGCCTCGGTGCTGGGTGAGCTCGGACAGTTTGAGGCGGCGCTCGAGCATGCCCGCCGCGCTATCGCGCGCGAGCCGGCCCTGGTCGGCGCCTATGTCTATGCCGCGCTCGCCGAAGCCGGGCTCGCGCGCCATGCGGCCGCCCTGCAATGGCTCGATCAAGCCATTGCATTGGCGCCCAAGAGCAGCCGCGTCTTGCTCGCGCGCGCCGAGGCGCTGCGCCGGCTCGATCGCTTCGAGGAAGGCTTGGCCGCGTCGCGACAGGCGGTGGCGCTGACACCCGAGGACGGCGAGGCGCAGAACATGCTGGGTCTCCTCTGTCACGCGCTCGGCCGCGACGAAGAGGCGCTCCAAGCCTTCGAGAAGGCGGCGCGTCTGATGCCGCATCCCGGAGCGGCGCTCACCAACAAGGCGGCGGTGCTGCTGGAATCCGGCCGCAGCGCCGAGGGCGCGGCGGCGCTTGCCGCGGCGCTGGCGGGCGAGCCTGAGCTGGCGACCGCCTGGTACGCTCGCGCGGATATGACGAGCTACACGCCCGGCCATCCTGACATCGCCGCCATGGAGCAGCTCTTGGCCTCGAACGGGAGTCGCAACCGCCCGCGCTCGGCGCGCCAGCGCGCCGAGGATCGCGTGCTCCTGCATTACGCGCTGGGCAAGGCCTATCTCGACGTCAGGGACGCGCCGCGCGCCTTTCAGCATCTGAATGAAGGCAGCCGGCGGAAGCGCGCCACCTTCAGCTACGACGTTGCCATCGACGAGCGCTGGATGGCGTCTGTGGCGGTGGCGTTCCCGAGCGCGCTGTTCGCGGCGCGACGCGGCGCGGGCGAGCCTTCGGAGGTGCCGATCTTCATCCTCGGCGTGCCGCGCTCGGGCACAACCTTGGTGCAGCAGATCCTCGCCGCGCTGCCCGGCGTCCATGCGGCCGGCGAGCCGCGTCACTTGGAGCGCGTGGTCGGCGAGCTCGGCGGTCCTTACCCGGACGTGGTCGCCGGGCTCACCCGCGACCGGCTCGGGGCGCTCGGGTGGCGCTATCTGGCGCTCGCCACGGCTGCGGCGCCGGCGGGCGTGCGGCGCATCATCGACAAGATGCCGAACAATTTCCGCTATGCCGGCTTCATTCATTTGATGTTGCCGGAGGCGCGCATCATTCATTGCCGGCGCAATCCCGTCGACACGTGCCTTTCCTGCTATTCGAAGCTTTTCACCACCGGCCAGGAGTTCACCTACGACCTGCGCGAACTCGGGCGATATTACCAGAGCTACGCCAAGCTCATGGCGCATTGGCGCGCCGTGCTGCCGAGCGAGCGCTTCATCGAGATCGATTACGAGAGTGTCGTCGGCAATCTCGAGACCGAGGCGCGGCGGCTGGCGGCGTTTTGCGGCCTGCCCTGGGACGACGCTTGCCTCAACTTCCACCACGGGGTCCAGGTCGTTCGAACCGCCAGCATGAACCAGGTGCGCCGCCCGCTCTATGCCAGCAGCGTCGCGCGCTGGGAGGCCTTCCGCGGCGAGCTTGCGCCGCTGCTCGAGGCGCTCGGCATGGCCTAGACCAGCCCGGCAATATCTTTCAGCCGCCGCTTTTCGACCCGGCAATTCTTGCCGCAAGCGCTCTCCAGGATCGCGGCGACATGCGGATTCTCCGGCGCCGCGCGTGGCACGGCCGTTGCTCCTTGGACCGCGTCGGAGAGGACTTATGCAAATCGCCCGCAGCGACGAGCGACGCGCCTTGGCGCCCTGGCCCCTTGGCATCGGCTCGGTTGGATTTTTGGTACTGGCGCTCTGCGTCGCCGCGGCGCCGTCGCGGGCGCAGTTCTACAGTCTCGAGGGGCGCTATCAGTGCCTCAACGATCCCGGCGCCCTGTGCTACGACGCGACGCCGGGAACGACGCCGCCCAAGGCCGAATCCGTGGCGACGCCCGTCGCCGCGGCGCCGCGGCAGCACGCGGCCAAAGCGGCGCCGCCGCGTTCGGCCGCGCCGCCGCGTTCGGCGGCGCCGAGCGCAATCCCGACCGATCCGCTCGCCGCGGTCGCTGTCCGGCTCCAGAGCGGCGCCGCCGCTGCACACGACATCGCGCTCCTGCGGGACCGCGCCGCAGCCGGCGATGAGCGCGCGACGGAGCTCCTCGCCTGGTGCCATCTGAAGGGTGTGGGCATGCCGAAAGACCCGGTCCCGGCCTATCTTCTCTACGGTGTCGCGGCAAAGCTCGGCGCGCCGAACGCGCGGCGCAACCAGGCGATCGTCTACGAGACCGACATGACGCCGGAGGAGCGGCAGATCGCGCTCACGATCGAAGATCGCGTCATGCTGGGTGCTGTCCATAATTGATGGGCATCATTGCATTCCGAATGTGCATGCACTCCGTGAGGCTGCGCATAATTAATGTGCATCCTGTGCATTCCCGATGTGCAAGCGCGCCGTCGAGGTTGATCCGGACTGGAATCCGGTCTCGCTGGTCCACGCTTATGCGACTACCGCCGATCACCCCGTCGAAATTGGCGCAGCGCTGGACCGCTTGCCTTCGTTAGATCAACCGACATGAACGATGACGCTGGCAGCGATCGTTTGCGGCTTTGGACAACGGCGGTCGCGCTTTACCGGGCCGGCCGTTCGAGCGAGGCTCTTGCATGTTGTCGCGAGCTCCTCGACCTCGAGCCGACGAGAGCCCAGGTGC